>DBAY01000023.1:1832-34710 GCA_002291925.1 Alphaproteobacteria bacterium UBA998 | reverse complement strand
CTATCTTAATGGGACAATGCCTTAAAAAAAACTCATTAATAAGTGGAATATTTCTGCCAGATGTAACCCGCGTTATACGGTTTCCGTGGAACATACCTGCCGCCTGTGCTAGTGGCGTGAGGGTTTCCTCTCTTCAGGCGCGTCATGAACATTCTCTTCATGCATCCCAACATGCCGGGGCAGTATAAACATCTTTGCCGCGCCTATGCGGAGAACCCGGCGCACCGGGTGGTGTTCATCACCAAGCCCAAAAGCTTCAACATTCCGGGGGTTCACAAGGTAGAGTACCGCCTGCAGCGTGAGGCTTCGCCCCATACACACCGTTACCTGCATGGCATCGAGCACGGCATCCTGCAGGGGCAAGAGGTCTGGCGTATGTGCAGGCGGTTGCGTGACGAGGAGGGATTCACTCCGGACATCGTCTGCACCCATCCCGGGTGGGGTGACGCACTCTATATCAAGGATATTTTCCCGCGCGCCCGTGTACTTGGCTTTTTCGAGTTCTATTACCGCAGCCAGGGCGCCGATGTGGGGTTTGATCCGGCCGAGGCCACCACGGCCGATGATGCCGCCCGTGTGCGCACAAAGAACATTATCAACCTGCTGAGCCTGGAATCTGCCGACTGGGGCATCTCCCCTACCCTATGGCAGTGGAGTGTACACCCGGAGGAATTCAAACCGAAGATCGCCGTGCTGCATGACGGCATCGACACCGAACTGGCCAAGCCAGACCCAAACGCCACTTTCGAGGCGAATGGCCATACTTTCCGCCCCGGCGACGAGGTGGTAACCTATATCGCCCGGAATTTCGAGCCTTACCGCGGCTTCCCCACCTTCATGCGCGCCGCGGAGATCATCCTGCGTGAGCGCCCTCGCTGTCATATCATCGCGGTCGGAGCGGATGAGGTGAGCTATGGCCGCCGGCTCGGCAAGAACCAGACCTGGCGGAGCATCATGAACCAGCAGGTAACGCTCGATGCGTCGCGTATCCATTGGCCGGGGACGGTCTCCTACGCCAACCTTATCAGGCTGTTCCAAGTATCAGCGGCGCATATCTACCTCACCTACCCATTCGTGCTGTCCTGGTCGTCGATGGAATCGATGGCCTGCGGCTGTGCAATGGTCAGCTCGCGTACCAAACCGGTGCTGGAGGTGATGCAGCATGAGCGTAACGCGCTGCTCGCGGATTTCTTCTCACCGGAAGACGTGGCGGCGCAGGTGATGCGCATTTTGGAGAGTCCCGACCGCATGCAGGACATGCGCAATGCCGCCCGGCAGACTATTGTCGATCATTATGCGCTGAAAGACCTGCTGCCATTGCACATGTCGCTTATCGATGATCTGGCGGCTGGCCGCCTGCCACCGCCCACCCACGCCACCATGATGGCGCGCCATGGCCATGTGCCCGCGGCTGCCCTCTACGATGCTGGACGCACCCATGCCGCCTGAAGCCGCCGCCTCCCGCAAGACCGTCCTGCAGCTGGGCTGGATGTCCGCCACCCCCGGCCGCTTCGAGGCACAGTTTCCGCCCGCGCTCTGGCAGGAGATACGCTATGATTGCGATGCACGGGTGCAGCCCGACATTCACGGCCCCCTGGAACGTCTGGATGGGGTGGCGGATGCCACCGTTGATGCGGTCATGCTGCCGCAGGTCCTGCAACGCTTCCCGCTGCACCTGGTGGCGCAAATTCTGAAAGAAGCCCTGCGCGTGCTAAAGGATGAAGGCTGCGCCATCCTCACTGTGCCCAATGCCCAGCTGGCTTCCGTCTATGTTGCCAACAACCAGCCGTTGCACCCGCTTTATGATACGAAAGTGGGTGCGATCACCCCCTTGGACCTGCTTTACGGGCTTCGCAGCGGTATCGCGCAGGGGGAACCCCACTTCCAGCATCGCAGCGGCTTCACGCATGAACAGCTGGGAGGAATGTTGCGCGAGTGCGGCTTCACCAATATCGCCGTGCAGCGCAAAGGATATGAAATCACCGCGGTCGGGTTCAAATTCCCTTATGGTCATCCCGAGCGCGTGGAGCGCATCGCGATGGGGCCGCCGAGCGAGGTCGAAGCCCCTCGCCCGCCACAGGTGCCCCGGGCGGAGGCCCTTCCGGGAACCAAGCCTTTGGTGGGCGCGAATGGACTCCCGGATGATCTGGATCTGCCACCGGCAATGTGGAAGCCTTTGGGTTTGCGCCAGTAGGCAGCTGTATTTTCCGGTGCACCGCCTTATTGCTCGCGGAATGCCTTGTTGAAGGAATCGGTGATCGGCGAGAACAGGTAGGAGAGCAGCGTCCGCTCGCCGGTGACGATTAGTACCTCGGTCGGCATGCCGGGATAAAGCTTTACATTCTGCAGTTCCTTCAGCTCACTCTCATCTACCTCGATGCGCGCCAGGTAATAGCTTTGCCCTGTACGCTCATCGGTAAAGCGGTCGGCAGAGACATGACGCACGATGCCATCTACGGGCGGTACGTTGCGCGTCTTGTAGGCGGAGAGGCGTACGCGTGCCACCAGGCCAGCATGCACCACATCAATGTCCTGCGGCTGTACCTTTGCCTCGATGATCAGCTTGTCATCCTGCGGCACGATATCGGCGATCTTCTCTCCCGGCGAGATGACACCGCCCACGGTATGCACCTTCAGGTCGGTGATGGTGCCCGCCAGCGGCGCGGCGATGACGATGCGCTGGAACTGGTCAGCACTGGCGCGGATACGCTCTTCTAGATCGGCGAGCTGCGTCTGTGTCTCGCGCAGCTCCTCCACTACATCCTTCTCAAATTCGTTCTTCAAGTTCAAAATCTCGATTTCCGCCTCGGCAATGGCCTGCTCCGCACGTGAGATCATGGCGACATATTCACCACGCTGGCCCGTGAGGTTGGCCTCCTCGCGTTCCAGTGCTTTCAGCCGCTGAATACTCACGTTGTGTGACGCATAGAGCTTACGGACGCCCGCCAGCTCGTCGCGGATAAGTCGGACCTGCTGTTCGGTGGAAGCCTGCTGAGCCTGCAGGCCAAGGATTTCTCGACGGCTCTGCTCAATCTTCTGCTGCAGGACGGAGGTCTTGCCTTCCACGTTCAGGCGGCGCGATTCAAACAGGCGGCGCTGGCTGTCAAGGTTCTCTCGCACGATGCTGTTCTTGTCCTCCAGTGCGAGCAGCTCCTTGCTAAACGCAATGTCACCCTGTTTGTCCCGCTCAGCCAGCAGGCGTGCCTCCGCCGCTTTAAAGGTGATAAACTGGCTCTTCAGCAAGTCGTAACGCGACTTGGCAGCCGTTTCGTCCAACCGGATGAGCGGCTGATTCTTCTCCACGAATTCGCCCTCCCGGACGTAAATCCGGTCCACAATGCCACCTTCCAAATGCTGGATGGTCTTCTTGTTGGAGTCCAGAATCACGCTGCCGGTGGCCACCGCGGCACTGTTGAGCGGTGCCACCGCCGACCAGAACACCATGATGCCAAAAATAAGCGCCATGGCGGTAACACCAAAAAGGATCGTCGGACGCGCAATCGATTCCGGCGTCACCTCCACCCCATTGACGCGGGGCGAAATGCGCTCACCTAGCTGGTCGACAAATGCAATGAAGCGATCAGCGAGGACACTGAAACGAGAAGGCGCCTGCTCCATGATCGGCTCGTTCATGCGATACCTCCTTCCGCTGCGTGCGGCAGGCTGGACGGATCCCCGCTGCCTTGCGCTGGCGCGGACTGCCGGACGCCGGCCGGGGTGTACATGCGCAGCACCTCATCGCGCGGACCGAAGCGCTCCACCGTGCCCGCCTTCAGCACAAGAATTTTGTCGACCATTGAGACAATGGTCGGCCGGTGCGCCACCACGATGAAGGTGATGCCTGCCTGCTTCATGCGGGTAAGCGCGCCGAGCAGTGCGCGCTCGCCGTCGCCGTCGAGGTTGGTGTTGGGCTCATCGAGCAGCACGAATTTCGGATTGCCATAGAGCGCACGCGCCAAACCGATGCGCTGGCGCTGGCCGGGGGACAGGCTGTAGCGCATCTGGTCATACTGCGTCTCGTAACCGTTGGGCAGGCGCAGGATCATGTCATGCACCCCCGCCATCTGCGCGGCGTGAATCACCTTGTCCATTGGCGCGTCCAAGTCCATGCGAGCGATATTGTCTTTGATGGTGCCTGAGAACAGATCCACCTGCTGCGGCATGTAACCAACATACTTGCCGAAATTGGCGCGGTTCCATTTGAACGTTTCCGCGCCGTCCAGCCGCGCCGCGCCATGGCTCGGCGGCAGCAGGCCCATGATAAGCTTGGAAAGTGTTGACTTTCCCGCCGCTGAAGGGCCGATGATGCCAAGCGACTCGCCCGCGCTGATGCGGAAGGTCACGCCCTTGATGATAGGCGCGGCTTTCGGCGGGGTGTAGATCAGGTTCTCCACCGAAATATGCCCTTCCGGCTCCGGCAGCTCCAACGTGCCGCGCTCCAGCTGGGTGGCAGTGGCGAGTGCGCTATTGAGGCGATGGTAAGATTCGCGGGCGCTCAGAAAACTTTTCCACAGCGCAATGGCCTGCTCAAACGGCGCCAGCGCCCGGCCGACAAGGATGGACGAAGCAATCATGCCGCCCACCGTGATTTCGTTATGCAGCGCCAGCCACGCGCCGATGCCCGTGACGGCAATCTGCAGGAACAGCCGGACAATCTTGGCGATGGACTGCACCATGTTGGCGCGCGCCGCACCACGTTCAGCGTACTCACCCGCTGGTTTCTGGAAGCGCTGCCAATGGGCTATGATATTGCCCATCATGCCCATCGTTTCCACGGCCTCGGCATTACGGCTGGCGGTGTCAGCGAGAATGTTACTTTTAAGCATCCCCTCGCTGGATTGTTCGGTGATCTTCTTCGTTGCATATTCATTGATGACACCAAACGCGATCAGCACCACCATGCCAACCACGGTAAGAAAGCCAAGAGCCGGACTGATAAGATAGATGACGAGCAGGAACACCATCGACCAAGGCACATCCATCAGCGTGCCAAGCCCGCCAGAGATGAACGATTTGATCTGGCCAAGATCACGTTGGTGTTGGGCTGCGCTGACATACTGGCCGAGCGAGGATTTGGTGATGGCATCCTCCAGCAATTTGGGGGCGAGCGCATAGTCTAGCCAGTGTCCGACCTGATTGAGCAGGCTGGTGCGCAGCGCGGAGAACATGCCGTAGAAGATGATGCCCGTGCCGATAATGAGGGTCAGCATCAGCAGCGTTTCGATAGAATGGCTGGAGAGCACGCGGTCCAGCACCTGCAGCGAGTAAAGCGGCAATGCCAGCATGAACAGGCTGGCACAGAAAGAGAAAAGCCATGCGTAAAGGAAGGTGCGGCGGGCGCGAAGGAGGTAAGGTCTCAGGTGGTCTTCAACAGGAGTAAATTGGGGAGCGGCCATGATCATGTCTGCACGAGGAAAGGAAGGCGCGGAGACAAACTGGCGGAGAGTTCACACGGCACCATTCCTTAGTCATATCAGAAAACAGGAAGTTTTCCAATAAAAGCCGTCAGCGGGGCATTAACAAGCCGCAGAATTTACGCTTGATTCCGCGTTTTGGGTATATCAGGCGCAGCTTTGCGTCAGCTGCCAATGATGCCGCCATCATCCTTGGTGATGGCCACCACCGTGGGGCGCGGCGGCCGAGCGGGCAGATCATCTGGCCAGCGGGTGGAAGGCTGCTCGTAAGTAGAATCCTCCGGGTCCTCGCCGGGATGCTGTACGGAAACAAACAGCGTACGCCCGTCCGGCGTAAAGCTGGGGCCGGTGACCTCCGCGCCGATGGGGGCGGTGAAGAAGAGCTTCGGCTTGCCACGCTCCTCGCCCGAGGTGGGGGCGGCGTAGATGCCCTCGCTGGTGCCGACGGCTTCCTGCTGCCCGTCGGTGCAGATCCACAGATTGCCATGCGCGTCCGAGGTGAGGTTGTCCGGATTGGTAAGCCAGCCATTGACGCTTGGGCGCTCGCGGTAATAGGCCTCGTGCGTAGGCTCGGCAGGGTTGCCGCCCTCGAGGAAGATGTCCCAGCGGTAGGTCTCGGCGGTATGGTCGCGGCCGCCTGCCACCTTGGGCGGAATCATCTCGATGATATGGCCAAACGGGTTTGGCCCGCGGCGGTTGGACGGCAGGCGCTGCGACTTCTTGCGGTCCTTGTTCTTCGTCAGCGAGGCATAGACGCGGCCCGTGCGCGTGACCTCCACATCCTCCGGCCGGTCCATCGGCGTCGCCCCGACCAGGTCCGCGGCGCGGCGGGCATAGATCACCACTTCCGCCTGGCTGGTAAAGCCGTTTTCCGCCGTCAGCGGCCCCTCGCCGTGAATCAGCGGCAGCCAGCGCAGCGTGCCGTCTGCTTTGAACTGGGCCACCGACAAGGTGCCCTCATCCAGCAGGTGACGGTTGGCGGCACGGTTTTGGGGGTCGTACGGCTTCGCGGTGACGAAGCGGTAGATATATTCGAACACCTGGTCGTCCCCCGAATAGACCGCGACGCGGCCATCAGGCGCCACGACGCAGGTGGCACATTCATGCTTGAAGCGGCCGAGCGCGGTGCGCTTGACGGGGGTGGAGGCGGGGTCGTAGGGGTCGTATTCCACCACCCAGCCGAAGCGGTTGCATTCGTTGGGCTCCTTCGTCACATCAAAGCGCGTATCAAACAGGTGCCAGTTGTAATAGGGGTCATTGCCGATGGTATAGCGCTTCCACAGATCGCCATCCGCATGCCCATCGGGGACATTGGCGAAATACTGATCGAAATTCTCCTCGCAGGTCAGCACCGTGCCCCATGGCGTGACACCTCCCGCGCAATTGGCGAGCGTGCCGAGGATGCGCGTGCCGGCGGGGTCGGCTTTCGTGCGCAGCCTTGCATGGCCCGCCGCCGGCCCGCGCACCGCGATGGGCGTGGTGGCGGTGATGCGACGGTTATAGGTGCCGGATTCCAGCGCGCGCCAGCCTTTTTCAGGCGTCTGGCGGATTTCCACCACGCTGCAGCCATGCGCTTCCTGCTCAATGCGCCCCTGCGCTTCGGTGGCCATGAAGCGCTCGTTGGTCTTCTCCAGCTTGGCGAACATCAGCCGCAGGATGGTGTATTCATGATTCACGCAGAGCAGGCCGTGCGTGCTGGAATTCTCTTCCAGCGGCATATAGGCGGTGAAGTCATTATTGTAGCCGAACCGGCGGGCCTGATCCTCCGGTGACTGGCGGGCCGGGTCGAAGCCCGCCCCCTGGTCGAACAGCGGGTCTCCCCACGAGATGAGCGGTAATACCGAGTAGCCCGGTGCCACGGCAGGCTCCGGCGCCAAACGCTTGGCGATCTCGGTAAAGGTCAGCGTGGAAGGCGTGAGGCTGGAGGCCGCCAGCGCGCGGCCGGGCAGGGCCAAGGCCGCCGCACCCGCCGCCCCGGCCAGCCCCAGGAATTGGCGGCGGCTGAGCATGACCTGTTCCAGCGTCGGCTGGGTGTTCTTCGGGGACGGATCGGACATATGCATTGTCCTTTATATACAGGATGCGGCCCGCCCGGTAAAGGCCCCGCGCCGGATGCCTCAGGCGTCTTCGCCGTCCGAATTCACGTAATTCTTGCCGCCGGGGTTTTCCTCCAGCGCATAGCCCGCCGAGCGCACGGTGCGCACGAGGTCCGGCTGCTTTCCGTCATAATTCAGCGCCTTGCGCAGGCGGCGGATATGCACGTCGACGGTACGCAGTTCCACGTAAATATCATGGCCCCACACGGCGTCGAGCAGCTGCTCGCGGGAGAATACGCGGCCCGGATGCTCCATCAGATAGCGCAACAGGCCGAACTCGGTCGGCGAGAGATGCACTTCCGTGCCGTCGCGCGTCACCTTGTGGGTGGAGATGTCCATGACGATGCCCGCGAACTCCAGCTTCTGCTCGGTCAGCGAGGGGCGGATGCGGCGGAAGACGGCGCGGATGCGCGAAATCAGCTCGCCCGGCGAGAAAGGCTTCACCATGTAATCGTCAGCGCCGACGTCGAGGCCGCGGATGCGGTCTCCTTCCTCACCGCGTGCGGAGAGTATGATGATGGGGATGTTCTTGGTGTCGTTATTCCAGCGCAGATGCTTGCACACCTCGATGCCGGTCATGGAGGGCAGCATCCAGTCCAGCACGATGATGTCGGGCTTGTATTCCTTCACCATGGTGATGGCTTCCTCGCCGTCCCCGGTGGAATAGACGCGGAAGCCCTCGCGCTCCAGATTGTAGCGCAGCATGGTGACAATCGCGGCTTCGTCCTCGACGATCAGGATGGAAGTTTCCATGAATTTCCTCGTTTAATTTTTGTTTGACCTTACCGACCACCTGTTAACAAATCAATAAAATCAGCGGTAAAGACGGAATGGGCCGCAAAGGCGAGGCAGTGTTGTGGCGCGGCCACGCTTTTTACAGGGTGGCCAGCAAGGCGTCGCGCGTGAGGGTGAAATCGCTGGCGATCCAGCGCTCCTCCAGCGCGCGCAGGGCTTTCCCCAAGGCTGGGCCCGCGCCAAGGCCGCGCGCTTTCAAATCCTCGCCGGAAACCGGCAGGCGCGGCGGCACCCAGCCCGCCGTCTCCTGCCACAGTGCCGCCAGCGTAGGCGGGGGCATCCCCTGCTCTGCCGCGGCAACCTGCAACAGTGGGCCCGCCCATTCCGGGCCGTGCAGATAGGCGAGCCGTCGTACGGCGGGCGCATCGAGCGGCGCAGGGAGCGGCTGCGTGACCAGCGCCTGCAGGAGCCGCGCTTCTTTCGTGGAGAGCTTCCAGCGCCGCGCAATGGCTTCAGCCAGCGCCTCGCCCTGCCCCGCCCCCCGCAGCAGCAGCGCGAGGCGCACCAGCGGATGTGGCGGCTGGCCGAGCGTTGCTTCCTGCGCCAGCAGTGGCGTCAGGCGCGCCAGCTCGAAGGCGTGGCCGGTGACCACGGAAAGCACGCCGCTGCCCTGCATCACCTCCAGCGCGGCCAGCGGCTGTGAGGCCGCAAGCAGCTTCAGCATCTCCTGCCGGATGCGCTCACCCGAGAGGTTCAGCAATTCCAGCGCCGCCGATTCGCATGCCGCCAGCGCCGTCACCTCGGCCGGCTCGCGCCCATGCGTGGCGAGGAAGCGGAAATAGCGCAGGATGCGCAGGTAATCCTCCGCGATGCGCGCGGAGGGCTCGCCAATGAAGCGGATCACGCCGCGCGCCAGATCGTCCCTGCCGCCAAAATAGTCATAGAGCGTGCCGTCCGGCGCGAGGTAGAGCGCGTTGACGGTAAAATCCCGCCGCGCCGCATCCTCCTTCCAGTCATCGGTGAAGGCGACCACCGCGTGGCGGCCATCGGTGGCCACGTCCCGGCGCAGGGTGGTAATCTCCAGCGTCGCGCCCTCATGCACCGCTGTCACCGTGCCATGCGCTAGGCCGGTCGGCACCGCCTTGATGCGGGCGCGCGACAGCAGAGCGAGGGTTTCGTCCGGCGTGGCGGTGGTGGCGGCGTCAATGTCACCGACCGGGCGGCCAAGCAGGTGATCGCGCACCGCGCCGCCGACGAAACGCAGCGGCCGCTCCGCCTTGGCGAAGGCCATCGCCACCGCCCGTACGGCGGGGCGCTGCAGCCAGTCCGGCGGGGCGATGGGCGTCGTCATGGGCGCGGTTGCACCCCGCCGGGGATGACCGAGCCCGGCGCATAGTGCGGCGGTACGTACGTGCCCCGGTGCATGCCCGACTGGTTCTGCGACCAGTAAAGGAAGCAGACTACCATCAGGAGAGCGCTGGAGAGGATGGTCCAGAACAGCGGGCCGGAGGTCAGCTGCTGCCGTGTCTTTTCCTTGCGCAGGAGGGTGAGCCACGTCAGATAGAGCGATATGGGAATCAGCGCGGGCCAGAACTCGACCAGAAAGCGGGACATGGGCGTTTCCTTTTTTACAGGATTGCCCTAGTTTGAGCGCAACCGCAAGAAGGAGTCCCGCCATGCGCCGCATCCCCCTGCTCTGCCTGATGCTTCTGCCGCTCGCCGCCCCTGCCGCCATCCCGCAGGAGAAGCTCGCCACCTGCCGCGAATTCGCAGGCCTGGCGGAGGCCGTCTTCACCCGCCGCGATGCCGGGGTGAGCGCTGCCCAGCAACGCGCCGATTGGGAGAAAGTGACGCTGAAGCGCAAGCAGCCGGCGATTGCCCGCACACTGATGGGCAACATCGTGAAGTACGCCTACAGCCCCAAGGCGCGCAACGTGACGCCGAAAGCGGCGAAGACGGAGTATTTCCGCAGTTGTTTGGCTTCGTTGGATAAATAAATGAGCGCCTATTCAAAAAACTTAATTAAATCTTAATATTTATCTCACTCAAGGCTTGTTACATCTCTACAAAATTAGTGACTTGAATTTAAAGAATGTCGTTTAGAGCTTTAATTTGGAGATAACTATGAGTGACGTAAGTTTAGTTAAACCTGTGGTCAGCTTCGCTATTTTGGCTGGCTTAACTGGCGCGGCGGTAAGCTGTACAAATAATGCTAGAACCGAGAAAGCGCGGGAAATAGCCTTGGAGTTAATGGACCAATACAATCGCGGCGTCATTCACCTTAAAGTGGCATTAGGCGATGAGACCGCTGTGCCCATCGAACAATTTGACTTCAGCCGACTTAGTGAGGACGCCGCAAAACCGGTAACGCTTCACGTGCCTACGACGTTCGCACATCCACAAATTTTTTATCGCTGTAGGAGAGGAAACCGGGGTGTTTGCTGGGTGCCAAATCCGAACTATACGCCTCCTCGCCCTGTATCGGTCGATGAGGACGTCATCAAGCGCCAACTCCGGGTGGTTATCGAACAGGCGCTTCCTCATCATGGTACGCCTTCTTCCTGTTCCTACACCATTCCGGTTGATACGTGGAATACATTGCTGAACAACTATCGTTACCCTCTCACACAGCGGCCACAGCCAACCGTTTCCAATGAAGCACGTGTGGGCGTAAATTTGCCCGCTCCCTTGACGCAAGAAGAGTTTCAGCAGGTTTGTCGTAATGCGGAAAAAAGTTCGCGCTTTATTCGCCTGAGCCAGTCTCCTGAAGAGACACGCCAGTTTCTATCAAACGCAATAAATGTGGAGATTCCGCAGGAAAACATCAGGCTGCAATTCAAGCAGCCCGCCCGCGAAGTGCGTGAAGCTGTGACTGAGGGGCACGTAGGGCAATTTGAACAAAAGAAAGCGCGAAGCCACGGCTAAGTGGCCGTCTTAGACAATCCGCGAATCGCATCCTCGATTCTACCCTGCAACTCCTTCAGCTTCCCCGGATGCACCAGCTTCATGCCGAAGCGGTCCTTGAGGTAGAACACGTCCACGGCCTTCTCGCCGTAGGTGCCGATATGGGCGGAGGCGATGGTGATGCCCTCATTGGCCAGCGTGCGGCAGAGCGTGTGCAGCAGGCCGACGCGGTCGGGCGCGGTGATTTCCAGAATGGTGAAGGTGCCGGAATAGCCGTTCTCGAAAAACAGCTCGATCGGCGTGTCGAAATGCTCGTGCTTGCGCGAGGCGGGCTGCTTTGGCAAGGGCGGCGCGGGAGTTTGGGCAAGGATGGCCGCTTCCAGCGATTTCTGCAGCTTCTTGCGCTTGGCCCCGTCGGTGAGCGCCTGGCTGCCCACGTCCTGCACCTGCCAGAGCTGCACCGCCCAGCCGGATTTCAGCGTGGTGATGCGCGCGCCTGCCACGCTCACCCCCTCGCGGGCGAAGGCCCCGGTGACATCGGCGAGCAGCCCCGCCCGGTCAGGCGCGATGACGATGACGCGTGAAATGTCATGGAAAATATGCGAGGCGACATCCATCGCCAGTGGCTCGCCGCCCATCCAGATGCGCGCGAGCAGGGTAAGAATCAGCGCGTGCTCCTCCTCCGGGCAGCTGCCGAGGAAGGCGCTCTCCGCCTCGTCGATGTAGCGATCGGCCACCTGCCGCTCCTCTGGCGACAGGCCTTCCAGCACCGCCCCCAGCGCCCGCTCCGGCGAGGGAGCATCGAGCGAGCCGGTGCGGATCAGCTGCTCGGAGCGCCGGTACAGCTCACGCAGCAGCGCCGCTTTCCAGCCGTTCCAGATATGCGGCCCCACCGCCTGCATGTCGACGACGGTCAGCACCAGCAGCAGCCGCAGCCGCTCCAGCGACTGCACAAGGTCCACGAAACGGCGGATGGTGTCCGGGTCGGTCAGGTCGCGTTTGTGGGCGGTGTCGGAGAATTCCTGATGGTGCAGCACCAGCCATTCGGCGATATCCGCCTCCGCCGCGCTGAAGCCGAAGCGTTTAGCCAGCTGCCGCGCGATGGCCGCGCCTTTCTTCGCGTGGTCACCGCCGCGCCCCTTGGCGATGTCATGGGTCAGGGCGCAGAGGAACAGCACCCGGCGCGACTGCACCATGCCCACCACTTCCGAGGCGATAGGAATGCTGGCCGCATACTGCCCGCGCTCCAGATCATGCAGGATGCCCACCGCGCGCAGAATATGCTCATCCACCGTGTAGATGTGGAACATGTCGAACTGCATCTGCCCCACCACGCGGGCGAAGTCGGGCAGGAATTTGCCGAGCAGCCCCACCTCGCGCATGCGGCGCAGCGTATCAACGGGGTTCTTCTCGGAGAGCAGGATGGCGAGGAAGGCCTGATTGGCCTCCGGGCTCTCGCGGAATTCGCGCGTCACCAGTCGCAGATGGCGCGCCACCTGCTGCAGCGCGGCCGGGTGAATATCGATGTTCTCCTCCAGCGACTGGCGGAACAGCTCGAACATCAGCAGGGGCGATTCCTCCAGCGCTTCCTCCGACGGGAAAGCCAGCCGCTCGCCCTCCAGCACCAACCCGCCCAGGCGGCGCTGGCGGGTTTTCCACAGCTCCCACAATTTCTTCGGCGCGCGGCGCTGGTGCGCCTCGAGCGACGCGCAGACCAGCCGCGTCAGGCTGCCCACCTCGCCCGCCACCAGGAAATAGCGCTTCATGAAGCGCTCCACCGCGCGGTTGGCCTCGCTCTCGCGGAAATCGAGCTTCTCGGCGAGGGCCCGCTGGCGATCAAAGGTCAGGCGCTCCTCGGGGCGGCCCGCCATGTAATGCAGCTCCATGCGCACCACGCAGAGGAAGCGCAGTGCACGCTGGAAGCGCAGATATTCCTCCGGCGTGAACAAGCCGCGCGTCACCAGCTCTTTCATGTTGCGCACGCCGTACGCATAGCGGGCGATCCAGTAGAGCGTGTGCAGGTCGCGCAGCCCCCCCTTGCCGTCCTTGATGTTGGGCTCGAGCAGGTAGCGCGAATTGCCGTGCTTCTCATGCCGTGCATCGCGCTCGCTGAGTTTCTCCTCGGTGAACTGGCGCACGCGGCCTTCCGTCGCCTGCTCCTGCAAGAGCTTGATCAGCTTGGTCAGCAGCCGCCGCTGGCCGGTGATGAGGCGCGCATCGAGCAGCGCGGTGAGCACCGTGTGGTCCTGCTGGCTGGCCTCCAGCGATTCGTTCAGCGTTCGCACGGACTGGCCCACCTTGAAGCCGAGGTCCCACAGCACGTAATAGAGAAACTGCGCCAGCGGCTCCAGCGCGTCGCCGAGCGTTTCGTTGTGCAGCAGCAGGATGTCGAGGTCCGAGTAAGGAAACAGCTCGCGCCGCCCGTAGCCGCCGATGGCCAGCAGCGCCAGTGGCGATTCCTGCTTCTCCCGCTCGCGCGCGGCGTCGGGCAGCTGGCCCAGCGCCTCGGCCTGTTTCAGCCCCAGCCGCAGCAGGCCCTGCAGCATCTGGTCGATGGCGTCGCTGTATTGCCGCAGCGTGCGGAACGCATTGCCGGTACGCTCAAAATACGCCCGCGTATGGGCACGCTCCAACGCCAGCCAGCCCTGCAGCGGCGGCAGGGTGGCCTTGCGCAGCGCGTCCCAGTCGGCGCAGGGCTCCTGCTTGGGCAACGGCGTGATGGGCAGCGGGCTGGCACCGCTGGCGGCGAAGGGAGAATCGGTGAGCGCCGCGTCACGCGCGGTCTGGAAGGAATGTTGCGCGGCAGGCTGGGCGTTCATGCGCGGTCGGTCGAGTGCATGCCCCCACCCTAACCGAGATTGACGGGAGACGACAAGCCTGAAACAACGGTTGCATGTCTCCCACGGTACTCTATCAGCGTTTCAAGGCGCACCCGCTCGCGGGGATTGGCTTCTACGTCTTCGCCATGCTGTGTTTTTCGGCCATGAACACGCTGATCCGCGACGTGACGCAGGAGGTTTCCTCGACGCAGGCCGTGTTTTTGCGCAACCTGTTTTCCTTTTTGTTCCTGCTTCCGGTGGCGCTCTATTTCTGGCGCGCCACACCAAAAACAGAGCGGCTCTGGCTGCATTTCTGGCGGGCGGCCATCGGGCTGTTCGCGATGGAAACATGGTTCCTCTCCCTCTCACTGATGCCGGTGAATCACGCCACCGCCCTCAGCTTCACGACGCCGCTGTTTGCCACGCTGTTTGCATTCCTGTTCCTGGGCGAGCGCATCGGGGTATGGCGCATCGGCGCGCTGGCGGTGGGCTTCCTCGGCATGCTCATCATCCTGCGGCCATGGCAGGCGGGCGAGCTGACCTCATCCGTCGCCATCGTGCTGTTCTCGGCGGCGATGATGGCGGTGGCCTCCATCGTGGTCAAACGCCTGACGGCCACGGAGCCCGCCTGGCGCATCGTGTTCTACATGGCGAGTTTCATGAGCCTGCTCTCCGCCCCGCTCGGCCTGTGGTTCTGGGAGCCAATTGGCAGCATGCAGGTGCTGGAGATCGCGGCCATCGCGCTGGCCTCCACGGTCGCGCAGCTGGCGATGGTGAAGGCGTTCACCCAGGCGGGCATCGTGCTGCTGATGCCGTTTGATTTCCTGCGGCTGGTCTTCACCGCCATCCTCGCCGTCAGCTTCCTTGGGGAAACCATCGACGCGATGACGCTGGTTGGCGCGGCCGTCATCGTCGCCTCCAGCGCCGTCATCGCCTGGCGAGAGACGCGCCGCAAGGAAGAGCCGACGCCACCCTCGCTGGAAGTCGGATAATCAGTCGATCACCACGTCCACCGGCTGCCGCTTCTGCTGGCGGCGGATATTGACGATGGCGACGCCCGCAATCACCACCGCGCCGCCAAACACCGTCATCCAGTGCGGCACCTCGCCGATCCAGCCCCACGCAATCAGCGTGGCGGAGATGGGAATCAGGTACATGAAGCTCGCCACACGCGAGGCGGGCAGGCGCGAGAGCACATAGCCCCAGAACAGATAGCCGACGAAGGACACCACCACCGCCAGATGCACCAGTGCCCACACACTCGGGGTTGGCCCCATCGCCCAGACTTTTGGAAAGACATGCCAGCCCAGCGGCAGCACGGAAAGCGCCGCGGCCACGGTCATCCAGGTGGTGATGTCGTAGGGCGTGTAATGCGTCAGCAGCGGCTTCTGGGTCAGCGTCATCACGGCGGCGGCCAGCGCGGCGGAGAGCACATAGAGTGCGCCCCACTCCAGACTGAAGCCGCCCGGCTTGGCGAAGGCAATCAGGCTCGCGCCAAGGAAGCTGATGGCAATGCCGCTACGCGTCTTCCAACCGATTTTCTCCTTCAGGAAAAATACGGAGAACAGCACGATAAAGATCGGGCCCATCGCCACGATGAAACCCGCCGCGGCGGCAGAGACCGTCTGCAGCCCGTAGCCGAGGCCGAGGTTATAGACCATCAGCCCGATGATGCCGCACAGCGCGATGGGCAGCAGATGCTCCCGCCGGGGCCGCTTCATGCCCTTCGCCGCGCCGATCAGCAGCATCAGCACCGCCGCCCCGGTCAGCCGAAACGCCGTGACTTCCAGCGGCGTGAACTCACGCACCGCGATGCGGATCGCCGGAAAGGCCGAGGGCCAGCACAGGAGCAGCCCGATCAGGGCCAGCGGCAGACGGAGGGAGGCGGAAGGCATGGGTTTTCGTAACAGAGAGGCGAGGAAAACAGAAGGGATTTGCTTGGCGCGAAGTGAGCAAGTTACCACGTCATCATTTTAACAAAAGCTTAACTTTACGCATATGCCAGTAATTGCTATCAGGTCCGTAAATTTTTTAAGGGGTTAACATGTTTACCAAAGACGATGTCGATGCGGGTATTAAAGGTATTTACGAACGCATCCAGCGTTATCCTTTTGAATACAGCGATGACGTAGGGGCACGCTTCTTTGTCCATCTTTATGAATACAGCCCCGCAGCTGTACGCGAATTCTATGAACGTTTTGCGATTGCCGGCTATCAGCTGGAGTTCAATGAGCGTGAAATGGCCGCCTTGGAAAAGGCCAAGAATGAAACTACGGCTACTAAACTTCTTGCAGATACGACCATCAAGAATAACCTAAACCAGCTGCTTCAGCGCCGGACGTTAGTGAGGATGGGCTTAGCGGTTGGGGCGGGTATTCTACTGAAATTGACTGCTTTTGCAGGACGAGAGGTCAGCCTTCGTGTAGGAGAAAGCCCTGAAGCCCGCGAGTTTCAATCCATCCAGCAACAGCTGGAGCGCGGTTCGACCACGGAACAGGAGCGCCAGGCATTGGAAAAGCGGATGGAAGACCTCCAGAACAATGGCCTTTACAAATTGTTTAACTCCATCGCTGATAAAATAAAACATTATGGAATCTTCGCCATTCCAGCGTTGATTGTATTGGGAGAGATCGGTCTCAAAGCGAGCGCCGCCGTCGCAGAGCGAAAAGAAAAGCAAAATGAGATTTTGGATCATCTGACACAATTTTGTAACGTCAAGCTCAACCGTATACCGGCCGTCATGGCTCAGCCCAGCAATGAAAGGGTCCGGTAAGACTAGAACCGCCCCCGGCCCTGGCCCTGCGCCTGGCGCATGGCGTTCTCGACGAACTTCCCGGCGATGTTCATGCCTTGGGAAGCCATGGACTTCACGGTATCCTTCGCATCCTCGTAAATGGCCAGCTGGGCCGTGGAAAAGCTGAGCATGGCCTGATCGATGCGCTTCACCTCGGCATCGGCGGCCTGCCCCACCGTCTGGGTCTGCTGGATGGCACCGCCGATTTCCTCCGCCTTCAGACGGTTCATGGAAAGCAGCGTGCGCAGTGCCTTGCGCAGCTCGTCATGCTCCAGATGCTCCACCGCCGCCTGCACCTCCGCCAGCCCGATCTCGCCGCGCTGCAGCTTGGCCAGCAGGTTCTTCAGCATGGCGCAGTCGGCCACGATGACGTTGGCCTCCTCGGTGCGCGTCTGGGCGTTGCGGTCGGCCTTCTCAGCCAAGAGCGCCACGAACAGCACGGTGTAGTCCTTGTAGCGCTGCTTGAGGTCGGCGCGCTCCTCGCGGTTCGGCTCCGGCGGGCTCGCTGTCTGGCCGGGCTTGGCGAGCGCCGTGGAGGCGGAGAAATGCTGCTGGCCGCGCCCGGCGGTCATCGGCTTGGCCTGAATATGGCGCAGCATGGCCACATCATAGGCCAGTCGCTCGGCGGACAGGCGGCTATGCTTGGTCAGCCCGTCATCCTCGCCAGAGGTGAGCGCCCGCACGGCGTCCTGGTAATACTCGATGCGCGGGCGGTAATCGCCTTCCTGCCCGAAAATCAGATATTTCTCCTCGATGACACGGATCTGCCCATAGATGCGATCCAGCAGCTGGACGAGGGTGGCTTGTTCTTGCGGGTTCGGGCGCACGGGTAAGGCGGTGATTGCTAATTGGTTATTGGTGATTGGTTGTTAGTATGTCATGTAGCGCTTCTGCGACCAATTACCAATAACCAATCATCCATTCCACCCGCCGCGTGTCCTCCCTTGCCCTTTATATCCACTGGCCGTTCTGCAAGGCGAAATGCCCGTATTGCGACTTCAACAGCCATGTGCGCGCCGCCGTGGACGAAGCCGCATGGGAAGCCGCCCTGCTGGCGGAGCTGGAGCAGATGGCCGCCCTGACGGCACCGGGCAGCAAGCTGGTGAGCATCTTCTTCGGCGGGGGTACGCCCTCCCTCATGCCGCCGCGCACGGTGGAGGCGCTGATCGCTCGCGCGCGCACTCTATTCGGGCAGACGGGCGACATCGAAATCACGCTGGAGGCCAACCCCACCTCGGCGGAGGCGGCGCGCTTCGAGGGGTTTCGCGCGGCCGGGGTCAACCGGCTGTCGCTCGGCATTCAGTCGCTGCGCGCGGCGGACCTGCAGTTTCTGGGCCGGCAGCATAATGTGGCGGAAGCCCGCGCGGCGCTGGCACTGGCGAGGCGCATCTTCCCGCGCTTTTCCTTCGATCTCATCTATGCCCGCCCCGGCCAGACGCTGCTCGACTGGCAAGCCGAGCTGGACGAGGCGCTCAGCATGGCGGGCGATCACCTCTCGCTCTACCAGCTGACCATTGAGCCCGACACGCCGTTCGAGCGGGTCTACCGCGCGGGAGATTTCACCCTGCCCGACGAGGAAACCGCGCTCGCGCTTTATGAGCACACACTCACCCGCTGCGCCGAGGCGGGGCTGGTGCGTTACGAAGTCTCCAACTTCGCCCGTGCCGGGCAGGAAAGCCGCCATAACCTCGCCTACTGGCGTGGCGAGGCATATCTCGGCGTCGGCCCCGGCGCGCATGGCCGGGTGCGCGATGCGGCGGGCCGCTGGTGGGCGACCGCCACCGTGAAATCACCAGAGCGCTGGCTGGCGCAGGTGCAAGCCCAGGGCCACGGGCGCGAAACCTGCCGCAAGATTCCCCCAGCGGAGCGCGCCGAAGAAATCCTTCTCACCGCCCTGCGTCTGCGTGAGGGGCTTTCCAAGGCCGCCTTGCACGCGGCGACCGGGTTGATGCTGGCTGAGGTTATCAGCCCCCTTGCGCGGCGGCAGGCACTGGGGCGGCAAGGCTTCCTTGTGGAGGACGCCACCACTCTGCGCGTTACGGAAGCGGGGCTACCGCTGCTGGACTGGTTATTGGGCGAGTTGCTGGCCTAAAGCTCAGTGTCGCAATGAATGTGTTTCAGGGCCTGTTTATCAAAGATGCTGAAACACCCCCCGCCTTCACGGGGACAGGGCACAGCATGACGCTTGGGGGACCGTCATGGCGAGGAGCGCAGCGACGCGGCCATCCAGTACCGCCCGCTGGATTACTTCGCTTATGGCTCGCAATGACGCGTCCCTGTCACCCCGCATTCATTGCGGGGTCTCCCCGTGTGGCAGGAAGACCCCGGCAGGCGCCGGGGTGACACATGCATGGGGGGAAGTCGTCATCCTGCGAGCCGTAGGCTGCGCAGGATCTTCATCGTAACGCGAGGAGATTCCGGGCACGCTGACGCGTCCCGGAATGACGTTACTAAAACAGAATGTCACCCCGCACTCGTTGCGGGGTCTCCTCGTGTGGCAGGGAGACCCCGCAACGAGTGCGGGGTGACATACCTAGCTGGATTCTCCCACCCCCGCCCCTCATCCTGAGCCTGTCGAAGGATAACAGGCCCGTGCCCGCGCCACATATCATGGTTCGACAGGCTCACCATGAGGGCGGAGGGAGCGGGTACAAAGGAAATCCACCTTGTAGGAGATGAGATTTAGGAAAACGCCTACTCTTCCTTCTCCTTCGCCTCCGGCGAGGTGGGCAGGGTGATGTAGGACTCGTTCTTGCCCCGGCTGACGCGCACCAGCGCGAACTCGCGGCCGACTTTCTTCGCCTCGTCGATGGCGGCGCGGAATTCCTTCACCGTGCTCACCGAACTCTGGTTGACGCCGACCACGATGTCGTAGCGGCGCAGGCCGCGCTTGGCCGCCACCCCGCCGGGCTCCACGGCCACGATGACGATACCCTGCGTCTTGCCTTCAATGTTCAGCTGCTTGGCAAGCGTGCTGTCCAGATTGCGCAGCTCCATGCCGAGGAATTCCTCACCTTTCAGCTCGGGCTTGTCGCCATCCTCTTCCTGCGGCGCGGCGGCCTCCTCGGTTTCGTCCAGCTCGCCGAGTTTGACGCGGTAGGTCTGCTGGCGGTTGTTACGCCACACGACCACCTCCACCGTGGTGCCGATCTTCGTCTCGGCCACCAGGCGCGGCAGGTTGCGCATTTCCTTGATGGGCTGGCCGTTGAAGGAGAGCACCACGTCGCCATCCTTGATGCCCGCCTTGGCCGCCGGGCTGTCCGGGCTCACCTCAAGCACCAGCGCGCCGCGCGGGGTATCGAGACCGACGCTCTTGGCAATCTCTTCGGTCACCTGCTGGATCTTCACCCCCAGCCAGCCGCGATGGGTGCGGCCATACTGGCGCAACTGCTCCAGCACGGGTTTCGCCAGCGTGGAGGGCGTGGCGAAGCCGATGCCGATATTGCCGCCGGTCGGCGAGAAGATGGCGGTGGAAATGCCGACCACCTCGCCATTCATGTTGAACATCGGGCCGCCGGAATTGCCACGGTTGATGGCGGCGTCCGTCTGCAGGAAGTCATCGAACGGCCCGGCGTTGATGTTGCGCGCACGCGCCGAAATGATGCCCGCCGTCACCGAGCCGCCGAGCCCAAACGGGTTGCCAATCACCACCACCCAGTCGCCGACGCGGGTATTGTCCGAATCGCCGAAGGTGACGAAGGGCAGCGGCTTGGGGCTTTCCACTTTCAGCAGCGCGAGGTCGGTCTTGGGGTCACGCCCCACCAGCTCGGCTTCCAGCTTGGTGTCGTCCTGGAAATTCACCGTGATCTGCTCGGCGTCCTGGATCACGTGGTTGTTGGTGACGATGTAGCCCGCCGCATCCACCACGAAGCCGGAGCCCAGTGACTGCACCTCGCGCTCCATTGGCTCGCCACCGCCATCCGGTGCGCCGAAGCGCTCGAAGAAGTCACGGAACTGCTCCTCCTGCCCCGGCGGCAGCATGAAGGGAATGCCCGGCATGGCGCCCGGCCCCTTGCTCTTGATCTTCTGCGAGGTGGAGATGTTGACCACCGCCGGGCTCAGGCGCTCCACGAGGTCGGCGAAGCTGTCGGGCGCGGGGCGGGCCGCGACGGGCACGGCCAGCGTGGCAGCGAGCAGAAGGCAGAACAGGCGGGGAAGCAAGCGAAGCGTCATGACGGGCCTATGGATAACAAACGGGAGATAAAGGGGATGGAGTGCTCAGCGCTTCTCCAGATAACGCAGGAATTCGTTATCAGGCGAAAGCACCAGCGTGGTATCGGACTTGCCGAGCGTTTCGCGGTACGCCTGCATCGAGCGGTAGAAATCGAAGAAGACCGGGTCGCGGCTGAACGCGCTGGCATAGATGCGCCCGGCCTCGCCGTCGCCCTCGCCGCGGATGATCTGCGCCTTGCGCTCAGCCTCAGCCAGGATTTCCGTGCGCTCACGATCGGCGGAAGAGCGGATCTTGATGGACTCCTCCTCGCCCTGCGAGCGGAATTTCTGCGCCTCCTCGGCCAATTCCGCCTGCATGCGCTTGAAGGTGGACTGGCTGATCTCCGGCGGCAGGTCGGCGCGCATGATGCGCACATCCACCACCTCGATGCCGAACCCGCGCGAGGCGGCGGCACGCTCGGCGGCGGCCTCCTGCTCGGCGGTCTCGCCAGGGGCGGCTTCCACAGCCTCCCGCGAGGCCTTGCGGTTGGCCTCGTCACGCACGGATTGCATGGTGGATTGCCGCTCGCCGGAGAGCAGCTCGCGCAGCGAGACGCTGCCGATTTCGCGGCGCAGGGCGGAAATCAGGATATTGTTGAACCGGCTGCGCAGCCCTTCCTCGGTGCGCACCGACTTATAGAACTGCTTGGGGTCGGAGATGCGGTATTTCACATACGCATCCACTACGATGCGCTCGCGATCCTCGGTGATCATCTCGATGGGCGGCGCGTTGAAGTCCAGCAGGCGCTTGTCGAAGAACGCCACATTCTCGATGAACGGCTTCTTCAGCTTCAGCCCCGGCGTATCGACCACGCGCTTGATTTCGCCGAACTGGGTCACCAGCGCCTGCTCGGTCTGGTTGACCACGTAGAGGCTGTTAATGATGGTGATGAGCACCGCGAACAGCACAATGAAAATAAGGGGAGAGCGAGGCATCACGGCTTGTACTTTCCGGCGGCGGGGGCCAGTTCACGCAGCGGCAGGTAGGGCACCACGCCAGAGCCGGACGCGCCCGGCTCGACGATGACTTTCTGCATGCCGCGCATGATCTCTTCCATCGTCTCGAGGTAGATGCGCTTGCGGGTCACGTCCTCGGCGGCGCGGAACTGCTCATACACCGCGAGGAAGCGCGAGGTTTCCCCCTGCGCGCGGTTGACGACCTGGTTCTTGTAGGCCAGCGCCTCCTGCTCCATGCGCGAGGCATCGCCCTGCGCCTTGGGAAGGATTTCGTTGCGGTAGCGCTGGGCGACGTTCACGGTCGTCTCGCGATCCTGCTGCGCTTTCTTCACGTCCTGGAACGCGTCGATCACCTCATCCGGCACGTCGGGCTTGGAGAGGTTGACGCTCACCACCTCGATGCCCGCATCATAAGCGTTCAGCACCTGCTGGATGATGTCATGCGTGCGCTGGGCGATGGAGCCCTGCTCGGTGGTGAGGATGTCTTCCAGTTTCATCTGGCCGATCACCTCGCGCATCGCCGATTCGGCCACCGGCTTCACGGTGGCGGCGGCATCGCGCACGTTGAAGAGGAACTTCTCCGGCTCGGCGGCGTTGATGCGCCATTGCACCTCGAAATTCACCTCGACGATGTTGGAATCACCGGTCAGCATCTGGCTTTCCTGCAGCGGCGACATGCCCGCCTCGCTGACACTGGCACGGCGGTAGATCTGCTGGCCAAGCTGGCCCGCCGACGCACCAATCTCCACGGTGTTGATGCTGCTGACGCTCGGTTTGCTCACCGATTCGACCGGGTAGGGCAGATGGTAATGCAGCCCCGGCTCGGTGGTGCGGTTATACTGCCCGAAGCGCAACACCACGCCCAGCTCGTCCGCATTCACGCGGTAGATGCCGGAGCCCATCCACAGAAGGGCGAGGCCAATGCCAACCAGCACGAAGGTTCGGTTGCCGCCGGGGCCGCCGAACATGCTACCGAAGGATTCCTGCCCGCGGCGCAGGAACTCGCCGAAATCGGGCGGGGTGGGGCCACCGCCGCCACTGCCGCCGGGACGGCGTGGGCCGCCGCCGCTGTGATTGCCACCGCCACTTGGGCGCGGGCCCCACGGGCCCTGATTGCCTGATCCCTTGTTCGTCCAGCTCATGTGTCCCCGTTGGGTTTCGCTTGCGCCCTTTCCTTGCCGCGCCTACATCTGCAGGCCGATAAGAATAATTACGCGTCCGCATCATATAAGTCATCGCTTCCACGGAATGCAAGTCATGGCCGCTCTCTCCCCTGAAGATATACGCCGAGCCCTGACGGGTGTGATCGATCCGGTCACAGGGCAGGACGTGGTGCAGGCCGGACTGATCTCCGGGATTGTGGTGAAAGATGGCCGCGCCGGGTTCCTCATCACCATCGACCCCAAGCAAGCAGAGATACGCGGCGCGCTGCAGCCTGCCTGCGAGCAGGCGGTGGCGGCGCTCCCCGGCATCACGCAGGTCACCGCCGTACTCACCGCGCAGGCCCAGCCGGGCGACCCGCTGCCGCAGGGCGCGCCGGGACCAGACCGCGCCCGGGCGCAATGGAACCTGACGCCGGTGGAGAACGTCTCGCGCATCCTCGCGGTCTCCTCCGGCAAGGGCGGCGTCGGCAAATCGACGGTGGCCACTGGGCTCGCGCTGGCGCTAGCCGCGCAGGGGCAGGCGGTCGGGCTGCTCGATCTCGATCTCTACGGCCCTTCCCTGCCGCGCATGATGGGCCTTTCCCAGAAGCCGGACGTGCAGGAGGGCCGCTTCATCCCGCCCGTGGCGCGTGGCGTGCAATGCCTCTCGATGGGGCTGCTGATGGAAGGCGCGGCGGTGGTGCGCGGGCCCATCATCACGAAAACCCTGCAACAGATGCTGCGCGGCGCGTGGTGGGGCGGGCCGCAGCAGCCGCTCGATACGCTTGTCATTGACCTGCCGCCCGGCACCGGTGACATCCAGCTCAGCCTCGCGCAAGCCGTGCCGCTCTCTTACAACGGCGGCGGCGCGCTGATTGTTACGACCCCGCAACAAGTGGCCGTAGAGGACGCCCACAAGGCCGCGCAGATGTGGGGCAAGGTGAGCGTGCCCATCCTCGGCATAGTGGAAAACATGAGCTGGTTCGAGGATCCCACCGGCCAGCGGCATGCGCTGTTTGGTGAAGGCGGCGGCCAGGCGCTGGCGGAGACGTTCGGCCTGCCCCTGCTGGCCCAGCTGCCCCTCACCCCGGCCTTGCGCGAGCAAGCCGACACCGGCCGCATCGACCCCGCCCCCTTCGCCGCCCTTGCCGCGCGACTGGCGGCCCGCTAAATTCCGGCCATGCAGGAACGTTTCTCCATCGAAGACGCCCAGGCCCGCCTCGCCGAGCTGATCGAGCGCGCCGCCAGCGGCCATGAAATCCTCATCGGCCATGAGGGCGGCCCGCTCGTGGCCCTGCGCCGCTACGACGCGCCCAAGGAGCGCCGCACGTTGGGCACGTTGAAGGGCCGTATCTCCATAGGTGCGGGCTTTGATGATCCTGGTGCGGAACTGATGAAACAGATGGGATTGGAGAAGTGATGCTATAATGTCTGAGATTTTAGATCCATGGAGTGAACAAATAGACTACTTTAGTTCCAGTGTTGAATTCAAACGTTTTGCTCAGTGGCTGGAGGGGGAAAAGTCACAAGGTGTGTGCTTGGAGATGTTGCCAATCAGACTTTTGACGAGAACAGAAATTGGAGGCGAGCAATGGTATATACATAGGCCTTCAGGTGAAGTGTGGTCTTTGCTTGCCCCTGATTACCCACCGCTTCGGAGTAGCTGGCAGAAATTAACTCCGTGGCTTAGTTTTACAGATCGACTACTTCTACTTACATGGAAAAATCTAGCTCTTGCTGCAGCTTTATTTAAATGAACCTTCTCCTCGACACCTACGTCTTCCTTGCCGCCCTCGGTGACGTAGAACGCCTGAAGCCGGAGGCGCGGGCGGCCATCGCAGCATCAGAGCATCAGGTGTATGTGAGCGCCGCGAGTTTCTGGGAAATTGCCGCCAAGGGCAGCATCGGTAAGCTGGATTTGCAGGTCGGCTTGCGGGAACTGGCAAAAACCTCGCCCTTCACCCCGCTGGATGTGACGCTGGAGGATACCATCGCCATGTACACCCTGCCGCTCATCCACCACGACCCGTTCGACCGCATGATTTTGGCGCAGGCCTCCCGCCGTGGCCTGACGCTGGTCACCGCCGACCCACAGATGCTGCGCTATGATGTGAGGGTGCTGGTGGCTTAGCCACGCCCGGCGGCATGCCCGGCGACATGATCGGCCAGGGCTTTGTGGGAGTCCGGGTTTTTCAGATCGAAATGGCCTTCCCACGGCAGGTTGCGAAAAAGAAATTTGCCGAGATCCAGGGCGCGGTCGGTATTTTCCGGATCGACGCCAAACGACGTTTTCTTTTTCAACCCGCGAATCATGTCGCGCATAAGGCGGGGATCGCTCTGAAGCAGGGCTTTATCAAGCAACTCCACCACGCGCGGCTCACCTTGCAACTGATCCCGCACTTCCTCCAAGCGCTGGCGCACCCGTTGCTTGTTCTCACGCCACGCTTCTTCGTTCAGCTCAAATCCCATCTTTGCCCATGCATAGCTGCCTGTTTTCTCGGCATGAACCAGCAATTTCTCCACGTTAGGAAAGCGCTTCAGCGTATCGATCACCTGTAGAGTAATCTGCCCGCCCAGTCCCGTTCCGCGTCCTTTCGCCTGACCCGAGAGCGCATCCACGTAAGCATCGGCGAGATAGGCCTCGGGCGCCTGATCCAGCGGCTCCATGACCTGCAGGTTGAACTGGGCCTGAAGCTCGCCTTTGCGGTACACAAGGGTGATAGGGTGGGGATCGCCTGGGTACACCCCCTCGTCAGAGAGATAGAGCGTGGCGCCCTGACCGGGCATACGGGAAAAGTCACCCATGAGGGACTGGCACACTTCTTTCGGACTGGCCGCGCCAAAGCGAGCCTGCCAGATCTCCAGCTGCACGGCAGGGTCGTCCGTGACTTCCGGCGCGTCTTCTTCTCCCTGCACCGGCATGTGCTGCCAGCGGATAAGCGGGGAGTATCCGGCGGAAAGCTCCGCCAGTTCCGCGCGTTGCTGCTCAGGGCTGGCAGGCTTGAAAGGAGGATGACCCGTTTTTCTTCGCATCGCATGAGTGTATCACGCAGATTTGAAGATATGATGAAGATAGTGAACGCTTTGATATCACAGCATTTTTAAGGGACGCAGCCCATCTCGCTAGAGCGACACACCGGCACCAGACATGTCCATCACGAGACCAATGATGCCGCCCAGCAGCAAAGCGTTGGCCCCAAACATGGCCATAACAAAGCCGGGCGTGCGTTTGGCGGGGTTTTTGTAATAGGCCTGCGCGTAGAGGATGCGCCCGACAATCCACAGCCCGCCGAATCCTGCGAGCGGCCAGACGTAAGGCATGTAGATCGCAAACAGCCACAGCGCGGGGAGGAAAAAGGCCAGCTGCTCCAGCGTGTTCATCTGCACGCGGAAGGCACGCTCGAAGCCTTCCGGTCCCGTGGTGGACGGCGCCTGCACGCCGTATTTGCCGCGGGCGCGGCCCACGTTGAAGGAGACCACCTGAAACAGCAGGATGGTGGCGGCCGTGATGAGGGCCGCGATATCAAGTGGTTGCATGGCTAGGCTCCGAGCACGTTCATCAATTCTTCCCATTCCCGCTTGCTGAGGCCGCTAGTCTCCTGCGTCACCGCCTCCCCCCGCAGACGGCGGCGGATGACGTCGAGCCCCTGTGCGGAGAGTTCGGCGGCGCCCATGCGGTAATCCTGGAACGCCTGCGCCGTGGTCGGCACCCAGCGCTTCAGGATGTCCAGCATCGCTTCGGCATAGACGCGGATTTCGTACTGCGCATGCGGGTCGGCGCGCAGCGCAATGAAATGCATGAGGTTATGCAGGTCGATCTTCCAGTACCACTGGGTGTAGAAGTTGACGGGGAGGTTCATGCGCGCCAGCTCGCGGGCCAGCCCCTGCTTGCCCTCATCCAGCACCACACCTTCCTCAGTGCAGTTCATCATCTCTTCATAATGCTGGTAGGCGCGCTTCGAGTCCTCTTTCAAAATCTCCAGCACGCGCGCCGCTTCCTCGCCTTCCAGCACGTCGCCACGGCCCTGCCGGTTGGAGACGGACTGCGCCGCCAGATGCTCGGGGGCGGGCACGTAGAACTCGCGGTCCATGATGGAATAGCGGCCGGAATACTCGTTCACGTTCGCCGTGCGGTGGCGAATCCATTGGCGCGCCACGAAGATGGGCAGCTTGATATGCAGCTTCAGCTCGCACATCTCGAACGGCGTCGTATGGCGGTGGCGCAGCAGATAGCGAATCAGGCCCGCATCCTCGCTCACTTTCTTGGTGCCCTTGCCGTAAGACACCCGCGCCGCCTGCACGATGGCGGAATCCGTGCCCATATAATCGATGACGCGGATGAAGCCGTGATCCAGCAGCGGGATGGGCTTGTAAAGAATCTCCTCCAGCGCCGGGGCCACCTCGCGGTAGGTCGGCTGGGTGGTTTCACGGATCGCGGCCACTTCGGCGCGCTGGATGTCATTCAGGGGCATGCCCGTCCTCGTACGGCTGGGATTTCGGTTGTTTCAGCTACTCATGTATACCTGCCACGGCGGCCATGGCAACCGCAACCATCGGCTAAAAACAAGCGAAGTGTCTACTCTCGCCCTTGGACAGTGGCGCCGTCACGGGCACGTACTTCTGCCACATGGGGCCCCTGCGCGTGGCCTTGCCCATGCAGCCCATATTTCTGAAGGTTTTGCCCGCGAAAATGCTCCTGTGTCAACCGTGGGAAGACGTCACCCAATAGGCGGTCTTGCTGTCCCTCGGGCAGGCGCTCCATCGTGGACATATTCAGAACCCGGCCCAGTTTCTCAAATTTTCCCGCCCGCTCCAGCCTGAGCTGCTCCCTGGAGGACAGGTCGTTCGCCATGGCACTCACCGTGGGGTGCTCCAAAGTAGTGCCTTCCAGGAAGGACTGGGCGAAAAAGCGGGAGAGATGCTCTTTCACCAGCGCAGAAGGCAGGGTGTCTCCCGGCGCGCCCTGCACCACCAGATCCAGATACGTATTGGCCTCGCCGGAGCCCAAAGGCGGCTGAAGATAACGGAAGCCGAGCGTGCGGTAGCCCTGTTTCTCGAACACGGTGCGGCGGATGCATTGGTCCAGCGCGGCCTTGGTGTCTTCCATGTATTGCGAGGCCGTCATCAGGAGCGGGTTGTTCTGCTCGGCAAAGGCCACGAGGTGGGCGTCTTCTTTCCCGACGAATGATTTCGCCTTGGCCATGCGGGCGTCCAGAAGCGCCCGGAAAACCCCCTGCTGGCGGGATTCCGGGTCGACCATGGTGAAAATGTCGTGAATCGTCCCGTCGATGCCGGGCGTGCCGGTGCCCGCGTAAACCCCGTAATTGGCGGCCGCTACGAGTTTTCCGTTCTTTTTCAACCCTACCCACGCCTCCTCGGCGTCGGTGAAATGCGCATTCCGCGTGACCAGGTCGATGAACTCCTCGGCGGGAAGCTGTTCCTCCTGCAGGCGGAAGCACCGGCAGTAAAGGTCGTAAATCGCTTTGAAATCAGGTGTCAGTTCGCCTGAAGGCGTTCGCATCTGCTCCGGCCGGTGCAGGTAGACAATTTCATAGTCCGGGAGCAGCGATGTCTTCATTATTTGACGCTCAGTTCCAAGAACTAATATTACCGCCAATTAACAAAGCCTAATAATGAAGATTTGAAGAAGGCTCACTCTCTGTTGTTTATCCGGCAAAGCCCTTCACAGCGGGTCTGTTCTCGCTTATATTAGTTTTGTCCTTCTTGGACTATGGCAATAGACGTTGGGTTAGAATAGGCGTTTTGGACCCGGGGGCAGAACCCGGCGCCTCCACCATAAGCCGCTCGGAATAAGCGAGATTTGGCGGTTTGTGAGGGGGGCGAATCAGGATCGACAGACGCAGTAAAGGGCTTGACTGTTGCTCGGGATGATTCCGTCGTAAACGGGTCATATTTTTATAGATGCCAACGACAACGTGGCTCTTGTTGCTGCCAACGACAACAACGTCGTAGCGGTTCGCGCTGCTGCCTAAGGGTAGCTCGCTTACACGGTTAGTAAACGCGGTTCGGGAGGGCACCGGGCAACAGAAGCCCTCCCACTTTGAAATTCTGACAGCGCGGCCAATGCCCTTGGCCGGGTTGTTCCGCCCACGGTATAATGCCCGAAAGACCTAGGACTGACGCATGATGAAAGACCCCGCCCCGCACATGGACTACCCCGCCATGATCGATGACGCCATGCGCAGCGTGGTGCGGCGGGCGCTGACGCAGGTGGCAACCCAAGGGCTGCCGGGCGATCATCATTTCTACATCTCCTTCCTCACCACCTTCCCCGGCGCGCGCCTCTCTCCACAGCTGCGCGAGCGCTTCCCGCAGGAGATGACCATCGTCATCCAGCACCAGTTCTGGGATCTGCAGGTGGACGAAGACCAGTTCTCCGTCATGCTGAGCTTCAACAACATCCCGGAAAAGCTGGTGATTCCCTATGCGTCCCTCACCGCCTTCGCGGACCCGTCCATCAAGTTCGGCCTGCAGTTCCACACGCGCCGCACCCCCGCCGCCACGCCGATGAGCGAGGCCTCCTTCGACGCCACGCCGCTCATCCCCGATAACGGGAGCGAGGACACCACCGAAGGCACGGCGCAGGTCATCTCCCTCGACGCGTTCCGCAAGAAGTAACGCCGCCATGTGACAGGCGCATGACGAACGGGCGGATTACCCTTGTCCGCGCCTTGCCTGTCCGCGACAATACGGCCCATGCAAGTCTATGAGCGCGTGGCGCACCCCGACCATACAGACCTTTCCCCGCTGGCGCTGGCCGACGCCGCGCGGAGCTTCCGCGACGCCTTGCGCGAAAACAGGCCTGCCGTCGTCTTCTTCCCCGGCGTGCAGACCGTGGAGGGCGGCGTCATCCACGGGGCGCCGGTGATCGATTCCCTCAATTACAAATCACACCTGCTGGAGCGCCATCTGGGCGGCGGCGGCATCTATGGCACCGGCCTCAAATTCTTCGCCGTCGCCTACAGCCCGCAGGCGACGCGTTGGGCGGGCGGCAGCTGGATCCAGCATCGTTACGGGCGCGCCGGGGATGCCCGCACCTTTCTGGAGCACCCCAATGACTATTTCTCTGGCGATGCGAATGCATGGACCGAGCAGTTCCTCCTGCCCAGCCTGAAAGACGACGAGGGCCAATGGCTTGCCCTGCCGGAAATGCAAAAGCGCCTGTCGCACGTGACCTTCTTCGGCGACAGCTACGGCAGCATCTTCGCCGAACAGATTGCCAACTGCCTCAAGCAGAAGCTGGGCAAGGCCGGCTTCGCGCCGAAAGACATCTCCTCGCTCCTGCGCAGCATCGTGCTGGTGGCGGCCTCCAACATCCCCCAGCGCACCAGCGACGCGGGCGGCCATCAGGTGGGCCATTACACGGGCATCTACCTTGAGGGCAATAATGATCACTTCATCCAGGGCAGCCGCGCCATCCGGCTGTCGCACGCCCAGCAGATGGGCCGCTCTATGTTCATGCCCTGCAGCGCCCCGGTGCGCGAGGAGGATTACCACCCCACCCTGCCCCCGCTGGATTTCGAGCTGAACGACGCCATACCTTATCAGGTGCTCTCAGCACACGACGATGACCGGGCGCAGGATGACCGCATGAACCTGCCGCCCCTGCAGGAGAGCAGCCTGCGCTTCACGCGCATTCACAAGGGCAAGGGCGGCGAGGCGGACGCCCACGGCATCCGCGTCAGCTTCGATGTGCCGCAGAACTACACCCTGCGCGTGCGCATCGGGCCGGAGACGAAGCTGCTGCGCTGGCACAACACCGAAAATCACCAGTCCGGCAGCTATTTCGGCATGGGCGATCAGCAGCATGTGGTGGCCCGCGCGCTGCGCAACGCGGTACGCCTCGGCCAGCAGGGCCTGCCGCGCACCCCGGAAGCGGTGCTCGCCACACGCGCGATGCCGATCGTCTGCCATTCGAAGTGGGAGGGCTACGAAACCGCCATTCAGGACCGCATGGACCAGCTCATCCCGCTACGCATGGCCGACATGCCGCTGGATGACGGGGTCCCCGAACTCGTCTCCCGGCGTGATGTGCTGACCGGCAACGTCGGCGGTTTCCGCGCGCTGGTGCGGCAAGGCGCCGCGCAAGGCCGCCGCGCCGTCGGCTGATGGCTCTTACGCAAACCCCTTGCCCCAGCCGCCCCGGCACGCTATCGCCTGAACATGCCCACGTCCTCCCCCATGGCATACGCCCTCGACCAGGCCGCGCAGGCGGAGCGTGCGCAGGAAGTGCCCATCGGCGCGGTCATCGTGGATGCGGCGGGCACCGTGCTCGCCGCCGCCCATAACCGCGTGGAGACGGACCGTGACCCCACCGCCCATGCCGAGCTGCTCGCCATCCGCACCGCCTGCGCCGTACGTGAGAGCAAATTCCTCGAGGATTGCGACCTCTACGTAACGCTCGAGCCCTGCGCCATGTGCGCGCAGGCCATCGCCTTTGCCAGGCTGCGGCGCGTCTATTTCGGCGCCTATGACCCCAAGGGCGGCGGCGTCGAGCAGGGCGCACGGGTGTTCCACCAGCCCACCTGCCACCACCGCCCGGAAGTGTATGGCGGCATCCGCGAAGCCGAGTGCGCGGCGCTGCTGCGCGACTTCTTCGCCGCCCGCCGCTGACGGGCACACAGGCCACAGCCGCGCGCCAAGTCCCCGGCAAGGCGGAAAACAGGCGCAATCCTGCTTGCAATGGAAAAGCAGGTTGCGTATGGATACGCCCATTCTGCTATTGCAATGCATAAGATAGTCCTTATCTAAAGATACGACCTATGCCCCATTCCGACTCCGCTCCCGGCACCCCTGCCATCCAGCCCCCTGAGGCCACCCGCCGCGATTTCATCGTGCTGACCGCGCAGGCCATGGCCGCCGTGGGCGCCGCCACGGTCGCCTGGCCGTTCATCGACAGCATGAACCCCGCCGCCGACACGCTGGCCCTCTCCTCCACCGAGCTGGACCTCACGCCCGTGGCCGAAGGCCAGCAGATCACCATCAAATGGCGCGGCAAGCCGGTCTTCATCCGCCACCGCACCGCCGATGAAATCAAGGAAGCCCAGACGGTCAAGCTCACCGAGCTGCCCGACCCCCAGCCGGACGCTGAGCGCGTCAAACAGGGCAAGGAGCAGTGGCTGGTGATGGTGGGCGTGTGCACCCATCTCGGCTGCGTGCCGCTTGGCAACCGCAGCGGCGACTATCACGGCTGGTTTTGCCCCTGCCACGGCTCGCACTACGATACGTCCGGCCGCATCCGCAAAGGCCCGGCACCGCACAACCTCGTGGTGCCCCCGTATGCATTTCTCACCGACAACCGCATCAAGATTGGCTAGAGTTTACCATGGCTTCCACGGCTGATACCCCGCAACAACCCGGCGTCAAGGGCTGGATTGATCACCGCCTCCCCATCTTCACTTTTATGCAGGCGCAGCTGGTGGATTACCCCACCCCGCGCAACCTGTCCTACTGGTGGAATTTCGGCTCGCTGGCCGGCATCGCGCTGATGGTGCAGATTCTCACCGGCATCTTCCTGGCCATGAACTACACGGCGCATGTGGATTACGCCTTCGATTCAGTCGAGCGCATCATGCGCGACGTGAACTATGGCTGGCTGATGCGCTACCTGCACGCCAACGGCGCGTCGATGTTCTTCCTCGTCACCTATATCCACATCTTCCGCGGCCTGTTCTATGGCTCCTACAAGTCTCCGCGCGAAGTGCTGTGGTTCCTCGGCATCATCATCCTGCTCATGATGATGGCCTCCGCCTTCATCGGCTACGTGCTGCCGTGGGGCCAGATG
>DBAY01000023.1:0-1506 GCA_002291925.1 Alphaproteobacteria bacterium UBA998 | reverse complement strand
CGTGCTGCCGTGGGGCCAGATGAGCTACTGGGGCGCGACCGTGATCACCAACCTGTTCTCCGCCTTCCCGCTCATCGGCGATTCCATCGTCACCTGGCTGTGGGGTGGCTTCTCGGTCGACAACCCGACCCTCAACCGCTTCTATTCACTGCATTACCTGCTGCCGATCCTGCTGGTGGGCGTGGTGTTCATGCATCTCTGGGCGCTGCACACGCACGGCTCCAACAACCCGCTCGGCATCGACGCCAAAGGCCCACAGGACAAGATTCCCTTCCACCCCTATTACACCCTGAAGGACTTCTTCGGTTTCGGCGTGTTCTTCATGCTCTTCTCGTGGTTCGTGTTCTTCGATCCCAACGCACTCGGCCACCCGGACAACTACGTGCAGGCCAACCCGATGGTGACGCCCGCGCACATCGTGCCGGAATGGTACTTCCTGCCCTTCTACGCCATCCTGCGCGCCATCCCCGACAAGCTCGGCGGCGTACTGGCCATGTTCGGTGCCATCCTCGTGCTGTTCGCCCTGCCGTGGCTGGATAGCTCCAAGGTGCGCAGCGGCCATTTCCGCCCGATCTTCCGCTGGTTCTACTATGCCTTTGTGCTGTGCTGCATTGGCCTCGGCTATTTCGGCGGCAAACCGGCCGAGGGAACGTACGTCATCGGCGCGCGCATCCTCACCGCCTACTATTTCGCGTACTTCCTCGTCATTCTGCCGCTCCTTGGCAAGTATGAGAAGCCGCTGCCACTGCCAAAGAGCATTGGTGAGTCCGTGCTCGCCGGGGATAAGAAATATTACTAAGGATCCGACGATGCGCCTCATTTCCCTCGCCGCCTCCCTGCTGGTTTCCGCCGCGCTCGTTTCGCCCGCGCTGGCCTCCACTGACGCCAAGCACCCGAAAGACGTGGAATGGCAGTTCAACGGCATTTTTGGCACCGTAGACAAGCAGTCCGCCCAGCGTGGCCTGCAGGTTTACCGTGAAGTCTGCTCAGCCTGCCACGGACTGCACCGCGTCTCGTTCCGCACGCTCACCGAACTGGGCTTCTCGGAAGCCGAGGTGAAGAAGCTCGCCTCCGACTACAGCATCAAGGACGGCCCGAACGACGACGGCGAGATGTTCGACCGTCCCGGCCTGCCCTCCGACCATTTCCCCTCGGCCTACCCAAACGAGCAGGCCGCCCGCGCCGCCAATGGCGGGGCCTATCCGCCCGACCTCAGCCTTATCGTGAAGGCCCGTCCGAACGGCGCGAACTACGTGCATTCGCTGCTCACCGGCTATAAGGAGCCGCCCGCCGACTTCGTCCTGCCGGAAGGCAAGCATTACAACCCGTATTATCCGGGTGGTGCCATCGCCATGCCTGCCCCGCTCTCGAGCGGTCAGGTGCAGTATGCCGACGGTACGGAAGCCAGCATGGAACAGATGTCGCAGGACATTGTGAACTTCCTGCAATGGACGGCTGAGCCGGAGATGGAGACGCGCAAGCAGATGGGCGTGAAGGTGATGATCT
>DBAY01000062.1 GCA_002291925.1 Alphaproteobacteria bacterium UBA998 | reverse complement strand
GCTGGGCGGGCAATCCGGTACGGGCGGAGGTGGCGGGGGTGGCGATGGCACCGGCTCCGGTGGCGGGGGCGGCGGCGCGGCGCGCTCCGGCTCGCTTATCTGGCTTGCCGCGCGACGCATCAACCGGGGCGCCTCCACCGCAGCGGGCGCTATCTCCGCCAATGCGGGCATCTCTGGCAATGGCGGCAGCCCCACGGCGGGCAACCGGGGCGGCGGCGGCGGCGCAGGGGGTGCTACCGGTGGTAGTATCATCATTTATTTCGAAAGCCTGCTCGGCAGCGCGTCCACCGGGGCGGTCACCGCCAATGGCGGCGCGGGCGGCAATGGCGGCGCGGGTTTTGGCACCGGCACGGCAGGCGCTGGTGGCAATGGCGGCCCCGGCGGGCGCATCACCCTCATCAACCTCGGCACCGGAGCGGTGACCAACGTCGACGGCAGCGCGGGCGGCACCGCCACCGGTGCGACCGGCGGGGCCGGCGGCACCTGCACCTCGAACCTGTAAGGAGATAGCCCATGGAACCATTGCATGACCGCTGGGGGCGAACCATAAGCATCACCGCCGAGGGGGAACTCACCCTCTACCGTGTCTCGGGGGAGGAGTGTGTGCTGAGCCTCACTTTCCCCTCCAGCACCCCGCTGACCACGGCGCTCGACGTGATCAACGCGCACGCCCCGCTGCTTGGCGAGGACTGACGCGTAGGCGCCAGACAGGAATGATTAATAGGTGAATGAACGTATGTTCAGTGAGAAAAAAATAGCTTTATACCTTAGTGGTCTTATTATTGCCTCTAAGTTGAGTATCTGACTCTAGATGGGAGGCGGTTGACGGCTTTTCCCCTTGCATGAAAGAGCCACCCCCGTGGTGTTTTGAGAAGCGCGCCGCTGGTATGTTTGTCACATGAATATGCAAGAAGGGGCCTCGTGAATGCATCGAGGCCCTTATATTTGTTGGTCTGGCTTGTCAGAAATCTTCGGTTGTTTTTACATTGACAGGCGTTCTTTTTTGACCAATATTAAACAACGTTCAATTTGGAGTGACCATGGGCCGTCGCAGTGACCATAACCGGGACGAGCTGACCGCGCTGGCGGTGTCAGCAGCCGCGGACATCATCGCGGAGGAGGGGCTCGCTGCGTGCAGCGCCCGCCGTGTGGCGCAGCGCATCGGCTATACCGTCGGCACGCTCTATCACCTGTTTGAGAATTTCGACCTGCTCACCCTGCATGCCAGCCTGCGCACGCTGGAAGCGCTGGAGGAGGCGCTGCAGACCGCGCGCGGCCCGGCGGGCGAGGCGGCGGTGCGGGCGCTGGCGGATGCCTATCTGCGCTTCACCCATGCCCACCCCAAGGCATGGGCCGCGCTGTTCGAGCATCGCCTGCCCGAAGGCACGGCCCTGCCGCCCGTCTATGCGCAGGCCATCGAACGGCTGTTCGGCCATGTCGAGGCGGCGCTGCCCGCGTCGCTGGATGCGAAAACGCGCCGCCAGTCGGCCCGCGTGCTGTGGGCGGGCATCCAGGGTATCTGCGCGCTGGCAGCCTCCGGCAAGCTCGGCTCGGTCGGCGCACAAGACCCCGAAACCCTGATTCATGATTTCCTGACCCGTTACCTGAAAGGCCTCGGCCCCCTATGAGTGATAGCCTCCATCTCCTGCGAACCCGCCGCTTTCTGCCGCTGTTCACCACGCAGTTTCTCGGCGCGTTCAATGACAATCTGTTCAAAAACGCGCTGGTGATCCTCATCACCTACCGCATGGCCGCTGACGGCCTGCCCCGCGAGGAGGCGATGGTGATGACCGTGCTGGCGGCGGGGATTTTCATCCTGCCCTTCTTCCTGCTCTCCGCCACGGCGGGGCAGCTGGCCGATAAGTACGAGAAATCCCGCCTCATGCGCGGGATCAAGATCATCGAGATCGGCCTGATGTGCTTCGGCACGGCGGGCTTCCTGCTCAACCATACCTGGATGCTGATGACGGTGCTGTTCGGCATGGGCACGCACTCCACCTTCTTCGGCCCGCTGAAATATGGCGTGCTGCCCGACCATCTGAAAGAGGACGAGCTGATCGCCGGCAACGGCCTCATCGAGGCGGGCACGTTCCTGGCCATCCTGCTCGGCACCATTGTCGGCGGCCTGCTGATTCTGCGTCCGGGCGGCGAGGCGCTGGTCTCCGGCCTGATGATCGGCGTGGCCGTCACCGGCCATCTGGTCAGCCGCTTCATCCCCCGCGCCGAGCCGCCTGCGCCGCACCTGAAGCTGGGCTGGAACCTCGCCTCTGAAACGTGGAAGATTTACCAGCATTCCCGCGCCAATCGCCGGGTGTTTCTGTGCATCCTCGGCATCTCGTGGTTCTGGTTCGTGGGGGCGAGCTTCCTCGCGCAGTTCCCCGGTTATGCCCGCTACCATCTGAGCGGCAATGAGCAGGTGATCACGCTGGTGCTGACCATGTTCTCGCTCGGCATCGCGCTGGGGTCGGTCTTCTGCAACCGGCTGATGAAAGGCGATATCCATGCGCGCTATGTGCCGCTCGGCGCGGCCGGCATGGCGGTCGGCACCCTCGCCATGGTGGCGCTCTCCCCGGCGGTGCAGGACGTGCCGGAGGAAGCCCTGCTCGGCATCGTTGACTGGCTGGCGCAGCCCTATGCCTGGGGCGTGCTGGTGAGCCTGTTCGTCGTGTCCTTCTTCGGCGGCATTTTCACGGTGCCGCTCTACGCCCTCATCCAGCACCGCGCGGAGAGCACCGAGCGCTCGCGCATGGTGGCGGCCAACAACATCGTCAACTCGCTCTTCATGGTTGCCTCGGCGGGCATCTGCGTTGCGCTGCTGAACCTGGGGCTGACCATCGTGCATATCTTCCTGCTGATGGGCCTCGCCAACCTGCCCATGGCCTGGTGGATGCGCCGCGTGCTGCGGAGGCTTTATCAATAACTTCCCCCTCAAGGGGAAGGCGACTTCAACCCCTCCCCCAGTAGGGGGTAGGATGGGAGGGGGGCGGAAGCGGAGTCAGGCGTACCCACACGCCCCCACCCCAACCCTCCCCC
>DBAY01000027.1 GCA_002291925.1 Alphaproteobacteria bacterium UBA998 | reverse complement strand
CGGGTTCTGCCCGCCATGCGGCACCAGCGAGCCGCCGATAAAGGCCAGCGGGCTCAGGCGGTAAAAAACGCCCAGCTCACCCATGGTGTCCGCCAGATAGATATCCGTCAGGCGCGTGATGGGCTCGCTGTGGCTGCGGCGGGCGACGCGCAGCCCCTGCCCTTCCAGCTCGGTGGCGATGGCCTCGCCGCGCTGCGGATGGCGTGGCACGACGAGCGTCAGCAGTCCCGGATGGCGTGGCGCCAGCTGGCGGTGTACCGCCGCGATCTGCGTCTCTTCGCCCGGATGGGTGCTGGCGGCGAGCCAGAGGGGGCGGCCTGCCGTGGCTTCGCGCAGCCCGTCTAGCGCACGCGCCTCAGCAGCCAACGGAGGGGAGGAGAATTTCAGGTTACCCACCGCCTGCACGGCCTGCCCACCCATGGCGGAGAGCCGCGCCGCATCGGCCTCGCTGGCCGCCAGCTGGGCGGCAAAACAGCGCATCAGGGCGCGGCTGGCCTCCGGAAAAAGCTGCCAGCGCGCGGCGGATCGGGCGGAGACGCGGCCATTGAGCAGCAGCATGGGGCAGGCCGCATGGGCCGCCTGCATCAGGTTCGGCCAGAATTCGGATTCCACCCAGAAGGCCAGCTCGGGCTTCCAATACGCCATAAAGCGCTGCACCGCGGACGGCCTATCCACCGGCACATACTGGTGAAACAAGCGCGGGTGCGGCCGTTTGGCCAGCAGCATGGCTGAAGTGACCGTGCCCGTGGTCATCAGCACACAAAGACGGGGCCAGGCGGCCAGCAGGCGCTCCAGCAAAGGCAGCACGGTCTGCGATTCGCCCACGCTCGCCGCGTGCACCCAGAGCAGGGGCCCTTCCGGGCGCGGCAGGGAGGCATGGCCGAAGCGCTCCGGCAGACGTGCGGCGTCCTCCTTGCCCCGGCGCGCGCGGGCGTGCAGCCAGAGCGGCAGCAGCGGGGACGCCAGATGCGTCAGCAGGCGGTAAGCGGTCAGCACGCGCGCATCCTAGCGAGGCGCGGCGGATTCTTCCAGCGGAACCCCGGCGAGCCGGTCAGCTTCGTCCGTGATACGGTTCAGCGCGTCCTCGATGGCCTGGCGGAAGGCCTCATCATCGGCATAGTCCGACGGCTGCATCGCCTCCCCCACCCCATAGACCAGCCGGGTGAAGGGCAGCGGCACGAAGAACCGGTCCCAGCTGCGCATGCGGCGGTGGCGGGTCGCGGCGAAGGTCATCGGGATGACCGGCAGGCCGCTGGTGATGGCCACCTGCGCCACCCCCGGCGCGGCGATGCGCGCGGGGCCGCGCGGCCCGTCCGGGGTAATGCTGATGTTGGCGCCGTCCTTCAGGCTGCGCAGCAAGCCGCGGAACGCGCTGAGCGCACCCTTGCTGCTGGAGCCGGCCACCGTGCCGATGCCGAAGCGTACCATCGTCTCGGAAATCAGCCGACCGTCGCGGTGCTGGGAGATCAGCACGTTCATGCGGCGTTTCTTGGGGTTCAGCATGGGCATCATGAGCAGACGCGCATGCCAGAAGGCGATGATCGTCTGGTGCTCGCCCGTGCGGTACCGCTCCAGCCCCGGCGCGAAATGCCGCTCACGGCGCGCGGTGAGATAGACCAGCCAGATATAAGCCCAGATGATATGGCTGAGCAGGCGGATGGCCACCGGATGCCGCAGAACCTTCTTCACGCGACGCTCTCGCGGCCCTCCGGGACGGCCGGCTCCTCGGCGGTTTCCTCGAACTGGGTCTGGTAGAGGCTGGCGTATAAGCCGCCTCTGGCCAGCAGCGCGTCATGCGTGCCCTGTTCCACCACGCGGCCTTTTTCCATCACATAGATGATGTCGGCGTGGCGAATGGTCGAGAGCCGGTGGGCGATGACCAGCGTAGTCCGGTGCTGCATGAGCTCGGTCAGCGCCTTCTGCACGCTGCGCTCGGACTGGGTGTCGAGGGCGCTGGTAGCCTCGTCGAGCAGCAGGATGGGCGCGTTCTTGAGCATGGCGCGCGCGATGGCGATGCGCTGGCGCTGGCCGCCGGAGAGACGCACGCCGGAAGGGCCGATGCGTGAGTCATAGCCTTCCGGCAGGGCCATGATGAAGCCATGCGCGTCCGCCGCCTGTGCCGCCTGGCGAATATCCTCTTCAGTGGCGCCTTCGCGCCCGTACGCGATGTTGGCGGCGACCGTATCGTCGAACAGCATTATTTCCTGGCTGACCAGCCCGACGGAGCGGCGCAGGGTTTCCAGCGTCACGCCGCGAATCTCCTGCCCGTCGATGGTGATGCGGCCGTCGCTGACGTCATAGAAGCGCAGCAGCAGGTTCATCAGCGTCGATTTGCCGCTGCCAGAGGGGCCGACCAGCGCCGCCATGCGGCCGGGGGGCACCTCCAGCGTCACGTTATGCAGGGCCGGGTGGGTGCCATCATAGCTGAAGGAGACATTTTCGAACCGCAGCGCCCCCTGCGGCACTGCCAGCGGCACGGCGCCCGGCACATCGCGGATTTCCGGCGGCTCGTCGAGCACGGTGAACAGGCGGTCGGCGGCGGCCAGGCCTTCCTGCATGTTGGTGTTGAGCCCGGCGATGGCGCGCAGCGGGCGGTAGACCATCATCATGGCGGTCATGAAGGAGAAGAACGCGCCCGGCGTCGTCTCACCGCCCACCACCTGCGCGCCCCCGTACGCGATCACCGCCGCGATGGCGATGCCGCCGAGCGCTTCCATCATCGGGCTGGCCGCCGCCTGCACGCGCGAGGCCTTCATGTAGAGGCGGAACAGGTTTTCCACCGTCTGGCGGGCGCGGGAGACTTCGTAATCCTCGCGCCGGTAGGCTTTCACCACGCGCACCCCGGTAAAGGTTTCATCCAGCTGCGCGGTGAATTCGCCCAGCTCGCGCTGCGTGCCATCGGCGATCTTGCGCATGCGCTTGGAGAGGCGCATCAGCGGGTGGATGGCCACGGGAAACAGGCAGCCGGCGATAAGGGAGAGCTCCCAGCTCTGGTAAATCATGACACCGACGAGGAAAATCAGCGTCAGCAGCTCCTTTGCCGTGCCGGTGAGCGCGGTGGAGACGGCCACCCGCATGGATTGGATGTCGTTGGTGAAGCGCGAGATGATACGCCCCGCCGCCTGGTCATGGAACAGCGTGAGGTCGGCATGCATCAGATGGTCGAACAGGGCGATTTGGAGGTCTGCCACAATGCGCTGGCCGACGCGGCGCATCAGCACGGTCTGGAAATAGTTCGCCGCGCCGCCGATCAGCACCACCGCCACCAGCGCCAGCGGCACCACGGTGAGCATGGCGCGGTCTTTCTCGAGGAAAATCCGGTCGAGCACCGGCTGCATCAGCCAAGCCATAATGGCGGTCGCCGCCGCCACCACGATCATGCAAAACACGGCCAGCCCCACCGCGCCCATGTGATGGCGCAGGTGATCGCGCACGATGCGCAGGATCAGCCGTCGGGACGAGGTTGGGGTGCGAACGTACCGGGACATGGCTCGTCTAGTACGCGATTTGCCCGGTTTTGGCCAGAAATCTCCGGCGTCTGACAAAAGTAAGGGATATACGTAGCGGAAGGGCGTGCTTTCTTTACTCAGAAGATCACCTGGCATTGTTCCATTAAGA
>DBAY01000015.1 GCA_002291925.1 Alphaproteobacteria bacterium UBA998 | reverse complement strand
TATCTTAATGGGACAATGCCCTCTCTCCTTCTTCGTTAGCACGAAAAAGGCGCTTCCCTCGGGAAGCGCCTTTTTTGTTGATCAGTGCCGGGATTGTGAACTGCTGTTGGGAATCTTTCTACAGGGATACTCTTAGCGTTCCCTGTAGAAAGATTCCTCCTCCCGCTGGTCGTTCGGAATGACGGGTATTTCCCTTTGTCGCCCGAACGCGTTTCAGGGCCTATTACGAAAAGATGCTGAAACAAGTTCAGCATGACGTGTATAGGGCTGTCATTGCGAGGAGCGTCAGCGACGCGGCAATCCAGAAACACACTCTGGATTGCTTCACTATCGCTCGCAATGACGTGTCACTGTCACCCCGCATTTATTGCGCGGTCTCCCGGTGAGGATACGCCAGACCCCGGCAGGCGCCGGGGTGACATACGCTGTTTAGTCGTCATCCTGCGAGGCGAAGCCTGCGCAGGATCTCCTTCGTGACGCGGGGAGACCCCGCATCACGTGCGGGGTGACATACTCTGCCAAATTCTCCCGCCCTCTCCCCTCATCCTGAGCCTGTCGAAGGATGAGAGGCCCTTGCCCGCGCTACACATTATGGTTCGACAGGCGCACCATGAGTGAGGAGTAAGCGCAAGCCTTAGCGCCGCGCTAGTGCGTGACGATGCCACCCTCGACATCGCCGCTGGGGCTTTCGTTGACGGCGGCGGGGGGAGCAGCGACGGGAGAATCCGCCACTTCAGGCCAGTTGATGGCCTTCGGCTCCTCGACCAGGGCGTGCCGCAGCACTTCCTCGACGCGGCCCACGGGGATGATGGTCAGCCCGCGTTTCACGTTCTCCGGAATCTCCTCGAGGTCTTTCACGTTTTCCTCGGGGATAAGCACCGTCTCGATGCCGCCGCGATGCGCCGCGAGCAGCTTTTCCTTCAGGCCACCGATCGGCAGCACCCGCCCGCGCAGCGTGACCTCGCCAGTCATGGCAACGTTGCGCTTCACGGGGATGCCGGTCAGCACCGACACAATGGTGGTGCAGATGGCGATACCCGCGGAAGGGCCGTCCTTCGGCGTCGCGCCTTCCGGCACGTGCACGTGGAGGTCCTTGCTCTGGAACACCGTCGGGTCGATGCCGAAGCGGTTGGCGCGGGACTTCACGAAATAGAACGCCGCCTGCATAGACTCCTTCATCACGTCACCCAGTTTTCCGGTAAAGCTGATGCGGCCCTTGCCCGGCACCGTCACGGATTCGATGGTTAGCAGGTCGCCGCCGACTTCGGTGTAGGCAAGGCCGGTGGTCATGCCAACCAAGTCTTCCTGTTCCGCCATGCCGTAGTTGAACTTGCGCACACCCAGATACTGGCCGAGATTCTTCGCCGTGATGGCGACCTTGTCCTTCTTGCCGAGCAGTATGGTCTTCACCGACTTACGGGCCAGCGAGGCGATCTCGCGCTCCAGGTTCCGCACGCCCGCCTCGCGGGTGTAGTAGCGGATGATGTCGCGCAGCGCGTCTTCGGAGACACTCCACTCTTCTTTCTTCAGGCCGTGATCCTTCATCTGTTTCGGGATCAGGTGCGTCTGGGCGATGTTGACCTTCTCATCCTCGGTGTAGCCCGGGATGCGGATGATCTCCATGCGGTCGATCAGCGGGCGCGGCATGTTGAGCGAGTTCGCCGTGGCGATGAACATGACGTTGGAGAGATCATAATCCACTTCGAGATAGTGATCGTTGAACGTCTTGTTCTGTTCCGGATCGAGCACCTCCAGCAGCGCAGCCGCGGGGTCGCCGCGGAAGTCATGGCCCATCTTCTCGATCTCGTCGAGCAGCATAAGCGGGTTGGAGGATTTCGCCTTCTTCATCGACTGGATGATCTTGCCGGGCATCGAGCCGATGTAAGTACGGCGGTGACCGCGCACTTCGGCCTCGTCACGCACGCCGCCGAGCGAGATGCGCACATAATTGCGATTCGTGGCACGCGCGATGGAGCGGGCGAGCGAGGTCTTGCCCACGCCGGGCGGACCAACGAGGCAGAGGATGGGTCCGCGCAGCGACTTGGTGCGCTCATGCACGGCGAGGTACTCAAGGATGCGCTCCTTGACCTTCTCCAGCCCGTAATGGTCTTCGTCGAGCACCTCTTGTGCGCGCTTGAGGTCGCGGAGGATTTTGGTCGGCTTTTTCCACGGAATTGACACCATCCAGTCAATGTAATTGCGGATGACCGACGCTTCGGCGGACATGCTGCTCATGGAGCGCAGCTTCTTCAGCTCAGCCAGGCATTTCTCGCGGGCTTCCTTGGAAAGCTTTGTCTTGGCGATGCGCTCTTCCAGCTCGCCCACCTCGTCCTTGCCGTCCTCGGTTTCGCCGAGTTCCTTCTGGATCGCCTTGAGCTGCTCGTTGAGGTAATACTCGCGCTGCGTCTTCTCCATCTGGCGCTTCACGCGGGAGCGGATGCGCTTCTCGGTGTTCAGCACGCTGATTTCCGATTCCATCAGCGCGTACACCTGCTCAAGGCGCTCGGCGACGCCCAGCATCTCGAGAATCTCCTGCTTCGCCGCGATGTCAATCTGCATATGCGCGGCAACGGTGTCAGCCAGCAGCGACGGATTGGTGATCTTCATCACCGCGCCGAGCGTCTCCGGCTGAATTTTCTTGTTCAGCTTCACATACTGCTCAAACTGCGTGAAGACGGTGCGGAACATCGCCTCCATCTCCTGACGGTCGCCGATGAGGTCATCGAGCGGCTCAGCCGTCACCTGATGATAATCGCTGTTCGGCAATGCCTCCAGCACGCGGGCGCGGCGTACGCCTTCCACCAGCACTTTCACGGTGCCATCCGGCAGGCGCAGCAATTGCAGCACCGAGGCGACGGTACCGATCGTGTACAGCTCGTTCACCGCCGGATCATCCTGGCTGCCATCTTTCTGCGAGATGAGCAGGATGCGGTTATCGTGCTTCACGGCGGAGTCGAGGGCTTTCACCGACTTCTCGCGGCCGACAAAGAGCGGCACCACCATCCCCGGGAACACGACAATGTCGCGCAACGGCAGGACGGGAATGATCATGGGCTGGGATTCGTTCATGAGGGAATCTATCCAAACATGGTTTACTGATAACAATATAGAGCCGCCAGCCCTCGTTTACCAGAGCTTTAGGCCGCGATTTTGTGCTTGGGCGAGGATGAGGAAAAACGGATAAAAGGAAAAGCGTGGCTCTGCGCACCCTCCCCCAGTAGGGCGGGGTCGACGCGTACAAGCGTCGACGGGAGGAAGAGAACCCCTCCCCCTGTAGGGGGGAGGTTGGGAGGGGGGCATTGTAGGCTATACGTATCCTCACGCCCCCACCCCGGCCCTCCCCCTATTGGGGAGGGGGATGTATGGGGCTCCGCTTCTTCCCAGAGACCAGCAACCAGTAACCATATGCCATAAGCAGGCCCGCAACTCACCAGCACTCTAAATGGAGAAAGGTCAGCTTACGACTTCGACGCTTCACCCGCCGTGGGTTTGGTCGGCTGCTGATGCACCACCAGCGGCGGCGCACTCTTATCCACCGTGTCGGCGTTGATGACGACCTCGGAGACCGTCTCCAGCTCCGGGATGTCGTACATCAGGTTGAGCAAGTTCTCTTCAAGAATCGCACGCAGGCCGCGGGCGCCGGTCTTGCGCTTTATGGCTTTCTTAGCGATGGCGTGCAGCGCCTCGTCAGTGAAGGTGAGCTTCACATCCTCCATCTCGAACAGCTTGCGGTACTGCTTCACCAGCGCGTTCTTCGGCTCGGTCAGGATGTTCACCAGCGCGGCCTCGTCGAGATCCATCAGCGTAGCGATCACCGGCAAACGGCCGACGAATTCCGGAATCAGGCCGAACTTCAGCAGATCTTCCGGCTCCACCTTGGCGAGCAGCTCGCCGGGGCGCAGGCCTTCTTCGCTGCGCACATCCGCGCCGAAGCCAATGGCCGAGCCCTTGCCGCGCGCCGCGATGATCTTGTCCAGACCCGCGAACGCACCGCCACAGATGAAGAGGATGTTGGAGGTATCCACCTGCAGGAACTCCTGCTGCGGATGCTTGCGGCCGCCTTGCGGAGGCACGGAAGCGACCGTGCCTTCCATGATTTTCAGCAGCGCCTGCTGGACGCCCTCGCCCGAGACGTCGCGGGTGATGGAAGGGTTGTCCGACTTGCGGGAGATTTTGTCCACCTCGTCGATATAGACGATGCCGCGCTGGGCGCGGTCGACGTTATAGTCGGCGGCCTGCAGCAGGCGCAGGATGATATTCTCCACATCCTCACCCACATAGCCCGCCTCGGTGAGCGTGGTGGCGTCCGCCATGGTGAAGGGCACATCCAGGATGCGCGCCAGCGTCTGGGCGAGCAGCGTCTTGCCGCAGCCGGTCGGGCCGAGCAGGAGGATGTTGGATTTCTGCAGCTCCACGTCGCTGCCTTTTTCAATCAGCGAGATGCGCTTGTAATGATTGTATACGGCGACGGAGAGAATCTTCTTCGCCTGCTCCTGGCCGATGACATAATCATCGAGCACTTTCCGAATCTCGTGCGGCTTTGCGATGTGATCATCATCATGCTCCACCACCGTCTTGTCGGCGGTGCGGATGATGTCCATGCAGAGCTCGACGCACTCGTCGCAGATGAAGACGGTCGGCCCCGCGATCAGCTTGCGCACCTCATGCTCGCTCTTCCCGCAGAAGGAGCAGTAGCGCGTGTTTTTCGTCTCTTTTCCTGTTTTCGTCATCGTCTTTCCGTTCGGTTGGGCTGACCGTTACCAGTCTGTATCATTACAGCAGAGTGTCGCATACAAACCTAAAGAAACACTTACCCTGCTCACTCATCATCTAGACCCCGCGCGCATGAATCGCAAGGGCTGCGAGACGGGACGCGCGCATCGACGAAGAAACTTTTGCAGCGTGGCGATTATGCCGCAAAGAGGCGCGTTGACACGGTGCGCGGCACGGGCTATGACTGCCCGCCTGACGCGTCAGCGCGTCACCCCCAGCATGCATTAGCGGCTGATATCGTGGAAGAGTCGGGGCGTAGCGCAGCCTGGTAGCGCACCTGCTTCGGGAGCAGGGGGTCGGAAGTTCGAATCTTCTCGCCCCGACCATCCACGGGAAATTTTTTCCTTACACTCTCCGTCCAAAACATTGCGAAACAATGGTAAGGCCTTTTTTCAACGACTTGGAAAAGGCATGAATTTTTTTCATCCTTGCCAAGCACATCCCGCTTGTTATTTTTCTTAGACTTAGCAAAAACCTTCCACAGGCCCGTCCATTGATGGTGATTTTACCCATTGTGAGGCGTCGCTTATCATGCTTTTATAAGCGTACTAGGTAAATTTTGCCCGCATTTACGTTTTCTTTAGGTTTATGGGGCAGGATGACCCGTCAGAAGCGATAAAAGCGAGATGAGGCCCGGCATGAACGCAATGGTGCAATCCCTTCGGGAACTTAGCCAAACCAAGCTCATTGCCCTTGCCGCCACGGCATTTTTTCTTCTCGGATTTTTCATTTTCCTCTCCGTCAATGCCTCGTCGCCCGTCATGGCGCCGCTTTATTCCAACATCGCGCTCGATGAAAGCGGCACCATCGTGCAGGAGATCGAGAAAATGGCCGTGCCCTATGAGCTCGGCATGGGCGGCGCGCAGATCATGGTCCCCGCCGACCGGGTCGAGGAAATCCGTGTCAAGCTCGCCCAGATGGGCCTGCCCTCGCAAGGCAGCATGACGGGCTATGAAATCTTCGACAAGTCGGAAGCCCTCGGCACTTCCAACTTCGTGCTGAACGTCAACAAGCTGCGCGCGCTCGAAGGTGAGTTGGGCCGCACCATCAGCTCGTTCCAGAAGGTAGAGAACGCCCGCGTGCACCTCGTCATTCCCAAGCGCGAGCTTTTCACCCGCGAAAAGACTGAGCCCACCGCCTCCGTGGCGCTGAAGGTGCGCGGGCTGGCGGAGCTGGACAAGAACGAGATTGCCGCCATCAAGCATCTGGTGGCCACGGCGGTGCCGGGCCTGAAGCCGTCGCGCATCACGATTGTTGATCAGCATGGCAACCTGCTGGCACGCGGCATCGAGGATGAGAATGACCCCGAAGCCCTCGCCGCCACGGCGCAGGAATACCGCCAGAATTATGAGTCCAAGCTGCGCAGCACCATCGAGCGCCTGTTGGAGCGCTCGGTCGGCATGGGCAACGTCAAGGCGGAAGTCACCGCCGACATCGATTTCGACCGCGTGGTGACCAACTCCGAAACCTTCGACCCCGAAGGCCAGGTGGCCCGCTCGGTGCAGGGGGTCGAGGAAAACGAGAAGACGACGGAGCGTGATCAGAAAGACAACGTTTCCGTCGGCCAGAACCTCCCCGACCCTACCGGCGGCCAGGGCGTGCTGGGCTCCGAGAGCGTCCGCTCGCGCTCGGATGAGACGACGAATTTCGAGATTTCGAAGACGGTCGAGAACCACGTCAAGCAGACGGGCACCGTCAACCGCCTCTCCATCGCCGTGCTGGTGGATGGCACGTACGGCACGAATGAGAATGGCGAGCGCGTGTATCAGCCGCGCACGGAAGCCCAGCTGGCGCAGCTTTCATCGCTGGTGCGCTCGGCGGTGGGCTATGACGAGTCGCGCGGGGATAAAGTGGAAGTCATCAACATGCAGTTCATGCGCGACACCGCAGCGCTCGAAGAAGGTCCGCTCGACTTCATCAAGGAGGACATGCCGAACATCATCCAGACGCTGGTCATCGGCGGCGTGGCAATCCTGTTCATTCTGCTGGTCGTGCGTCCGCTGGTGGCGCGGGCCATCGCTACCAACGCCGAAGGCGAGCAGGAAGATGATGAGCTGAAGCGCGCCCTGCTTGGCGGCCCAAGCATGACTGCCCGTCTGCCCGACTTCAGCGGCGAGGAGGACGACAGCTTCATCACCATCGACAAGGTGGATGGCGGCATCAAGGCGGCGCACCTCAAGAAGATCAACGAACTCATCGAGTCCCACCCGGAAGAGGCCATGTCCGTCATCCGCCAGTGGGCGTTTATGGAAAACTAGAAGGGGCAGACCATGGCTGGCAAGGATCTCGCCACAACGGAAGAATATCGCAAGCTCACCGGCACGCAGAAAGCCGCTATCCTTCTTATGTCCATTGGGGAGGAAAATGCAGGCCGCCTGTTTTCCATGATGGAAGACGAGGAAATCAAGGAACTTTCCGGCGCCATGGCAGGTCTTGGTCGGGTGAAGGCCGAAACAGTGGAGCGCCTGTTCCTCGAATTCGGCGAGCAGATGTCCGCTTCCGGCGCGGTAGTCGGCACCTATGACACCACAGAGCGCCTCCTGCTGAAGGTCCTTGGCAAGGACCGCGTTGATGCCATCATGGAAGATATCCGCGGCCCGGCCGGACGCACCACATGGGACAAACTTGGCAATGTCAGCGAGGAAATCCTCGCCACCTACCTCAAGAACGAATACCCGCAGACCATCGCGCTGGTGCTCTCGAAGATCAAGCCAGACCATGCTGCACGGGTACTGACCGCGCTGCCGGAGGAACTGGCGATGGAGGTCATCACCCGCATGCTCTCCATGGAAGCGGTGAAGAAAGAGGTGATGGAAGGCATCGAGAAGACGCTGCGCGTGGAGTTCATGAGCAACCTCGCCAAGACCCAGCGCCGCGACAGCCATGAGATGATGGCCGAAATCTTCAACAATTTCGACCGCGCCACCGAATCCAAGTTCATGGGCCGCCTTGAGGAGAGCAACGCCGAATCCGCCGAGCGTATCCGCGCCCTCATGTTCACCTTCGAGGATCTCATCAAGATCGACGCGCAAGGCATCCAGGCCCTGCTGCGCACCATCGATAAGGAAAAGCTCGCCACCGCGCTCAAGGGAGCCTCGGACAACATCAAGGACCTCTTCTTCGGCAACATGTCCGAGCGTGCCTCGAAGATTCTCAAGGAAGACATCGAAGGCATGGGCCCGGTGCGCCTGAAGGAAGTGGACGAAGCGCAGGTGTATATCGTCGGTGTGGCGAAGGACCTCGCGGCCAAGGGCGAGATCATCATCGCCGACGCCAACGGCGAGGACCAGCTGGTATACTAGGAACGCAGTCCCATGAGCGCCACGCAGGATATTCCCATCGCCCGCTTCGACTTCGGCGCCCTGCGCGACTTCAGCCGTCCCTTCACGCCGAGCACGGTGGAAGAGCCCATCGTGGTGGACCTGCCCGCCCAGCCTGAGGCGCCGCCCCCGCCGCCCACCTTCACGCAGGATCAGCTGGAGCGCGCCATCGTGGAAGCCCGCGAGCAGGGCCGCCAGCAGGGGTTCGAGGAAGGCCGCCAATCCGCGATGGCCGAGGACGCCCACCGTCAGCAGGCGCTGCAACAGGCCCTCTCCGGCATCTCCATGCAGATGCAGATGGCGCAGGGCACGTTCATGTCCTACCTCAAAGACCGCCAGCGCGACCTGACGCAGCTTTCCATCGGCGTGGCACGGCAGGTCTGCGCGATGGCGCTCAAATATTACCCCGCTTCCTTCTTTGAATCGCTGGTGCAGCGCTGCCTGCCCATCCTGCTGCGGCAGCCGCGCCTGATTGCCACGGTGCATCCCGATCTGGTGGAGGCGGTCGAGGAATCCCTGCGCCAGCTGCGCATGGAAACCGGCTATGAAGGGCTGATGGAAGTGCGCGCCCACCCCGGCCTCGCCCCCTACGACGCCAAGCTGCATTGGGAGGACGGCGCCGCCGAGACCCGCGCCGACGAGATGTGGTGGGGCGTCGAAGCCGCCCTGCTCGATCAGTTCGCCACCGCCACGCCGACCGTGCCGGAAGTGGCGGCCCCCGTCATTCCCACCGAACCACGCTCATCATAGGAGACCCCCATGGCTGAAACCGATTTCGCAAACATCCTCACCGACGGCGATGATGCCGGCATCTCGCTGGACGCCGTGCAGGACATCCCGGTGCAGGTGTCCGTCGTGCTCGGCAAGGCAACCATCCAGGTCAGCCAGTTGCTGAAGCTCGGACGCGGCGCGGTGGTGGAGCTGGATCGCAAAGTGGGGGAGCCCATCGATGTTTACGTCAATAACCGCCTCGTCGCCCGCGGCGAAGTGGTGGTGGTGGAAGACCGCATCGGCGTGACGATGACGGAGATTATCAAAGGGGATAAGAAGTGATGAGAATCTTAGAGTTTAGAGTCCAGCGGAAGAAGTGATACGCAGCAGCCAACCAAACTAAACTCTAGACTCTAACCACTCTCAAGGAGCAACCATGCGATTGATGATCATCGGTGACCTCGAAGGCCAGATTGGCGCGGCGACCAAGATCGCCCGCGCGCGCGGCGCCAAGGTGACACAGGTGGGCGGTGTGGATGAGGCCGTGGAGATGCTCTGCAAGGGCCAGGGCGCGGACCTGCTGATGATCCATGTGGATGAGGACATCGCCCACCTCGTGCAGATGCTGGAAGCCGAGCGCATCACGGTGGAGATCGTCGCCTGCGGCGTGGAGGCCAACCCGGCCCAAGCGGTGAAGGCCATCAAGGCCGGCGCGAAGGAATACATCCCCCTGCCCCCCGATGAGGAGCTGATCGCCGCCGTGCTGGAAGCGGTGACGGAGGAAACACGCAACGTGCTCTACAAATCCGCTGCCATGACGGGTGTGATGCGGATGGTCGAGCAGATCGCGCCCTCCGACGCCAGCGTGCTGATCACCGGCGAGTCGGGCACGGGTAAGGAAGTAGTAGCCCGCCATATTCACCAGAAAAGCAAGCGGGCGGACAAGCCGTTCGTCTCCGTAAATTGCGCGGCGATTCCGGAGAACTTGCTGGAGTCCGAGCTGTTCGGCCATGAAAAGGGCGCCTTCACCGGCGCGCTCAACCGCCGCATCGGCAAGTTCGAGGAAGCCGATGGCGGCACGCTGCTGCTCGACGAAATCAGCGAGATGGACCTCAAGCTGCAAGCCAAGCTCCTGCGCGCCATTCAGGAGCAGGAGATCGACCGCGTCGGCGGCTCCAAGCCGGTGAAAATCGACATCCGCATCCTCGCCACTTCCAACCGCAACCTACCGGAGACGGTGCAGAAGGGCCTCTTCCGCGAGGATTTGTACTACCGCCTCAACGTCATCAACGTGATGCTGCCTCCCTTGCGTGAGCGGGCGGAGGATATTCCCCTGCTGGCGGAGTATTTCATCGAGAAATATTCGAAGGCCAACGGCCTGCCGCCGCGCCGCTTCACGGCGGATACGCTGGCCAAGATCAAGGCTTACCCGTGGCCCGGCAATGTGCGCGAGCTGGAAAATATCATGCACCGTACCGTGCTGATGGCTCAGGGTGCGCAGATTGAGGCAGAGGCCGTCCTGCTGCCGCAATCCTCGGCCTATGCTTCCGCCACTCCCGCTGCCTCAGCAGCCCAGCCCGCCCCGGCCCCTCGCCCCGCCGCGCCTGCGTCGGATGGCTACGCCATTCCGGCGGATGAAATCAGCCACCTCGTCGGGCGTACCGTGGAGGAAGTGGAGCGCGACCTGATCCTGCGCACGCTGGACCACTGCCTCGGCAACCGCACCCACGCGGCCAACATCCTTGGCATCTCCATCCGCACCCTACGTAACAAGCTGAAGCAATACGGCCAGGAGGATGCGGCGTGAGGAACAAAAACCTTTGCTCCCCCCTTGAGGGGGCGAAACGCGGGCGAGCGTTTTGGCTGAGCGCAAGGCAGAGCCGTCGCGCGAAGCATGGGGGGTGGCCCCCCACCGCTCAACCGACGCTGACGCTTGGTTTCGCTGGCTCCCCCTCAAGGGGGGAGCAAACCCAAAACAGACGGCCCTTCCACCATGGCTGAAACCCGCGCCATCGCTCCGTTCTTCTCCGTTCCCGGCATACAGGCGAACGCGCGGAGCGCCCTGCGGCGCAGCGACATTTTCTTCGCGCTGGGCATCGTTGGCATCATCACGGTGCTGCTGCAGCCCGTCCCGCCCATGATGCTGGATTTGCTGCTCGGCCTGTCCATCACCATTTCCGTACTCATCCTGATGACGGTGCTGTTCGTCGAGAAGCCGCTGAACCTCTCCTCCTTCCCGACCATTCTCCTTATCGCCACGCTGCTCAGGCTGGCGCTGAACATCGCCTCCCCCCGCCTCATCCTCACCGAGGGCGACAAGGGCACGCAGGCGGCGGGCAAGGTGATCGAGGCATTCGGCCATTTCGTGATGGGCGGCAGCGTGATCATCGGCTTCATCATCTTCGCCATCCTCACCATCATCAATTTCGTGGTGATCACCAAGGGCTCCGGCCGTATCGCCGAGGTGAGCGCCCGCTTCAGCCTGGACGCCATGCCCGGCAAGCAGATGGCCATCGACGCCGACCTCTCTGCCGGCCTCATCGACGAGGACGCCGCTAAAGCCCGCCGCAAGGAGCTGGAAGACGAGAGCACCTTCTTCGGCGCCATGGACGGTGCCAGCAAGTTCGTGCGCGGCGACGCCATCGCGGGCTTGCTCATCACCTTCATCAATTTCATCGCGGGCATCATCATCGGCATGCTGATGCATGACATGAGCTTCAAGGGTGCGCTTGAGACGTATACCATCCTCACCGTCGGCGATGGCCTTGTCTCGCAGGTGCCGGCCCTCATCGTCTCCACCGCCGCCGGTATGCTGGTGACCAAGTCAGGCACCACCGGCTCGGCGGACAAGGCCGTGCTGGGCCAGCTCTCGCGCTTCCCCACCGCCAGCGGTGTGACGGCGTTCCTGCTCTTCATGCTGGCGCTGCTGCCAGGCATCCCTGCGCCGCCGTTCTTCTTGCTCTCCGCCGGCATGGGCTTCATCACATGGACGTCCGTCAAGGCCGCGAAGGTTGCCGCCGCCGCCGCAGGGCCGGGCGGCGCCGTCGCCCGTCGCTCCGCTGGCCCCGGCGGCCCCATGACCGTGATGGGCCAGCCGGGACAGCCCGGTGAAGCCGCCCCCGCCGCCGAGGAGAATGTGCAGAGCAGCCTGCAGATCGACAGTCTGCGGCTGGAGCTGGGCTATGGCCTGCTGCCGCTCATCAACTACCAGAAAGGCCATCGCCTCACCGAACAGATCAAGGCGCTGCGCAAGCAGATCGCCAAGGAGCTGGGCTTCGTCATGCCCCCGGTGCGTATTCAGGACAACATGCAGCTGCCGCCCAACTGCTATGTGGTGAAGGTGAAGGAAATGGAATGCGCGCGCGGCGATATCCGTCCGGACATGCTACTGGTGATGGACCCGAGCGGCAACCGTATCTCGCTGCCCGGTGAGGAAACCGTGGAGCCGACCTTCGGCCTGCCCGCCATGTGGATCAGCGACCAGTACCGCGAGGAGGCACTGTTCCGTAACCTCACCGTCGTGGATCCGCCCACCGTCATCACCACGCACCTCACCGAAGTGCTGAAGGAAAACATCTCCGAGCTGCTCTCCTACGCCGAGGCGCAGAAACTGCTCGACGAGATGGGCAAGGATCACCAGAAGCTGATTGCCGAGACCATCCCCTCGCAGATTTCCGTCACCGGCGTACAGCGCGTGTTGCAAAACCTGCTCTCCGAGCTGGTCTCCATCCGCGATCTGCCGACCATTCTGGAAGCGGTTGCCGAGTCCTCGCGCGTCACCCAGAACCTGACGCTGATTACCGAGCATGTGCGCGGACGCCTCGCACGGCAGATCAGCTACGCGGCCAGCAACGAGCAGGGCTATATCCCCATCGTCGCCATGTCGCCGCAATGGGAGCAAGTATTCGTCGAATCGCTGGTCGGTACCAACGAGGAGAAAACCCTCAGCATGCCGCCGACGAAAATCCAGGAATTCATCATGGCGGTGCGCGCGAAGTTCGACGAGCTGCAACAGAAAGGCGAGATGCCTGTGCTGCTCACCAGCCCCGCGATTCGCCCCTATGTGCGCTCCATCATTGAGCGCTTCCGCTCGCAAACCGTGGTGATGTCGCAGAACGAGATTCACTCGAAAGCACGCATCAAGACATTGGGGCAGATCTAGGCCATGAGACTCCGCACCATCACCGCCGCCGACATGCAGGACGCCATGCGCATCATGCGCGAGGAAATCGGCGAGGATGCGGTCATCGTCGCTACGGCCCGCAACCCAAAAGGCAAGGGCGTCTCGGTGACGGTGGCGCAGGAGGAAGCGGAGTTCGAGCCGCCGCCCGAGGAAAAGGTGGTGGAGGCGCATTTCCCCGCGCCGCGCGCGAGCACGCCCGCCCTGCGTGGGATGCCGGATTACATCCTGCGCGACATCGAGCAGATTCTGGTGCGTCACGGGGTGGCGGCGGAAACCATCGAGGCGCTGCTGAAAACAGTCGAGGCACAAACGCCGCTGACCACGGATAGTGAAGAAGGTCTGGCCGGGTTGCTGGAAGCCACGCTGGCGGCTGCCTGCAGGTTCGAGCCGATTGATATCGTGAAGCCGGGCTATCGCTACATCCTCATCGGTCCACCCGGCGCAGGCAAGACGCTCACCACCGCCAAGATCGCCGCGCATGTCGTGAAGGCCGGGCACAAGCTCACGCTGGTCAATACCGACAACCGCAAGGCGGGCGCCGCCGAGCAGCTTGCCGCTTATGCCGAAGTGCTGGGCGTGCCGTTGGAGATGGCTGAATCACGCGCCGATCTGAAAGCCGTCCTGAAGAACACCGACCCGCAGGAGCGCCTGCTCATCGACAGCGCCGGGGCCAACCCCTACGACTTCCACGAGCTGAAGGAACTGGCCGAATTCGCAAGCCTCATGGAGCTGGAGCCGGTGATGGTCTACCCCGCCGGCAGCGACCCGGAAGAAGCGGGCGAAATCGCGCGCGCCTTTTCCTTCATGGGCGTGCGGAAGATGATTGCGACGCGGCTCGATGTCGCCAAGCGCTATGGCAGCCTGCTCACCGCCGCGCATACGGCAGGGCTTGCGTTTAGCCACACCTCCGCGAGTGAGAAAGTGCTTGAGAAATTCGCCCCCGTCAATGCCGGGGCGCTCGCTCGATTACTCATGGATTATCGTACCAAACGCCACTAGAATAAATGCACAGAGTGAACATGAAAGAAGAACAGCCTTACAATAACATTCTCGCGGTGGCATCCGGCAAGGGAGGCGTGGGAAAAACATGGTTTTCCATCACCCTCGCCCAGCTCTTCGCGCGCTCCGGCCGCCGCGTGCTTCTGTTCGATGGCGATATCGGCCTCGCCAACGTGGATGTGCAGCTCGGCCTGACACCGCGCAAGGATCTCAGCTCCGTCATTCGCGGTGAATCGAAGCTGGCCGATGCCATCACGCATTACACCACGAATTTCGACATCATCGCGGGCCGCTCCGGCTCGATCAACATGGCGTCCATCTCGCTCTCGCGCCTTACCGCGCTGAAGCAGGAACTGCTGGAGCTGGCGCGCGGTTATGATTTCGTCATCATCGATCTTGGCGCGGGCATTGAGCAATATGTGCAGTTCATGGCCTCCATCGCCTCGCGCTGCATCGTGGTGGTCACCGACGAGCCCACCTCGCTGACTGACGCCTACGCCTTCATCAAACTGTGCACCACCAAGCTGCATAACCCGGCGGTCAATGTGGTGGTGAATCAGGCGGCCTCGCAGAAAGAGGGCGAGAAAACCTTCGCGGCGCTGAGCACGGCGTGCCAGAGCTTCCTCAAATTCTCGCCGCCCCTGCTTGGCATCATCCGCAAGGACAACAAGGTGCGCGACGCCATCCGCGCCCAGACACCGCTGATCGACTTCGCCAGCCACACGACAGCAGCCACCGACGTCGCGGCAATCTCCATCAAGCTGATGACAAAGGTGCCGGCGTGATGTGTGCTGCAACTGACAGGAACTAGCGAGGGGCTTCCCGTGAGCAGCTCAGTCAACATCACGGGCTCCCTCTTCCCGCTGCTGGGGATCAGCGCCACATCCTCCACTCCCACGAGTTCCGGTGAGATCGTTGCTCCCACGCTCGACTTGGCCGAGGGCACCGTTCTCCGCGGCATAGCGAATGGCCGCAGCCCACAGGGAGCTACCATCATCCGCACGGAAGTTGGCGATTTGTTCGTGCAGACGGACATTTTCATCAAGCGCGGCATCGAGGTGGCCGTGCAAGTGGAGCGGCGGGCGGATGACGCCTTCACCCGTCTGGTCAGTATCGACGGCAAATCGGTGCCGAAATACCTGGAGCAGCTCGCCGCGCAATCGGCCAACGCTGACGACAGCGTCCTCACCAGCAACCTCGGCGCCGCGGCGCGCCCCAGCGCCCCCGCCTCCAGCGCCATTCTGCCGGGCGATATCGTCCCGGCGCGGGTGGAGGCCGTGCTGCTCACCAAGCCCGCACCGCTCCCGCCTGCGCCGGTCAACATGCCCGCCGCCCCTGCGGCGGCGGCACCGGCAACAGCGCCCGCATCAGCAGCTCTAACGACGCCGGCAAGCGCTGCGCCTACGCCGCCCGCGCCGCCGCTGGCGCTTCCTTTGCAGGAAGCCATGGGCCCCGCCGTCATCGGCAGCCGCCTGCAGCTGGATATTCTGGGCGTCACCTTTCCCAGCGCGGCTTCGGGCGCGGCCTCTCCTGCCACCTTGCCCCCGCTCCCCCAACCTTCAACTGGCACAGCGACTCCGCAGCCTTCTTCTCCCTCGCCCGTGCCCACTGCCACCGCGTCATCACCGGGGATGGTATCTGCTCCAACCGGAGTAGCCTTGCCAACCACCGGCGCAACGTCTGCGCCGCCTGTGCCTCCTGCACCTTCGCCCCTGATGCAGGGGTTGGCCGCCTATCAGCAGCGCATGGGCCCGCAGACGCCCCTACCCGCCTCCTCGCCGACCACCGGCGCCCCACCAATGCCCACGGCGACACCTCCCAGCGCGTCACCCCAACCTCTCACCACTGCCGCGCCGCCAATACCCACGGCCACCACACCTTCGGCATCCCCGCCACTGGCATCCGAGGCCGCCCCCCGCGCGCCACTACCCGTGCCGAATGATCCTGCGGACAGCGCCTTACTACCTAGCGTCGTCGCTGCAAAAACCCGCTCTTTTCTTGCACCTCCCTCACCCACCCCGGCTTCGCCGCCCACCGAGGCCATCATGCGGCCGGCGGCTCCCCCGACGCCGGTGTTCTCCGCCATGGTCATCGGCCAGACGGGGCCGGATGAGCTGATCCTGCAGACCCCGGTCGGTACGCTGAAACTGCTCAATACGCCTGCGCTTCCTCCGGGCACCCAGCTTCAGGCGCGCCTGACGCAGGTGCTGGCGCCGGACATCACCGACGACATAACCGCCTCCGCGCCTGCGAGTGCCGCGTGCCGGACTTTCCCCGCCATGGAGGCACTGGCCGCGCTGGCGAGCCAATGGCCCCCGCAGACGGGCGGCGCGGCGATTCCCGCCGCCAACCGGCAGGCGCTGAGCGACATCCTGTTCCTGCTCTCCGCGCTCAAAGGCGGCGATGTGAAGCGCTGGCTGGGTGACGCACGCGTGAAGGAGATTGAATCCAAGGCAGGCGATCTGCTGGCCCGCCTCGGTGCGGAGTTCACCGCCCTGCGCGGGGCCAGCGTGGAAGCGCGCGAGCCGCAGGGCTGGAATGCGCTCACCTTCCCTTTTCTTGCGGGCCAACATGTCGAGCCGGTGCGGCTTTACTACAAGCGCCAATCCAGGGAGGGGAAACGCAATCAGGCGGGCGGCGAGCATTTCCTCGTGGATTTCGTCCTCTCCTCCTTCGGCCGCTTCCAGCTAGATGGGCTGGTGAAACGGGCTGCCACGCTGCAATTCGATCTCGTGGTGCGCAGTGAGCAGGCGCTGGAGCCCGCCATGGAGCAGGAAATTCGCCGCATTTATCACCAAGCCGCCGAGACGGGCGGCTTCCAGGGCAACCTCACCTTCCGCCACGGCACCAAGGCCTGCGTGCCGCCGCCGGTGGGGGGCGACGCGCCTGCCGGGGCGCCGCATTCTATTGTTGTTTAATAACCGCCGGGGCGATAGATAGAGGCCATGCTTACGCCATCCCGTCGCGCCGATTCGCCGCCTGCCTCGCTGCAACCGCTGCAAGCCCTCGTGCAGGACAATCTGGTGCGCGTCAATCAGCGCATTCTGGACCTGATCGATCAGGACGTGCCGCTGATCCAGCAAATCGCCCAGCACATCATCCGCTCCGGCGGCAAGCGTCTGCGGCCCTCGCTGGTGCTGGCCTGCGCGCAGCTTTGCGGCTATGCGGGCGAGCGGCATATCGGGCTGGCCGCCGCCGTGGAGTTCCTGCACACCGCCACATTGCTGCATGACGATGTGGTGGACGAGAGCACGCTGCGGCGCGGCGATGAAACCGCCAACGCCATCTGGAGCAACCAGGCGAGTGTGCTGGTGGGTGATTTCCTGCTATCCCGTGCCTTCCAGCTGATGGTGCGCGATGGCTCGCTGCCCATCCTGGCCCTGCTCTCCGATACCTCGGCCATCATTTCGCAGGGCGAGGTGATGCAGATGGCGGCGGCGGGCGATCTGGCGACGTCCGAGGAGGATTACCTCCGCATCATCGACGCCAAGACAGCCGCGCTTTTCTCCGCGGCGGCAGCCATCGGCGGGCTAATGACCGACCGGCCGCAAGCCGAGTGCGAGGCGCTGGGTCGTTACGGCCGCTCGCTCGGCATCGCGTTTCAGCTGGTGGATGACGCGCTGGATTATGCCGCCTCGCAGGCCGTGCTGGGCAAGGCCGTAGGCGATGATTTCCGCGAGGGAAAAATCACGCTGCCCGTCATCCTCGCTCACCGCGCCGGAACCGCAGAAGAAAAAGCCTTCTGGGAGCGCACGCTCGGGGAAGGCGACCAGCGCGATGGGGACCTTGACGAGGCGCTACGCCTCATCGAGGCGCATGGCGCGTTGCAGGCGACCTTTGCGCGCGCGCATGCCTATGCGGAGGACGCCATTGCGCAATTGCGCCTGTTCCCGGCCACACCCGAGCGCGCGGCGCTGGAAGAAGCCGCCCGTTTCGCGGTGGAACGCTCTTTCTGATTACTGAATCAGCCCGGCTTCGCGGTAGTAGCGCTTGGCCCCCTCATGCAGCGGCGCGGTCAGGCCGTTCTCTATCATCGAGCGCTTGTTGAGGGTGGAGAGGATGGGGTGCGTGGTCTTGAAGTCGTCGAAATTATCGAACACGGCCTTCACCACTTCATAGACAAGTTTCTCATCCACATCCTTGGTGGTCACCAGCGTCGCTTTCACGCCGAACGTATGCACGTCCTGCGGATTGCCCGCATACATGCCGCCAGGGATGACGGCCGGGGCGTAATAGGGATATTCCTGAATCAGCCCCTCCACGGCCGGGCCGTCGATATTGATGATCTTGGTGGCGCAGGTGGAGGTGACTTCCTGAATCGAGCCGTTCGGGTGGCCGGTGGCGAACACGAAGGCATCAAACTCGTTATCGCAGAGTTTCTTGGTCTGCTCGGTGGCGCGGAATTGCGAGGCGGATTTGAACACGCCCATGTCCCACCCCTTGGCGCGCATCACCTCGTCCATCGTGGCGCGCATGCCGGAGCCGGGATTGCCGATATTGACGCGCTTGCCTTTCAGATCATCCAGCACCTGGATGCCCGCATCGGCGCGCGCCACCAGCGTCAGCGCCTCGCTGTGCAGCGAGAACAGGGAACGCAGATCGGTGAAAGCGCCGCGGTCGGCAAAGGCGCTGGTGCCGTGATAGGCGTTGTACTGCCAGTCGGACTGGGCAAAGGCGAACTGGATATCGCCATCACGCAGGCCGTTGATGTTGGAGATGGAGCCGCCGGTGGACTCGACCAAGCAGTTGATGCCATGCTCCTTCGATTTCATGTCCACGAAGCGGCAGATGGTGCCGCCGACCGGATAATAGACGCCTGTGACGCCCGCCGTGCCGATGATGATCTGCACGTCGTCTTTAGCGTGCGCCAGCGGGGCGGCTGTCACCAGGGCAAAGAGGGAGAGGAAAAAGACAGACCGGAAAAAACCCTTCAAAGGCAGCATCCTGAGCTCCAGTAAATGAACACGGAAAGCAGGGACGCTACCAGAGGATGGCCGGTTTCGCAAGCCGTCCGTAACGGAGCGAGGGGGATTAAACCAGCTTATACAGGCTGTTCATGAAGGAGCTCCAGTAGCGCTCCATCTCGAGCAGGGTCTTTTTCGTGATATCAATGGCTTCTTCGGCCGGGCCCGCCTTGCCAAGGTCGCTGACATGCTTTTCGTAGAGCGCGTCGATTTTCTCGCAAATAGCCAGACCCTTGGGAGACAGGCGCACCTTCACCGAGCGCTTGTCGTGGGCAGAGCGCTCCTGTTCAAGGTAGCCGTTTTCCACCAGTTTCTTGACGTTGTAGGAGACGTTGGAGCCGAGGTAATAGCCACGGTTGGTCAATTCGCCGATGGTCAGCTCCTCGGAGTTGATATTGTAGAGAATCAGCGTCTGAACGTTGTTCAGGTCGTCAATCTTCAGGCGGTCCAATTCCGTCTTGATGACATCAAGAAAGCGGCGGTGCATCCGCTCGATGAGAAGGATGGTCTCAATATATTTCTGCTTTTGCACGCAAAGCTCCCTGCAAAATGACGTTTGCCCTAGCATTAGCCCGTAAAGGTAAAAGTTGCGTAAATAAAAGAAAATTATCCGTCACTTTTTGAGCGAATCCGGGTCAGACACGAGCCGCACCTGTACGGTGGTGCCAACGCCCTTCTCGCTTTCGATGACAAGGTTGCCGCCATGCAGTTCGACCAGCTTCTTGGTCAGCGGCAAGCCAAGGCCCGTGCCCTCGTAGCGGCGATTAAGGTCGCCATCCACCTGCCCGAAACTCTGCAATGCCTTCTCCATATCCTCCGGGCGCATGCCGATGCCCGTGTCGGTGACGGTAATAATAAACTGCACATGGCCGGGCTGCCCCGTGATAGGACGGCTCTGCACGGCGATGCTCACCCGCCCGCCCGGTTCGGTGAACTTTACCGCGTTGGAAACGATATTGAGCATGATCTGGATAAAGCGGACATGGTCGGCAATCAGGTAGGGCAGATCGTCCGGCACATCGGCGAAGATCTTCACACCGCCCTTCTCCGCCCGCTCGCCGAGGATGCTCAGCACCTTGCGGATGGCTTTGCCGACATGGAACTCCTCCAGCTCAAGGATCAGCTTGCCCGCCTCGGCCTTGGAGAGGTCGAGGATGTCATTGATGATCTCCAGCAGATGCACGCCGGACTCGTGAATGTCCTCGGCATATTCCAGGTATTTCTGGTTGATCGCCCCATAGAACTGGCTGCGGATGAGCGACGAGAAGCCGATGATGGCGTTCAGCGGCGTGCGCAGCTCGTGGGAGATGCTGGCGAGGAAACGGGATTTCGACATGTTGGCCGTCTCCGCCAGCTCACGGGCGCGGTCCAGCTCGATATTCTTGCGCTGAAGCGTCAGGTTGCGCTCCTCGATCTCATCCAGCATCTCATTGAAGGCAGAGATCAGCGTCGCAATCTCGCGAGAGTGCGCCATGCTGCGCGGCCCCGGCAATGGGGCGCGGATGGAGTAGTCGCGATAGGTAGAGATGTTATGCGCCGTATCGGCCAGCGTCAGGATGGGCTGGGTGATGCTGCGCTGGAGCCGTAATGCCAGCCCGTAGGCCACCGCAATCGCCACCGCCACCACGCCAAGGATGGTCATCAGCTGGCGGCTGAGATAGGTATCGATAATGGACAGGCTGGAGCGCAGGTAGATACCGCCCACGACCTCGCCCTTCAGTTCAATGGGCTTGAAGGTCTCCAAATAGGTTTCCTCGAAATAGCTTCCCGGGCGCGGACTGGACGGACAGGCATGGCCGGAAGAGGTCATGCCGTCCCCGTTGGCCTGCGCGGGGTAATGCGCGAAGACTTCGCCGCGTTCATCATAGATGCACACCATCTCTACCGTGGGGCGCATGCGGAAGATCTCAAGGTTCTGCGCCGCCGTGCCGCGCTGGCCGAATTTCAGGATGTAGCGGTTGCGCTCAGCGGTAATGGAGGCGGTGAGTTCCTGCTCGGTAAGGAAATTGTCGCGCAGCTTGTAGAAATCGATGATGGTGATACTGGCTGCCGTCAGCGCCGCCGTCACCACGGCGATGGCGACCATCAGGAAAATCACGCGCTGTTTGAGAGAAAGTAGGAGGAGCCGCTGGGTCATGCGCCTTCCTCCAAGATGCGGTCGGCAATCTCGAGCAGCATGGGGTCCAGCACCAGATTGCGCGCGCGGATGGCCGAAGGATTGACCTGGAACCCGACAGTCTCCCGGCTGAAGACGCCCAGTTTCTTGACGCGCGGCACGAAGCTGATCATGCCCCCGGCCTTAAGGAAAGCCCATCCCTCGCCCACGGTGAGCACCGGCAGCCGGTCTAGATCGCCACGCAACCGGCGGAAAGAATCGCATGCCCGCGACGAGACGAACAGCACATCACATGCGGCCAGCTGATCGGGCGATACCGAGGGCTGCAGCACGTTGCGGCTGCCCAGCTCACCCATCAGCAATTGCTTCATCTGATCCGAGACGTCGTCTTCTTCGCCGAGCGTGCAGAAACGCACCTGGGCTTCCGGTGGCCGGTGTCCCGCGGGCCACTCGATGACCAGCGGGAAATTCAGCAGCATCTGGGCCTTCACCTCTTCGGCAGGCACCACCTTGTCCTGCGCCTGTGCCTCACGCGGGCCTGCCAGTGCCAGCAGGGCCGCGAGAGGAAACAGGGGGTACAGGTGGCGGGCCAGCATCAGAACCTGAGGGTCACACTGCCATAGGCGCTGCGTCCGACTTCGGTGGGGACGCTGTAGAGGAAGGGTGAGAATTCCTGATGCGCGTCCTCCAGCAGGTTCTGGCCGACGAGGCTGAACTCCACCCCGTCCATCGGCTTCCAGCCCACACGCAAATCCAGCTTCACGTAGTTGGCCACATCCTCGCTGGGCAGGTTGTCATTGTAATAGAGCATCTGGTCGAATTCCCACTGCTCGTCGAGATTGACGTGCGAGCGGACGTTGAACTGGTGCTGCGGCGCGGAACCTGCCACGCTCACCAGCGAAGAGCCGTCCAGATGGATCTGGAGGTAGCTGTAGGCGGCATCCAGTTTCCAGTTATCCAGCGCCTGCCAGCTTACCGCGAATTCGCCGCCATAGCCCTCGCCCTCGCCGGATGCCTGAGGCAACAGGGGCAGGACGCCATACGGGCCAAACGGCGAATTCGGATCAAGGAACGGTTGCCCCGGCGTGGAGGTGGCGAGGCGGTCATAGTCATTATAGAACAGGCTCACATCCAGCGAGAGGTCGTTCATAGGGCTGGTGCGGAAGCCGGTTTCGTAAGCCACCAATTCCTCGGCGGGCGCATCGCGGTCACCGGTCAGCCGCGCAAATCCGTTGCCGTTGGGCAGCGGCGCGATGACCAGTGAGATATCGTCCTGCGCACGGCTTGGCACACGCACCGCCCGCGAGACGGCCGTCCACAGCGTGGTATTCTCCGCCGCCAGCCACGACAGGCGTGCACTCGGCTGGAATTCGAAGCCGGTGTAATTATTCTCCTCGAACTTGGAGCCGACGGTAAGGAACAGCTCTTCCGGCAGGATGGCATATTTGTCCTGCACAAAGCCGTTCAGCAGTCTGTCCACGCGGCTGGTGGGCGAGAAGCGGCTGTAGAAGGTGCTCTCCAGATCATCCGCATTGACGCGGTAGCCCGCGCCCCAGGTGAGGTCATTGCGGGCATCGAGTGTGAGCGCGTGCTGGAAATCGGCATCGAAGGTCTGCACGCGCAGCTCGCCGAAGCGGCCCACCACGCGGCGGTCGTAATTGTAATAGCTCTGCAGCTGGGTGCGCGAGCCTTCGCTCCATTCGCGCTTCCACTTCGCCATTGCGTATCCGCCATTCGCCGCCACGTCGCTATCGAAGGCGTTGATGCCCAGCGGGCGGATGCGCGGGAAGAGCTGAATCTGGTTCTTGCTGCCTTCATAGGCATCGCTGAAGAGCTGGATTTCATCGCGGCTGGTCGGCTGCATGTCCACGCGCACGCCGCCCTGCGTGATGCTCCAGTTGTCACGGGCTGAATCGCCGCCCACACGCTGCAGCGAATCGTAATCACGGTGTTTTGCGTGAACGCGGTACTGCACCTTGTCTCCGGAGGTGCCGCCATAACGCAGACCGCCCTGCCATTCATCGCTGCCCACCAGCCCCTGCGTGAACGCGCCCTGCGTTTCCGCCGCGCTTTTCGTGATGATGTTGATGACACCATTCACCGCATTGGAGCCCCACATGGTCGCGCCGGGGCCACGGATGACCTCCACACGCTCCACATTGTCGAGCAGCATGTCCTGAATATCCCAGTAGACGCCGGAGAAAATGGGCGTGTAGACCGTACGCCCGTCAATCAGCACCAGCAACTTGTTGGCGAACTGGTCGTTAAAGCCGCGCGCGCTCACCGCCCATTCGCCGGAGGCCGATCGCGCCACCTGCACGCCCGGCACCATGCGCAGCGCCTCGACGATGCTGGTCGCGCCGGAGCGGCGGATATCCTCGTTGGTCAGCACATAGACGGCCGCGGCGGCGTCGGAGAGCTTTTCCTCCTTGCGTGAGACGGAGGTCACCTCCATTTGCGTCAGCTCGCGCAGGGACAGCGGCAAGGCTTTGTCGGAAGCGGCATGGGCGGCACTGCTCAGCAGGCTGCCGAGAAGTAATGCCGCGGGGAGTGTTTTTCTTGTTTTGTGCACGGTCAGGACCTTGGTTGGGCCCTGTGTTTATGAAGCACAAAGGTTAAGTTTTATTTAAATACTTAACATTCGCCTTAAATGCCTGCCGTTTCAGGTAATACAGGCGCGGAAACCGCTTCGTCGGCTTCGTGCGGGTAAACAGCGGATTCCGGCACGCCGTAATCAATACAGGAGGCGATCATGCGCAGCCCCTCATGGGAATCCACCTCCGGCACCCTCACATGCTCCAGCACGGTGTAGCTGTCCTGCGTCATCTGGCCCACCAGCCGGTAGAGGCGCGTGTTGGAGGCCGGGGCCACCATGAAACCGTAGCGCATGCCCAGCGCCTGCGCCTTGCGGCGGAGTTGCTCGTGAATCTTCATGGTGAATTCGAATCCACGATATTCCGGCAGCCGTGCCATGCGCGAGACTTCGCCATACGTCTGGTAGGCCAGGTTGATTCCCGGCAGCGCCTGCGACAGGTCCACCCCCGCCGCTTCCATGGGCAGCGGCACGCGGCTGCGCGGCGTGCGGAGAATCAGGCGGACGCCGCCTACCACATGCTTGCCGCGGCGCATGATGAGCGTGTGGCAGCGGCTGTCATATTCATCCTTCAGGGGGATGTTGCGGGCATCCCAGGCGCGCATGTATTCCGCCAGGTGCAGCGTGTAATATTGCTGGAGCAACGCGGGGGCGTTGGTGAATTCATAGACGATGTCCGCCGCCTCGACCGCCGGACGGCGCGCGGAGAAGCGCTTCTCCAGCAGATCAAGCGTGACCTCGGGCCTGCCCGATGCTCCCGTCTCCTGCAATATCTGGATGGAATCCATGAATGCTGCCCCTGCCATTCTTTCCTACCACGTCTGACAGATAGCGCGGAAGGGATGTTAATTTGCCAGCCTGCATAACGGTTTTTTGTGTCGGTATCGTGACAAAAATGCTGTTAAATGACGGTGGTTTGGCCCCTGTATCATTTTGTTGCCAACTGTGACTTGTGAAATGGCCCTGCGCTCAGTAGTTTCGCCGGAAAATTCGAGGGAAAGCCATGTGCGGGATCATCGCCATCACCGGAGCCAAGGCGCCGAAATCCTACCTGCTTGCCGGGCTGAAACGGCTGGAATACCGCGGTTATGACTCCGCCGGCATCGCCATTGCGGGGGAAAATGGGCTGACCATCAGCCGCGCCAAGGGCAAAATCGCCGAACTGGAGAAAATCACCTCCACCCAACGCTTTGAGGGGAATTGCGGCATCGGCCATACCCGCTGGGCCACGCATGGTGCCCCCTCGGAAATCAACGCCCACCCCCATGCCACGGACCGCGTGGCGGTGGTGCATAACGGCATTATCGAAAATCACGCCGCGCTGCGCGAGGAGCTGATCGCCAAAGACTACCGCTTTGCCAGCGAGACGGATACGGAAGTCATCCCCCTCCTCATCACCGACTACCTGACACAGAAATTCACCCCGGAAGAAGCGGTGGAGAAAACACTTGCCCGCCTGCATGGCGCATTTGCGCTGGGCATCGTGTTTGCCGATGACCCTTCCCTGCTGATTGGCGCGCGGCGCGGCTCCCCGCTGGCGATGGGCTATGCGAAAGATGCGATGATGCTTGGCTCGGACGCGCTGGCGCTCTCCCCCTTCTGCCGCGAGATCGCCTACCTCGAGGAAGGCGACATGGCCGTGCTGCGGCCGGATTCCGTGCAGGTGTTCAACCATCACGGCCAGCCCGTGAAGCGCGTCACCATGCCGTTGGAAAAGGACAAGGCCGAGGCCGACAAGGGCGAATACCCGCATTTCATGGTGAAGGAAATCTTCGAGCAGCCGCAGGCCATCACGCGCACGCTCGACGCCTACCGCAGCGATGGCGGCTTCCGCTTCCCCGCCCTTACCGAGGCCTTGTCGCAGGTCTCGCGCGTGACGATGGTGGCGTGCGGCACCAGCTTTTATGCGGCGCAGGTGGCTCGTTACTGGATGGAGCAGATCGCCCGCGTGCCCACCTCCATCGAGATCGCCTCGGAATTCCGCTATCGCAAGCCCATCATGCCGGAAAACGGCCTCGCCATCTTCATCTCCCAGTCCGGCGAAACCGCCGATACGCTGGCGGCGATGCGCTATGCCCAGTCGGTTGGGCAGCATACGCTGGCGGTGGTGAATGTGCCCACCAGCAGCATGGCGCGTGAGGCGAACAGCGTGCTCGCCACCATCGCCGGGCCGGAGATTGGGGTTGCTTCCACCAAGGCCTTCACCACCCAGCTCACGGCCCTGTTGGCCCTCACCATCACGCTCGGCGATATCCGCGGCGTGCTGACGGCCTCGGAAACCGCCGGACTGGCGAAACAGGTGACGCAGCTTCCCCGCTGGATTGAGCAGGCGCTGGCAGCCGACACTGTCATCCAGCAAACCGCCAAAGAAATTAGCGACGCGAAGGACATGCTCTTTATCGGGCGCGGCACTAGCTTCGCGATTGCCAGCGAGGGCGCGCTGAAGATGAAGGAGATTTCCTATATCCACGCCGAAGGCTATGCGGCGGGGGAGCTGAAACACGGCCCCATCGCACTCATCGATGAATCCGTGCCCGTCGTCGTCTTCGCGCCGCATGACGCACTGTTCGAGAAAACCGCCTCCAACCTGCAGGAAACCGCAGCGCGTGGCGGACGCATCGTACTGCTGAGTTGTGAGAAAGGTGCAGAGGAACTCAAAGGCCTTTGCCGCCATGTCATCACCCTGCCCGCCTGCCCGGATATGCTCTCACCCATCGTTTACGCCATCCCGGCGCAGCTGCTGGCGTATCATGTGGCCGTTCACAAGGGCACGGACGTCGACCAGCCGCGCAACCTCGCGAAATCGGTGACGGTGGAGTAGTTTTTTGTCATTCCAGCGCAGGCTGGAATCCAGACGAGCTGTCGCCCTGAACTCGTTTCAGGGCCTATTTTAAAGATGCTGAAACAAGTTCAGCATGACACATGCGGGATTCCAGCCTGCGCTGGAATGACACATCTTCAGATTAGCGATGACAGTCGGTCACGGTAACAAGCTGGCAGCCCTTGTTTTCCTCGCACAGCACCTTGCTGCATTCGGATGGCAGGGTCTTGCCGAAGCCGGGGAATAGCATCAGCCATAGCAGCGCGAGGCACATGCCGATGATGCCCTCGCTGCCGCGCACTGATGCACTTTTGCGTCCCACCAGCCAGAGCGCCAGCGTGGCCAGCATGGAAAGCGCGAGGAGCGGCACCAACTGCCCGCGCCCGGCGCAGAGGGCGCAGACGGCAAGCAAAATAGCGTAGGTCGGGAAAGGCTGCTTTGCACGCGCGATGGCCGAGCGGATCAGCCAGACCACCACCCCGGCCATCAGGCCGAGATAAGCGCTGATGACCGCATTCATGATGCCGAAATCAAACAGGGCACGCCAGACACCGCCCAGCCCGGCAATGAGCACGACGATCACCGCAAACAGCCGCTTCTCCGCCACGTGGAGCGAGATGAGGGTGATCACGAACACGCCCAGCGACAGGCTAAGGAGGTACGCATCCACCGCATCCGGCCAGAAGGCAAACCACGTGACGTTGAACCAGAGGGCGCATCCCAGTTCCACGAATGCATAGAGCGCGGGAACCGGCTCCCCGCAAAAGCGGCACCTAGCGCGGTTGATAACCCAGGAGAAAAACGGGAACATGTCCCGCGTCTCCAGATACTTCCGGCAACTGTCGCAATAAGGCGGATCGTTGGCGATCTTCAGGCCACGCGGCAGGCGATAGGTCAGCGAAGTGGCGAAATTACCCACCGACAGCCCCAGCACGGTCATCACGATGACGCTGCCGAGGATGTAGGCCCAGTCCATTCGCTAGTTCTCAACCTTGGCGAGCGGGTTCATGAGTTTATCGAGGTAGCGCCCCTGGAACAGCGAGACGCCCATCGCCTGTCCGTAATCCACAGCCTTGCGGTTGTCGCAGCGCGTGAGGATGACGCGGTTCGGGCCACAACGGCGGATGGCATCGGCGATTTTCTTGTTCTGCTTGCTCTGCAGGTCAGCGGTGATGTCGGCGTTCCACTGCAGCTTGACGAGGTCGAAGCCGAGCGCCTCGCGGTCGATCTGCGAGAAGCTGAGGTCGCTCAGGCCATCGAGACAGACGCGGTAGCCCATCTTCTGCACCGCCTCGCGGGCCATCTGGAAGCCGCGCATATCCTCGAACACGTCGGAAATCTGGATCTCGATGACGACCGAGACCTTCACGGACGGGTTCACCGAGGCGTCGAACTCATAAAAGAAATCCGACATCAGCGAACGCACGTTGAGGTTCAGGCTGACCGGATGCTCGAGGTAGCGCGTCGGCGCGAGGCGGATCATGTGCAGCATCCGCTCATCGAGCAGCTCGGTGAGGTACTTGAAGAGCCAGCGATTGCTGAGCAGGTCGATGTCCAGCTTCATCATCTGACGCAGATGCGCGATGTTGATGTAGAGCTCGTCGAACACGCGGCGCACCGTCATGTCCGGGATGGCGGCGCAGATGGGCTGGCGGCGCATCACGATGCTGAGATCGGCGCGCGCCAGATCCCGCTCGATGCCAGCCAGGCTGGTGGCGTTGAACAGCTTGATGGGCGCGGCCTTGGCCAGTTCCTTCACCTGCGCGAGCAGCGAAGCGGGCTTTTCCGCAGGCGTGGCTGGCGCTGCGGCGGAAGCCGCGGCTGGCGTAGCGGTGCCCCGGTTGGCGCGGCCCTCCTGAAGCATCTTCTGGCGGGCACGCTGCAAGATCATCTCGCTGTCCTCGGCAAGGTCAAAGACTTGGCAGAACTCCTTGTTTTCCTCACCATCCGGCGCATAGGCCAGCGGATCATCCATGAAGAGGTAGCGCAGCTGGAAGACGACCTTGTCCATGAGCTGCTTCGGCACCGACTGCGCAAGCAGGAAAATGGAGCTGTCCTTGCAGAGATAGAGATGCCCCTCGTAATCCTTGAGCAGGTCCTTCAGCAGGTTGAGGGCAATCTTGATCTGGTAGTCGCTGCGGTAATGCTCCAGCAGCCGGTCGAAGGCGAAATGAAGGGCACCCCAGCCAGCTTCCCCGTCGAGCGTAGCGAGCCTCTCGGCCAGCTTGGCCTCCGCCCCTGTTGTCGTTACCTTGATCATGCAACAGCCACCTATTTTCCAGCCCGCGCAACCGGGCATTAGCCAGAGAATGAACTATTTATAATGGTTTTGCAACGCAGGAGCGCCGAAGCGGCCCACTGCCGGATGCAGTTTATTGCAATAGTTTCTGGCGCGCCACCCACGCCTCCAGCGAGCGTGTATCAAGGTCAATGACGGGGTTATCCATCGAGTCACGGAAAAGCACGGTGACAGCCGGATACTCATCCGCCGCCAGCGAAATCAGCTGGAACTGGATGGCGGCATTGAGCATCCAGCGCGCCAGGTCGATGGAGCCGCCAAAGGCGCCGATTGCATGCCGCGAGCGGAACTTGATGCCCTGCGTGCCAAGCTGGCCCTGCGAGAAATAGAAGCCGCCATCCACCGTGCTGAAGGTGGAAGCGCCGCGCAGCGTGGCGATGCGCACCGTGTTGACCACATCGGCCACCGAGCGCACGGTGGGCACGGTCTGCACGAGGCTCGCCAGATCGAAGCCGCGGATGGCAATCTCGCGGCCGCTGAAGGCGAAGGTGCCGGTGGCATTCTTCACGAAATCCAATGCGCTGACGCCGCTGCTGGAGAGTTCCGCGCTGACGCTGGCACGGCCCCGCAGCGCCTCGAACCCGGCAAAACTCTGCAAGGCCTGGGCGAGGTCGATATTGGTCATGTAGAGCGTCGTATTCATGTTTGGCACGGAAGACACATCGAGCGTTCCCGCGCTGGAAAGCTGCCCGCCCCACAGATCGGCATGCAGGTCATCAATCCGCCACTCGCCATTGGTGGAGGCGGCGGAAAGTCCGAGATTCTCCATGACGAAACTGTCATGGTAGACCCGACCGATACTGATTTCCAGCCGCGCGTCATACCCGCGCAGGAAGCTGGTTTCGAACGGCTCCGACGACCAGACCGCAGCCTGATTGCCGCGCGGCACGGGATGCTTCACCAGCTCATGGCCAAGCAGGTGATTCAGATCAAACTCCGTCATGTCCAGCGTGGCGCTGAGCGCGGGCATTCCCTCCGCCGTCTGGTCGAAGGTCGCCAGCCCGCGCACATGGGAATTGGCGAAATTCATGTCGATACGCTGGAATTCGAGGCGATTGGGGACAATGCTGACGATGAACTGGCTCTGCACGCCCTGCCGGTCGCCCAGGGTAAAATTGTCGAAGAGGACATTGACGTAGATTTTCTTCTCCAGCGTCCCCAGCCAGTCGAGACGGCGGTTGAGCACTTTCACGTCGGTGGTAGCCGCCTTCTCCGTGAGCGGGTTGAAGAAGGCCGCGAGCGGCTCCAGCCGGACATTGCGCATGCGCAGCGTGGTTTCGATGTCATGCTTGCCGCCGGGATTGATGTTGACGCCGCCGACGACGTAGAAATCACCGCCCTGGAAGCGCATCTCCGAAATGGTGCCGCGATCGGCGGAGAGGAACATGTTCGCGCGGGCGCGGAAGCGGCTATGCGCCTGCGGGATGAGATTCACCCGCTCGAAGCCCGATTCCTGCATGAACTGCGCCGCGTCCTCGCCCAGCATCTCGGCGCTGCCATCGAAGCTGACATTGCCCTGCAAATCCCGTTTCATGATGCCGAGCAGGATCAGGCGGGTCTTGCCGGGCAGCGCGGCGCTCGCCTGATTGATGTTCATCTCCCCCTGGCTGAGGGTGGAGGTGAGCTGGACGGCGCTGAACGGCACGCCGTGGTAACGCAGGGATTTCGCCTGCATGCTGAACATGCCCTCCACGCCCTGCGGCAGGAAAAGCGAGAAGAACGCGTTCACACTGCCCTTGCCGCCGAGCAGCTGATCCGCATTGATCTTTTCAAAGGTGAGTTCCCCGTCCGCCTGCGCGGTGCCGTTCTGGTCCACCCATTGCACTTTTCCCGTGCCGCTGGTCTCGCCCAGCTGGAGGGAGACCAGTTCGGCATTGCCCTTTTCGCGCCGTGTATCGAGACGGGCGTTCAGTTTCAGCGGCATCTGCTCTGGTAGGGTGGCGAACGCGCCAGCCCTGGCCTGGCTGACCGAGAGCCGCTCAAACCATTCGCGCGCCTGCGTGGCTTCGGCGGTGAGCTGGCCCTGCAGCACCACCGGCCCACCTGCCTTGCGCGAGAGCCCCCCCTGATAGGCCACGAACTCAGGGCCGAATCGCAGCTGGAGAGCGGATTGCACATCAAAAGTTTCGTATGAGGTGGCGTTTCCGGAAGGCATCTGGATACTGAGCGTACCGGGCGCTTCAAAGGCCGTGAACTGCCACTCGCCCTCCATCAGCCCGCCCGGCTTCCAGCGCAGGCGGCCTGAAATGCCGGTGATGTTCTCCTCCAGCTCCTGCGCGGCATCGGAATAATAAATGGAACCGCCCTGGATGATGAGGCTATCCGCCAGAGGGGCCCCCAGCTGCTCGAACAAAGGCAGGTACGGCGTCCAGTTCACCACCGTGGGGGAATAGCGCTCCAGTGTCAGCGCGGGCTGCACCAGCTCAATGCTGCGTGCGCGGGGCGCGCCGCTAAACAGGGACTTCAAATCCAGGTTCACCACCAGCGCGGCGGCTTCAAACAAGTAGCTTTCACTGGATTCAGAGGGGTTGGCAATGGACAGCCGATGCATCGTGACGCGCGGCAGCGGGAAGACCGACACCGACACATCCTGTACCGCCACCTCGTTTTCGGACAGGGCCGAGAGGCGCTCCACCAACCGGTTGCGCAGGGCGTCGGCATCCACCAGCACATGCACGGCCACCCAGAAGGCCAGAAGCGGCACACCGACGACCCCGAGAAGTGTCAGTACCTTGCGGCGGTTGATGTGCGGCAGAGAAAGCGGCATGCCACCCGTAAATTATTGTATCTGATGCAGGTGTACTTCCAGAACCGGCTTCTTGCCAAGCTCTTCCTGAATCCGCTTGCGCACCACGCTGCGAACTTTCTCCGATAAGCTGTGAAGCGTGGCTTTGCGGTTGTGGTGGCCATCGAAAATGCGGGTGATGTCCTCCTCCAGCACGTGGCGGAGGGCTTCGTCCTCCTGCGTATCCAGGCTACCCGGCGCCGTAATCTGCGGCGCGGAGAGCAGGCGCTTGGCGTCGTCGATCACCAGGGAGATGGTGATGTTGCCCTCGTCGCGCAGCTTGCGGCGCATGCGAATGACCGGGCTGTTGACCGGGATCATCGAGGTGCCGTCCATGGCGATGTAGCCGGAATGCACCACGTCCACGATGCGCGCATTGCCCTTGCTGAGATGGATGACGGCACCGTTATAGCCCACCACCACCTCCGGCACCTGCATGGCATGCGCAAACTTGGCGTGCTCGGCCAGATGCGCCGCCTCGCCATGCACGGGAATCGCGATCTGCGGGCGCACCATCTGGTACATCTGCTTTAGCTCGTCGCGCGCCGGGTGGCCGGAGACGTGTACGCCGGCTTCCTTGTCCGTGATGATTTCCAGCCCGCTGCGGATGAGCTGGTTCTTCAGCCAGCGCACGCGCGTTTCGTTGCCGGGAATGACGCGGGTGGAGAAAATCACCGTATCCCCCGCCCCCACGCGCAGGATGGGGTGGCTTCCCTGCACCAGCTTGGTGAGCGTGGCGCGGGGTTCGCCCTGCCCGCCGGTGCAGAGAATCAGCATCTTGTGCGGCGGCAGGCCGGCGGCGTCCTTGTCGGCAATGGGGTCGGGAACGTCTTTCAGATAACCCGCCTCGCGCGCGGCCTCCACTACGCGAAACAGCGAGCGCCCGGCCAGCACCACATGGCGCCCTGCCCCCTGCGCGGCTCTTAGCACCGATTCCACGCGCGCGATGTTGGAGGCGAAGGTGGTGACGATGGCGCGGCCCTTGCACTCCGCGATGGTCTGCACCAGCGCATCGCGCACACCTTCTTCGGAGCCGGAGCGGCCTTCCACGAACACGTTGGTGGAATCGCATACCATGGCCAGCACGCCCTCGTCGCCGTAGCGGGTGAGCGCGGCTTCATCGGTCACGGGGCCGACCAGCGGCGCGTCGTCCAGCTTCCAGTCGCCCGTGTGCATGACGGTGCCGTGGCGCGTCTTGATGGCAACTGCCTGCATCTCCGGGATGGAATGGGTCAGCGAGATGAAATCGAGGCTGAACGGCCCCAGCTCCAGTTTATCGCCGAGGTTCACCTCCTTGATGGGGATGCTGCGCGGCGAGATGCCCTCGCCCTGCAGCTTGTATTTCACCACGGAGGCGGTGAACGGCGTGGCATAGATGGGGCATTGCAGCTCGTCCCACAGATAGGCCACCGCGCCGATATGGTCTTCATGTGCATGGGTGAGCACTAGCCCAAGCAAATCCTTGCGGCGCTCGGCGATAAAATCGAGGTCAGGCAGCAGAATTTCCACGCCCGGCAAGTAATCATCGGCGAACCCGATGCCGAGATCCACCATCAGCCATTTGCCGTCGAGGTGGTAAAGATTTACGTTCATGCCAATCTCGTTCGAACCGCCGAGTGGCAGGAAAAGGAGCTGGTCTTTGTAAGCGTCGAGGTGGGTGGAGGCCATTTTTTCCAGATGAGTGGTGAGTGTTCAGAGGCGAGGTTTGAGGAGATTCGTCATTCCGAACGAATGTGAGGAATCTTTATACAGGGAACGCTGAGAGTGTCCCTATATAAAGATTCATCCTCGCTAGCGCTCTTTCGGAATGACGTGTTTCTAATAACTAATCATCCAATTATCGGTTAGCCTCATAGATAGTCAATAATCCGCGGATGGTAAGGTCTTCGACCGTTTCTTCAATGGTTTCGCTGTGCGGGGCGTAAAGCGCCGCCAGACCGCCCGTGGCGAAGACTTTCATCGGCTGGCCGTATTCGTTAAGAATCCGGCGGTTGATGCCATCCACCAGTCCCAGATAGCCGTAGAAAATGCCGGATTCCATCGCGGGCACGGTGGAGCGTCCAATCACCCGTTCCGGCTGGCGGATGCGGATGCCGGGCAGTTTGGATGCCGCCGCCTGCAGGGCTTCCAGCGAAAGATTCACCCCCGGCGCGATGGCCCCGCCGAGATAGACGCCGCCCTCGCCCACCACATCGAAGGTGGTGGCGGTGCCGAAATCGACGATAACGAGCGGCATCCGGTAGCGCCGCCACGCTTCGGCGGCATTCACCAGCCGGTCGGCTCCCACCTCGCCTTCGGTGGCGGTGCGGATGCCGAGATCAAGCGCATCCTCGCCCAGCAGTGTCAGCGGGACATTCAGCGTATGCTTGCAGAGTTGGCGCAGCGGGAACAGCGCTTCGGGCACCACGCACGCGATGATGGCGGCCGTGACGGTGGAGAGCGCAAAGCCCGACGCCTGAAACATCTGATGCAGCCAGATGACGTACTCATCTGCCGTGCGGTGACGCTCCGTGCGCAGCCGCCAGGTGCGGCGCAGCTCTTCCCCATCAAATAGGGCGAATTCGGTATTGGTATTGCCGACATCAATGGCGAGGAGCATTCGGGCAACCTTTCAACGTCATTTCGAGCGAAGGCGAGGAATCTTTATACAGGGATTGCCGCTGTGTTTCCCTGTATAAAGATTCCTCATCGCGATGCTCGTTCGGAATGACGAGTTAACATAAACACTACGCCAGCACGTCCCCGCTGGTCAGGTGCATCAGGGTGCCGTCGGCCAGTTCCATCTGCAGGCGGCCCTGCGCGTCGATGCCGGTGACGGTGCCGGTATATTCCTCATTGCCGGAACGCACGCTGGTCTGCGCGCCCATGCCGTGTGCCAGGGCCAGCCAGTCCTTGCGGATGGGCTCGAAGCCCTTGGCCATCCAGCGGTCGTAGCATTCCACGAAATGCGGCAGCAGGCGGGAAAGCACAATCTTGGCGCTGATGATCTCGATGCCCGCCTGTTTCAGGCAAGTGGCGGGGTACATCACCTCCGCCTCTAGTGGGCAGGACTCCACATTGATGCCGATGCCCGCGATGAGCCAGAACCCCTTTTTGTCCTCGGTGGGCTCGGTTTCGAGCAGGATGCCCCCCAGCTTGCGGCCATCGAGCAGGATGTCATTCGGCCATTTCAGCGAGAGCGTGCCCACCTCGCTCACCACCGGCTGCAACGCCTCGGCTACGGCCAGGGCGGTAACAAAAGAGAATTGCGCGGCGTCGATGAGTTCCACCTTAGGCTGCAACAGCAGCGATACGAAGAGATTGCCTTCCTGCGACACCCATTCGCGGCCCATGCGGCCACGGCCCTGCGTCTGCCGCTTGGCCCAGATCACCGCACCGTGGCTGGCCCCGCCACGCGCCAGCCGGCGGGCTTCCTCGTTGGTGCTATCCAGCACGTCATAGGCGAGCAGGTGGTAAGACTCGATGAGCGACGCGGGTTTCTTTTTCGCGGTCACGGCAGCAGCGCCTGTGCGGCGGCCTTGGCAGGGCCGTCCAGCAGCATGGGTGAGAGGATGTAGAACAGCATCACCGCGACGCAGAGGCCAATGACCGCATCCAGGCTCGGCGAGCGCGGCATCTCAAACGCCGTGCCGCCCTCATCGAAATACATGAACTTGATGAGACGGATATAGTAGTAAGCCGACACCACGCTGGCCAGCACACCGAACACCGCCAGCCACAGATAGCCGCCGCGCACGGCCTCGAGGAACACATACAGCTTGGCAAAGAAGCCCGCGAGCGGCGGGATGCCCGCCATGGAGAACATGAACACCGCCAGCGCGAAGGCAAACCACGGATGAATGCGCGAGATCCCCTTCAGGTCCTCAATCGACTCCACATACTCCCCTTCCCGGCGCATCAGCAGCAGAAGCGCAAAGGCCCCAAGGCTCATGAACAGATAGAGGGCGAGGTAGACGAGCACGGCAGCAAAGCCATTGGCATTAAACGTAGCCAGCGCCATCAGGGCAAAGCCCACATGGCCGATAGAGGAATAGGCCAGCAGGCGCTTGAGGTTGGTCTGGCGCAGTGCGCCAAGCGCACCGACCAGCATGGAGAGCGCCGAGACAGCCACGATGATCTGCTGCCACTGCGCGGCCATGCCCGCGAACGGCACGCCGAGCAGGCGCATCAGCAGCATCACGGCGGCGATTTTCGGTGCCACGGAGAAGAAGGCCGTCACCGGCGTCGGCGCGCCTTCATAGACGTCCGGCGTCCACATATGGAAGGGCGCGGCGGAAATCTTGAAGCAGAAGCCGACCAGCACGAGCACCATACCGAGCACGAGGCCGTACGGGAACGGGGTGCCCGCCGCCTGGCTGTACGCCGTATAGCCCGCCGTTACCTGCTGGATGCCGGGGAACTCGATGGTGCCCGTGAAGCCGTACACCAGCGAGATGCCGAACAGCAGCATACCCGAGGCCAGCGAGCCGAGAACGAAGTATTTCAGGCCCGACTCTGTGGAGCGCGTGCGGTCGCGCTGGAAGGATGCCAGCACATATTGCGACAGGCTCGCCAGCTCCAGCCCAAGGTACACCGAGAGCATGTCATTGGCCGAGAGCATCAGGAACATCCCCAGCGTGCAGAACAGAATGAGGATGGGATATTCGAACCGGTCATTCTCCGCATGCGCCAGCCAGGTGCTGGAGATGATCAGGGTGATCACCGAACCGAGCAGCACGAAGAGTTTTCCATAGAGCGCAAAGTTATCATGCACGAATGGACTGTCCGCCGGGGTCGGCAGGCCGGTGGTCATCAGCACGAGTTGCAGCGCGACCACCAGCACGAGGATGGCGGCGTAATTGACAATGTGGGTCACGCCCTTGCCGCCATAAACACCTGCCATCAGGAGTAGCATGGCACCCACGGCGAGGAAACCTTCCGGCAGCAGGCCGTGCAGTTGCTGGAGGAATTCCGCGCTCATGGCTGCACCTCCGCCAGTTCGTTGAAGTTACCGATGGTGTGGCTGTCGATATGCTCGAGCAGGTGCTTCACGGACGGGGCCATGGCGTCAAAATACGGCTTGGGATAGAGGCCCATCCAGATGACGATGGCCACCAGCGGGGCGAAGCTGAGTTTTTCGGTGAGCGTCAGGTCGGTCATCTTTTTCAAATCCGGCTTGGTCAGCTCGCCGAAGATGATGCGGCGGTAAAGCCACAGCGCATAGGCCGCGCCCAGCACCATGCCGCTGGCGGCGAGGAAAGCGTACACGTGATTGGCCTGGAACATCCCCACCAGCACGAGGAATTCGCCAACGAAGCCGGAAGTGGCCGGCAGGCCGACCGAGGCCATGGTGAACAGCATAAACAGCAGCGCATAGCGGGGCATAATCTGCACGAGGCCGCCGTAACGCGCGATCTCGCGTGTGTGCAGGCGGTCATAGACGACGCCGACACAGAGGAACAGCGCGCCGGAGACAACCCCGTGGGAAATCATCTGGATGATGCCGCCTTCCACGCCCTGCTGGTTGAAGGCAAACAGACCGAGCGTGACGAAGCCCATATGCGCCACGGAGGAATAGGCGATGAGCTTCTTCATGTCCTCCTGCCGCAGCGCCACCAGCGAGGTGTAGATGACGGCGATGACGCTGAGGATATAGACGAACTCGGCATAGGCTACGGACGCATCCGGCAGCATGGGCAGCGAGAAGCGCAGGAAGCCGTAACCGCCCATTTTCAGCAGGATGCCTGCCAGAATGACCGAGCCAGCGGTGGGGGCCTGCACGTGTGCGTCCGGCAACCAGGTATGCACCGGCCACATCGGTACCTTCACCGCGAAGGCGATGAACATGCCGAGCCAGAGCAGCTTCTGCGTTTCCAGCGCCAGCGAGGGAGCCTGCTGCATGAGCATGGGAATCTCGAACGTGCCGAACTGGAAATAGAGATAGAGCAGCGCGACGAGGAACAGGAACGAGCCCGCCAGCGTGTAGAGGAAGAATTTGAACGCGGCATAGATACGGTTCTGGCCACCCCAGATGCCGATTATGAGGTACATCGGGATCAGCACTGCCTCGAAGAACACGTAAAACAGCATGGCATCGAGCGCGCAGAAGACACCGATGACCATGGACTCCAGCAGTGAGAAGGCAATCATGAATTCGGCCACGCGCTTCTCGATGGCGTGCCAGCTGGCGAGGATGCAGATGGGCTGCAGCAGCGTGGTGAGAAGCACCATGAACAGCGAGATGCCGTCAAGGCCGAGGTAATACTGAATGTTCAGCGCCGGCAGCCACTCGTGCTTCTCGACGAACTGGAATTCGGCGGTGGTGGCGTCAAAATCCAGCCAGAGCTTGATGGAAAGCGCAAAGGTAATGAGTGAGGCGGCGAGCGCGATGGTGCGCGCCAGGCGCTGACGGGCTTCCGTCTCCCCGCGCGCCATCAGGAAGATGAGCACGGCGGCGGCCAGCGGCAGGATGATGAGGGTGGAGAGAATGCCCATTGCGTCAGCTCCGCCAGAGGCCAGTGGTATAGACAAACCAGGTGATGATGGCGAGCAGGCCCAGCATCATCGCGAAGGCGTAATGGAACAGGTAGCCGGTCTGCACGCGGCTGGCCGCTACCCCGCCGCGCTGCGCGAGCGCTGCAACACCGTTCGGGCCGAAGCGGTCGATGGTCTGCTCGTCGCCCTGCTTCCAAAGGAGCTTGCCAAGCGCCAGCGCCGGGCGGACGAAGATGGTGTCATAGAGCTCATCGAAGTACCATTTGTTGAGCAAGAAGCGGTACAGGGGAGAGAACGTGCCCGCGATGCGCCCCGGGATGGCGGGATGCATGACATAGAACACATAGGAGAGCGCGATGCCGCTCACGCCCATGACCAGCGGGAGGTATTTCACCCAAGCGGGCACATGGTGGGCATTGGCTAGCGCCTCATGCCCTTCGGCCACGAAGATGGCCCCGTTCCAGAACGCCCCGTCCGGCTCAACCATGCCAAAAAGGTTCGCCCCGACATACCCCGCCGCAATGGCCCCGGCTACAAGCAGGCCCAGTGGCAGCAACATGACCGGCGGCGATTCATGCACATGATGCATGGTGGATTCATCGGCGCGCGGCTTGCCGTGGAAGGTCATGAATAGCAGGCGGCCGGAATAGAAGGCGGTGAGGAATGCCGCAGTGACGCCCATGGCGTAAGCGAACGTGCCCCAGTCCGTATGCGAGGCGAAGGCGGATTCCAGCACGATGTCCTTGGAATAGAACCCGGCGAAGGGCGGGATGCCGGCCAGCGCCAGCGAGCCGATCCACATCAGCGCATAGGCGGTGGGAATCAGCTTCCACACGCCGCCCATGCGGCGCATGTCCTGCTCGTCCGAAAGGGCGTGAATGACGGAGCCTGCACCAAGGAACAGCAGTGCCTTGAAGAAGGCGTGGGTCATGAGGTGAAACACGCCCGCGGAGTAGGCGGATACACCGCACGCAAAGAACATGTAGCCGAGCTGCGAGCAGGTGGAATAGGCAATGACGCGCTTGATGTCATTCTGCACCATGCCAACCGTGGCGGCGAAGAAGGCGGTGAGCGCACCGACGATGGTGACGACCATCAGGGCGGTCGGGGCCAGCTCGAACAGCGGCGAGCAGCGCGCGACGAGGAAGACGCCCGCCGTCACCATTGTGGCGGCGTGGATGAGGGCAGAGACCGGTGTGGGTCCTTCCATCGCGTCCGGCAGCCAGGTGTGCAGCAGCAACTGAGCTGATTTGCCCATGCAGCCGATGAAGAGCAGCAGACAGACGAGGTCCATCAGCGGCACGGTGTGACCGAAGAAATCAAAGCTGTAAGCCTGCAGCGACGGTGCCTTGGCAAACACCGTGGCGAAATCGAGGCTGCCGAAGGTCATGAAAATGAGCGCAATACCCATGGCCAGTCCCACGTCCCCGACGCGGTTGACGATGAAGGCTTTCATGGCGGCCGCATTGGCGCTTTGCTTGTGATACCAGAAGCCGATGAGCAGGTAGGAGGCCAGGCCAACGCCCTCCCAGCCGAGGAAGACCTGCACGAAATTGTCGGCGGTCACCAGCATCAGCATGAAGAAGGTGAAGAGCGAAAGATAGGCCATGAAGCGCGGCTTGTGCTCGTCATGGCTCATATAGCCGATGGAGTAGATATGCACGACCGACGACACCCAGGTGACCACGATGAGCATCACGGCGGTGAGCATGTCAGCAGCAATCGTCCAGCTTACCTGCAGGTCGCCGGAAGTAATCCACGGCGCGATGGTGGCTTTCACGGCCTGCTTGGACGTGTAGACGTCATGGAAAACAAGCGCCGAGAGAATGGCGGAAACGACGAGCAGGCCGGAGGTGACAATTTGAGCAATACGGTCCGGTACCCAGCGGGTCTGCAGGCCGATAAGGATGGCCGAGAAGAGCGGCAGAAACACGATGAAGAGCAGCATTTGTTCGGTGGTCATGCGCTCACTCCTTCGTCATTCCCCGAATTTACGCCAGTAAATTCCAGGGGAATCCAGAGCCGGCTTTTCCGTATGTGCTGGATTACCCTAGAATCGCTGCGCGATTCGGGTAATGACGGGGCATTATTCATATGATGCTTAACCACACCCTTACCCCTTCATCCCGCGAATGTCTTCTACCGCGATGCTGCCGGTGTTGCGCGCATAGATCACGAGGATAGCGAGGCCAATGGCCGCTTCAGCAGCGGCGACGGTGAGGACGAAGACAGTGAAGACCTGCCCCACCATGTCATGCAGGCTGACCGAGAAAGCGATGAAGTTGAGGTTCACCGCCAGCAGCATCAGCTCGATGGACATCAGGATGGTGATGATGTTCTTGCGGTTCAGGAAAATGCCGCAGATGCCGAGCGTGAAGAGCGCGGCAGCGACCACCAGATAATAGAAGAGTTCGATGGAGCCGTACAGCATCAGCTGATCCCCTGCCCCGGTTGCACGTTGACGAGTTCCACCGCTTCCTCGCGGCGGCGGGCCACCTGCTTGCCGATGCGCTGGCGGCGAACGCCTTCACGCTGGCGAAGGGTGAGCACAATGGCGCTGACCATGGCCACCAACAGGATCATGCCGGCGATCTGGAAGGCAATGGCGTAATCCGTGTAAAGCAGACGGCCGATGGCCTCGGTGTTGGTCACTTTTTCCAGTGGCGGCGTGGGATTGCCGGGAATCAGGCGCAGGCCCTGTGTGGCGGGTTTAGACGCGATATAGAGCGCGCCGATCTGTACAATGAACAGCGCCGCCACACCGATGCCGATGGGCAGATAGCGCAGGAAGCCCTGTCGCCATTCCGCGAAGTTGATGTTGAGCATCATCACCACGAAGAGGAAGAGCACCGCCACCGCGCCTACGTAAACAATGACCAGGGTCATCGCGATGTATTCCACGCCGAGCAGCACCACGAGGCCCGCGGCGTTGAAGAAGGCGAAGATGAGGAACAGCACCGAATGCACCGGGTTCTTCGCGGAAATCACCATCACGCCGCACATCAGCGTGAGCGCCGCGAAGACGTAGAACATGAGGCTGTGCAGGTCGAGGGACATCAGGAGAGCATTCCAATGGGGCCGGTGACGTTTCCCGGCTTTGTTAGCGGCTGCATGTCACGATGGCAAGGCGTCATTCGCTCGATTCCCAAAATTAGCGATAGGGCGCGTCGAGCTGTATCTTTGCGGCCAATTCCGGCTCCCAGCGCTCCCCGTTCGCGAGCAGCTTTTCCTTATTGTACATCAGCTCTTCGCGGGTTTCGGTGGCGAACTCGAGGTTCGGGCCTTCAACGATGGCGTCCACCGGGCAGGCTTCCTGGCACAGGCCGCAATAGATGCACTTCGTCATGTCGATGTCATAACGTGTGGTGCGGCGGGAACCATCGGCACGCGACTCGGCCTCGATAGTGATGGCCAGTGCCGGGCACACAGCTTCACAGAGTTTGCAGGCGATGCAGCGCTCCTCGCCGTTCGGATAGCGGCGCAACGCGTGCTCTCCACGGAAGCGCGGCGAGAGCGGCGACTTCTCATAGGGGTAGTTGATCGTCACCGGCTTCTTGAACATGTATTTGAAGGTGAGGAACATGCCGGAGAGCAGTTCCTTCAGCAGCAGCGCCTTGGTGGACTGGATGATGGCGTTCATGTCGTTTTCTCCTATTTTGTCATCCCAGCGAAAGCTGGGATCCAGCAGACCGTTTATCTGGATTCCAGCTTTCGCTGGAATGACGAATAATGATTATCCCGGCAGTTTATCGAAATAGACGAGATACCCCGCCGTGCCGACGACCCAGATCAGCGAGATGGGCAGGAAGACTTTCCAGCCCAGCCGCATGAGCTGGTCGTAGCGGTAGCGCGGGAAGGTGGCACGCACCCACAGGAAGCCGAACAGCAGCAGGCAGACCTTGAGGGCAAACCAGATGACGCCCGGCACCATTTGGCCCCACTCGCCCGGAATCATCGGCAGCCAGCCACCGAGGAAGAGGATGGAGGTCATGCCGCAGAGCAGGATCATGTTCAGGTATTCGCCGAGGAAGAACAGGGCGAAGGTCATAGAGGAATATTCCACGTTATAACCCGCCACCAGCTCGCCTTCCGCCTCGGGCAGGTCGAACGGCAGACGGTTGGTTTCCGCCAGCGCCGAGATGAAGAAGATGACAAACATCGGGAACAGGCCGGAGAAGATGAACCACCCTCCCCGCTGCGCTTCCACCACGTCGTTCAGGTTCAGCGAGCCGACCATGAGCAGCACGGTAATCAGGACGAAGCCCATCGAGACCTCGTAGGAGACCATCTGCGCCGCCGAGCGGATCGAGCCAAGAAACGCATAGGTTGAGTTGCTCGCCCAGCCTGACATGATGATGCCATACACCCCAAGCGAGGAGATGGCGAACAGGTAAAGGATGCCGACGTTAATATCTGCGATGACAAAATCTTTCGAAAGCGGGATCACCGCCCACCCCAGAAGCGCCAACATAAAGGTTAACATCGGCGCGATAATGAAGACGATCTTGTTCGCCTGCGTCGGGATGATGGTTTCCTTCAGGAACAGTTTGAGGCCATCCGCAAAGGGCTGCAGCAGACCGAACGGACCTACTACATTTGGTCCCTTGCGCATCTGCATCGCCGCGATGACTTTGCGCTCGAAGTAGGTGAGCATGGCCATCGCGATCATTAGCGGAACTGATACCAGCAGGATCTTGCCCGCGGTGAGCAGCAGCGGCAGCACTACATTGTTGATGACGTCCTGATACGGCATCAGAAACGCGGGAAGCTGGAATTCCATCACGCGGCCTCCTTCTGGGTGGGACGCAGTTGCGGCCAGACCTGCTTGGTGCATTCAGCCATCGTTTTGGAGACGCGGCTGATCGGGTCCGTGCGGTAGAAGTTGGTGATGGCAGGCTCGAAGGCTGCCTTGGCAATTGTGCCGTCAGCCTTGCCTTTCCAACTCCATGCCGCAGGGGTGACCTCGCCGATAGTGGCGAAGATCGGGTAGGCTTGTGCCAGATGGCGGCGCAGTTCCGGCAGGGTGTTGTACGGCAGCGTCTTGCCGAGGCGTTCAGACAGCGCCCGCAGAATCCGCCAGTCTTCCTTCGCTTCACCCGGCGCGGTGACCGCCTTGGCCGCCTGTTGCGGACGGCCCTCGAGGTTCACGTAGGTCGCCTGCTTTTCGGTGTAGGCGCAGCCTGGGAGGATGACATCCGCATTCTGCGTGCCGATATCGCCGTGGTGGCCCTGATAGATTTTGAAAGCGCCCTTGAAGTAATCCATGTCGATCTCATCAACGCCGAGGAGATAAAGCACTTCGATCTCTCGTCTGCCGATTGCCTCGACGATTCCGGCAATGCCCTTGCCGCCCTTTTGCGGCACGAAGCCGATTTCCAGCCCCCCCACACGCGCTGCCGCATTATGCAGCACGTTGAAGCCGTTCCAGCCCTCGCGTTGCAGCGGCAGCGAGCGGGCGGCGTTGAGGATGGCCTCGCCGCTCTCATGCGCCAGCGCGGACATGCCGACGATGACCATGGGGTTCTTCGCATTTTTGATAGCATCGGCCAGCGCATGCTTGCCGGAAGCAATCTCGGCCAGCAGCGCCGGAATATTGCCCAGCTCGGTCACCGGATAAGTCAGCTCCACCGCCGCACCGATGTTGTGCACGCTCAGGCCGCCTTGCAGGAAGCGCTTGCGGATACGGGCATTCACCAGCGGCGCCTCAAAGCGCGGATTGGTGCCGACCAGCAGAATGAGGTCCGCCTGCTCGATGTCGGCGATGGTGGTATTAAACAGGTAGCTCGCACGGTCCGACGCATCAATTGCAGCGCCATCCTGACGGCAATCCATGTGGGGCGAGCCGAGCGAAACCATCAGCTCCTTCAGCGCTAGCATGGATTCCACATCCACGAGGTTGCCTGCCAGCGCGGCGATCTTCTCGCCCTTGGTGGCGGAGAGTTTCTCAGCCACCACGCCCAGCGCCTCCTCCCACGAAGCGAGACGCAGCTTGCCATTTTCGCGGAGGTACGGGCGATCTAGGCGCTGCACGCGCAGGCCGTCACAGGCATGGCGCGTCTTGTCGCTGATCCATTCCTCGTTGATGTCGTCATTCATGCGCGGCAGTACGCGCAGCACCGCATCAAAGCGCGAATCGACGCGGATATTGCTGCCGACCGCATCCATCACGTCGATGGATTCCGTCTTCACCAATTCCCACGGGCGTGCGACGAAGGCATAGGGCTTGGAGGTCAGAGCACCCACGGGGCAGAGATCCACCACATTGCCGGACAGCTCCGACGCCACGGCCTTCTCCAGATAGGTCGTCACTTCCATATGCTCGCCGCGGCCCATGGCGCCGAGTTCCGGCATCCCGGCCACTTCATCGACGAAGCGAATGCAGCGCGTGCAATGGATGCAACGCGTCATGTGCGTCTCAATGACCGGGCCCATGTATTTGTCTTCGACGGCGCGCTTGAATTCGTTGTAGCGGCTGGTGCCCTTGCCGTACATCAGCGCCTGATCCTGCAGGTCACACTCGCCACCCTGGTCGCAGATGGGGCAGTCGAGCGGGTGGTTGATAAGCAGGAACTCCATCACGCCCTCGCGGGCCTTCTTCACCATCGGGGAGGCGGTCTGCACTTCCATGTTCTCGGCGGCGGGCAGCGCGCAGGAAGCCTGCGGCTTCGGCGGCCCAGGCTTCACCTCCACAAGGCACATGCGGCAATTGCCCGCAATGCGCAGACGCTCGTGATAGCAGAAGCGCGGAATCTCGATCCCGTTCTCGTCACACACCTGGATGACCGTCATCCCGGGGCGGAAATCGTACTCGTTACCGTCAATTTTCAGTTTGGGCATGGCAATACCTTATGCAGCTCGCTGCTGATTACGCGTGAACTCGTCAATCCGGCGCTCGATTTCCGGGCAGAAGTGGCGCACTAAGCCTTGCACCGGCCAGGCGGCGGCGTCGCCGAGGGCGCAGATGGTGTGGCCTTCGATGCGGCCGGCGATGTCGAGCATGTGGTCGATGTCCTCGCGGCGGGCGTTGCCGGTGACCATGCGCTCCATCATACGCCACAGCCAGCCGGTGCCTTCGCGGCAGGGCGTGCACTGACCGCAGGACTCGTGCATGTAGAACTTCGACAGCCGCGCGATTGCGCGCACCACGTCGGTGGATTTGTCCATCACGATCACGGCGGCGGTCCCTAAGCCGGACTTCACCTCACGCAGCGAGTCGAAATCCATCAGCACCGTGTCGCAGATATCCTTCGGCAGCAGCGGCACGGAGGAGCCGCCAGGGATGATGGCGAGCAGGTTATCCCAGCCGCCGCGCACACCGCCTGCATGTTTCTCGATAAGCTCCTTCAGCGGGATGCCCATCTCCTCTTCCACGTTGCACGGCTTGTTCACATGGCCGGAGATGCAGAATACCTTGGTGCCCGTGTTGTTCGGACGGCCAAGCCCCGCGAACCAGGCAGAGCCCCGGCGCAGGATCGTCGGGCACACGGCGATGGATTCCACGTTGTTCACTGTGGTCGGGCAGCCATACAGGCCCGCACCCGCAGGGAATGGCGGCTTCAGGCGCGGCTGGCCCTTCTTGCCTTCCAGCGATTCGATGAGCGCCGTCTCCTCGCCGCAGATATAGGCGCCGGAGCCGCGATGCAGGAACACGTCGAAATCATAGCCCGAGCCGCAGGCGTTCTTGCCGATGAGGCCTGCCTCATACGCCTCGCGGATGGCATGCTCCACATGGTCGCCCTCTTCGCGGAACTCGCCGCGGATATAGATGTAGGCCGCCACCGCGCGGATGGCGAAACCGGCGATGAGGCAGCCCTCGATCAGCTTGTGCGGATCGTGGCGCATCATGTCTCGGTCCTTGCAGGTGCCGGGCTCGCCTTCGTCGGCATTCACCACGAGGTAGCTCGGGCGGCCATCGGACTGCTTCGGCATGAACGACCATTTCATGCCCGTGGAGAACCCTGCCCCGCCGCGCCCACGCAGGCCGGAAGCCTTCACTTCCTCGATTATCTTCTCCGGCCCCATAGCGAGAATCGCCATGGTGTTGTCCCAGTCGCCGCGCGCCTTGGCGCCCTTCAGCGTCCAGTCCTCGAAGCCGTAGAGGTTGGTGAAAATGCGGTCTTCCTGTTTCAGCATAACTATAACTGTTCAGCGATGGTGGGTTTCAGATCGTCACGGTAGATGATGACTTTGGGATTGCCGTCGGCATAAGGCGCGACTTCGTAAAGCTGGAACACGACCTCCACCCCCTCGCGGGTGAGGTTGAAGGCGCAGCCATTGCAGCCCTCGGGCGTCAGGAAGTCGCTGCTGCGCTCCGCGAGTTGCTCCTTGGCGAATTCAGCAAAGCTGGCCTGCTGCAATTCCTCGCGGATTTGCTGGTTGATGACCGGGAATTTCTCCGCATCGATGAGGTCGCTTGGCATCAGTTCCTTGCCCGATGCCAGATCAAAAGTGACGCCGCGCAGGCTCCAGCTGTTGTGGGCCGCTCCCGCCTCATAGCTGTCATTCCAGATGAGGAAGCTGATAAGCTTCGTATTGGCAAGCTTCACATCAAAATAACTCACTTGGCGCGAGCCGGTGCGGTCCTGCATCAGTGTGTAGGGCTTGGTTTCATCACACCCTGCCCCGTTCACAGCCTCGCGCAGGGCGGTATTCATCGATTGCTGTGCCAAGGCGTTCGTCATGCCGCGCATCTGCGGCACAGTGATGTGGCCCGTGCAGGCGCAATAATCAAAGCTGGCATTGTCCGCATTCTTGTTCTCGATGCCCTTGGCGTCGAGGTCTTTGCAATCCGTCGCCATGAAGGTGCCGTCCTGCAGAACGTCCCAATCCACCCCGTAGAGCGGGGCGGCCAGCGAAAGGCTGGGAAGAAGCATCAGGATCAGGGCGAACGCTTTCATGCCTTGGGCGATTTTTTCGTGGTGGTTTTGCGGGCCGGCTTGGGGTTGGCGGCGGGGTTCTCCTCGCCGGCATCGCGGTCGTCGCGCGAGAGCTTCGGCGGGTTCTTGGCCGTGCCGGGCGCGGCGGCCACGTCATTGCCCGCCTTCACCTGCTCACCACGTACAGAAGAAGACGCGTCGAGCTTGAAAATCGTGGCAGGCGTGGAGCCAGATGGCTCGGAGGCGTTGCGGCCACTTTGGGGGCCGGCTTTCGGGAACTCCCCCTTGGCCAGCGCGTCGAGAATCTCGGCGGTGTTTTCCGGCGTCAGGTCCTCGTAATATTCGTCGCGGTAGTCCTTGCAGTAGCTGGTGATCTGCATCATCGGCGCATTCACGCAGGCACCTAAGCATTCCACTTCCTGCAGGGTGAACTGGCCGTCGACGGTGGTTTCACCAAGAGGGATGCCGAGTTTTTTCTCGCAGATTTTCACGATCTCGTCGGAGCCGCGCAGCCAGCAGGGCGTGGTAGTGCAGATCTGCACATGGTGACGGCCCACCGGCTCCATATTGTACATGGTGTAGAAGGTGGCGACCTCATAGACGCGCACCGGCGGCATGCCGAGCATGTGCGCGATGTAATCCATCGCCGCCTTGGGCACCCAGCCCTCGGCCTGGCGCTGCGCGATCATCAGCAGCGGCATCACGGCGCTGGCCTGACGGCCTTCCGGATACTTGGCGATGATACCCTGCGCCTCCGCCAGATGCTCCGGCGTGAACTCGAAACTCTCCGGCTGCGCGACGGGCGCGACCTTGCCTGTGGTACGGTGCATTATTGATCCGTTGAATGTGAAATTTGATCTTTGATGATACTTGCGAGCTTGCCCATTTCTTGCTCACGGCTGTGATATAAATAAACTAAAACAATTGTAACTAATAAAAGATTCAAAAAAATTTCACTTTCCAAAGAATGACTGATATCGTCTTTCTGGCGCATGTCATGAAAAGAAAAAAAACTATTCACTAACTCCTGTTTTTTTTCGAGAAGCAATGAGCGGATTTCTTGAGAACTTTCACTTTGCAATTGTCGTTCTATTTCAAAAACGCTGGCTAATATTTCTTTTTCTTTTGCGACGAGCGGCGAGTCTTTCTGATGTAAATTATGCATGAAAAAATAAGCGGGGAGCGACAGAAGCAAAATCACATGCCGCCAGCGTATACCAGCAATCAATTTACGGTTTACCCAACCATTCCTGGCGGCTCGCGCAATTAAAAAGTCCAGAAACTCTTTATCTTCAGAAGTTATGACTCTCTGCATCCCTAGTCCCTCTTGCATAATGCATGTCGTGGCGAATCGAGATTTATGCCTCTGTTGAATTTTCTTTAACTGACCGAGCGGCTTTCCTCTTCGCCAGTACGGCATAGCTGATCAGCACGGCGGAAATTGCCAGCGCAATCGTCGTGAAGGTCATCGGTCAATCTCCCCAAATACAATATCCAGCGTGCCGATGATGGCGCTCACGTCCGCCAGCATGTGGCCCTTTGAAAGGAAGTCCAGCGCCTGCAGATGCGCAAATCCGGGCGCACGCACCTTGCAGCGGTACGGCTTGTTGGTGCCATCCGAGATGATATAGACGCCCAGCTCGCCCTTGGGCACTTCCACCGCCGTGTAGGTCTCGCCCGCCGGGACGTGGTAGCCCTCGGTATAGAGCTTGAAATGGTGGATGAGTGCCTCCATCGAGGTTTTCATCAGCTCGCGCTTGGGCGGCATGATCTTGCTGTCCTGCACGAAGACGGGGCCGGGCTTCAAACGAGCAACACACTGTTTGATGATCTTCAGCGACTCGCGCATTTCTTCCATGCGCACGAGGTAGCGATCATAGCAATCGCCGTTCTTGCCGATGGGGATGTTGAAATCCAGATCTCCATACACTTCATAGGGCTGCGATTTGCGCAAATCCCATGGGATGCCGGAGCCGCGCAGCATCGGGCCGGAGAAGCCCCACGCCATCGCGTCCTCGGCGGAAATCACGCCGATACCCACGGTGCGCTGCTTCCAGATGCGGTTCTCGGTCAGCAGGCCTTCGACATCATCCGCGTATTTCTGAAACCCGTCACAGAAACGGTCGATGTCTTCTTCCATCCCCGCCGGAATATCCTGATGCACCCCGCCGGGGCGGATATAGGCGGCATGCATGCGGGCACCCGACACACGCTCATAGAATTCCATGATCTTCTCGCGCTCCTCGAACATCCAGAGCAGCGGCGTGGTGGCGCCCACATCGAGCGCCTGCGTGGTAACGTTGAGGCAGTGATTGGCAATGCGGGTCAGCTCAAGGAAGATGACGCGGATGAGTTTCGCCCGCTCTGGCAGCTCCAGCCCCAGCAGCTTCTCCACCGCCAGCGAATAGCCGTGCTCATAGGACATCGGCGAGACGTAATCGAGGCGATCCATGTAGGGCAGCGCCTGCAGGTACGTCTTGTACTCCATCAGCTTCTCGGTGCCACGATGCAGCAGCCCGATATGCGGATCGGCGCGCTCCACCACTTCGCCATCCATCTCCAGCACAAGGCGCAATACGCCATGCGCCGCCGGGTGCTGCGGGCCGAAATTCAGCGTGAGGTTCTTAATATCGACGCGGTTATTTTCCACAAGACTTACCATTTACGCATCATATTTCTAATTTTTTTTCAGCGCGAGTGATTTAAACCAATAGAAATTTATAATAGAGTATTAACCAATACTTTCATAGGCCAAGCTCTTCTATTAAAGCAATAAAGGTTTTTGGCAGATAAGTTGCGAAAGCAATGAATAAGCTTAAAATGAGTATGCCGAAAAACAGAATAATTATTATGCGTGCGAAATACCCCCAAAAAAGGCTGTCTGCGTTTAACGCACAGCGCCACACACCAATGCTTGAAGCAATAGCATATGCATAGTTGGCACACGCCAAAAGTCCAATGTCATCACCATGACCAAAAAATTTAAGGAGTTGCCGAAAGGCGAAACTGAATATCATCGAACCGAAAAAGAAATATCCCCAGAAGGCAACGAATAAGGGTTTGCGGCCTTTAAGAACTCCCAACATCTTAACCCATCCTTTTCTCAAAATTATCATTTAGGGCGGCCTTTTCATCCCCAGGCAGATTGTAAATCATGTCCGGTGAGCCCTCCCATGGGCTTAGGAAATCGAACTTACGGAAGCCCTGCGTCAGCTTCACGGGCTCATAGACGACGCGCTGCTGCTCGGGGTCGTACCGCATCTCCACGTAACCGGTGAGCGGGAAGTCCTTGCGCAGCGGGTGGCCGTCGAAGCCGTAATCGGTGAGGATGCGGCGCAGGTCGGGGTTGCCGGTGAAGAACACGCCGTACATGTCCCATGTTTCGCGCTCAAACCAGCCAGCGGTGGGGTAGACATCTACCACAGAGGGCACCGGCGTTTCCTCATTCGTCCATACCTTCACGCGGATCCGCTGGTTGTGCTTCAGGCTGAGCAGATTATAGACGACGCACAGACGATCGACCTTGTTCGGATAATCGGCGCCGCAAATATCCATCAGCTGCTGAAATTTGCAGCGCGGCTCATCGCGCAGGAAGGTGAGCAGCGGCACCAGCGTCTCGCGGGCGCAGGTGAGGATCAGCTCGCCGCGGATGATTTCATGCGAGGAGAGCGTCAGGCTGGCGGCGATGTATTCGCCCAGCTCCACCAGCGGATTATTGTCAAGCGCAGGAGTCTCAGCCACGGCGAATCGTCCCGGTGCGGCGGATTTTCTTCTGCAGCTGCATGATGCCGTAAATCAGCGCCTCTGCGGTAGGCGGGCAACCGGGGACATACACATCCACGGGCACGATGCGGTCGCAGCCGCGCACCACCGAATAGGAGTAATGGTAATAGCCGCCGCCATTGGCACAGCTGCCCATGGAAATCACGTAGCGCGGCTCGGCCATCTGGTCGTAGACCTTGCGGAAGGCCGGGGCCATCTTGTTGCACAGCGTGCCGGCGACAATCATCACGTCCGACTGGCGCGGGCTTGCTCGAGGAACAATTCCCATCCGGTCAAGATCATAGCGACTGGCATACGCATGAATCATCTCCACGGCGCAGCAGGCCAGGCCGAACGTCATCGGCCAGAGCGAGCCGGTGCGCGCCCAGTTCACCAGCTTGTCGACATTGGCGACGACGAAACCCTTGTCGTTGAACTCCTCCATCACCTGCCCCAGCAGGGCGTCCTGATCGCGGCCGGGGGGCAGCGGTGCGGCATGGTCGTGGGTGGCAATCTTTGTCATGGCTATCCGTGTATATAAGAAAATGCTAAATAGTCGTCAAATCCAGTCTCTACAAGGCTTATTCCCAGTCCAGCGCCCCTTTTTTCCACTCATAGATGAAGCCGATGGTGAGCACGCCGAGGAACACCATCATGGACCAGAAACCAAACATGCCGATCTCCTTCAGCACCACCGCCCAAGGGAACAGGAACGCGACTTCAAGATCGAAGATGATGAAGAGAATCGCCACCAGGTAGAAGCGCACATCGAACTGCCCGCGCGCATCGCTGAACGGCTCGAAACCGCACTCATAGGCGGAGAGTTTCTCGTTATCGGGCCGCTTAGGCGCCACCAGCAGCGGCACCACCACCATGACGGTGGCCAGCACGATGGCAATACCCATGAACACAAGAATCGGAAAATACGAGGAAACGATGGCTTCCATGGCGGACCCCGGACTGAATCAGGCCCTAGTTAGCGTCTCCGGGAGGGGATAGCAATAGAATTACTTTTCGCCCCCCGGTTGTTGACGAAAAAGCCATGCGGGATGTCACATAAAATTCATCCTTTTCGCATGGAATCGCATTAAAATAGCATGATGACCCCGGAAAGCGGCTTCGTTTTCAAGGCTTCTGACCCGCGCCTGACTTCGCAGGTGCCCATGAAGACTATTGAGCCCCACGGCATCATTGAGCGCCTTGGGGCATTCCTGCACCCAAAGCGCAAACGCTATGCCATCACCGCGGAGACCCATCCGGAACTTCACGCCAGTTTCGCGCGCATGGCAGCCAAGGCCGGCCTGCCGACGCCGGAGCTGGTGCTGGTTACCTCCAATGAGCCAAACGCTGCCGCAGTTTCAAAGGACCAGGTCATCATCACCACCTCCCTGCTGCGCAAACTGACATTTGACGAGGCAGAAGCCATCCTGGGGCACGAGATTGGCCACGTCTCGCAATTAGGCAAGCACATGACCATGCGGATTGTGCCTCCCTTGGGAATGGGCGTGCTTGGCAGCGCCTTTGTGGAATCGGCAACAAAAGGAATCGCCGCACGTTTCGGCAAGGATGTGTCAAAACAGCCCATCTGGATGCAGATTCTCTCGTTTGCCGGCTTTGTTGGCGGCGCCGTGGCGGGCAATAATTTCGGCGTGCGGCCAGCGGAGCTGGAATCCGATGCCATCGGCGCCGGCCTCAGCGGCAAGCCGGCCGCGCTTGCGAGCGGCCTGAAGAAAATCCACCCCAGGCAGTTTTCGTGGCGCTACGAAACCATGCGCACCATATCGGGCTATCCCAGCCTGCAGGAGCGGCTGGACAACCTGGCCCTCACCCACCCGGAGGCGCCGGGAATCCGCGTCGAAGAGCCCCAGCCCCAAGGCGCCGTGAAGCAGCCCGCCGCCCCGGCCATCACATAAAAAAAGACGGCCGGGGAACATCCCCGGCCGCCTCCTTACGTCGCGTGATTACTGCGGGTTGTGCGGGCAATGGCCGCCATTTTCACCGTGGCAGCATTCCTTGCAATGGCCCTTGCAGCAGTCCGCGCAGCTCATCTTGTGCTGGCTGCACGGGCATCCACCGCCCCCCTGCCCCGGCGCGCAGGCCGCGAGAAGGGAGAGCATGGCAACGGAAACAAATGTCTTCAACATGTTAAAATCCTTTGATGTGATGATATGTGACGAAACAAGGGTCATCACACGCGCTTCGGCGGGCGCTCCGGCGTATCGGGCAGACGGGAGAAAATCACCTCCTCCCGCGCAATGAACAGCATTTCGGCAAAGCGCGCCCGTTGCAGCGTCGGGCCATCGGCCACGGGCGGGGTGATCTGCAGGCATTTCACGCACACCATCTCCGCGCAGCACTCCGCTGCCGGATGCTTCTCCGGCGCGGCGGGGGCGTGGCGATGGGCGGCTTCCTCGTGGCAGGGCGTCTGCGTCGCCTCAAGACGATGCGGCGCGTTTGCATGATCACAGCGCGCGTAAGCTAAGGCCGTTTGCGCCATGACAAACCCCGACGCCATCAAAAGCACGAGGGCGCGGAGGCGCAGGGAACTCAGCATCGTCAGCATGGCGCGACTATACCATATTTTCACACGCGTCACAATTGACAGGCGGAAAGGATACGAAATCAGCAAAAGTGGCGGGAGTGACGGGACTCGAACCCGCGGCCTCCGGCGTGACAGGCCGGCGCTCTAACCGACTGAGCTACACCCCCAACCGCGCCTCGTCAGAGGCGATCGAAGCGGTGATGTAGCAGGTCATCCGCACGCACGCAAGAGGGTTTCGTTCAAGGGGATGAAAAAAGCGGCGATGAAGAGGCCATCGGCACGCATGATACATGCATGCGCGAACAAGCGGTGCCGTCTGCCTGCCAAAAATAAAAAGTAGAAAATGAAGAAATATGGTGGGCGGTGACGGGCTCGAACCGCCGACCCTCTCGGTGTAAACGAGATGCTCTACCAACTGAGCTAACCGCCCATTTCAGAGGGCCGGATGCGATGCACACCAACTCTCGAAAACAGAACAGCGCAGGTAGCAGATTGCCACCTGCGCTGTCAATGCAAAACGTGACTTAAGCGGCTTTGCGGCGGGCCGGCTTGTTCACGGAGTCCTTGAGGGCTTTGCCGGCCTTGAATTTCGGCTGGCTGGAAGCGGCGATCTTGATCGTCGCGCCGGTGCGCGGGTTGCGGCCTTCGGTCGCTTTGCGCTGGGCTACCATAAAGGTACCGAAACCAACGAGGCGGACTTCATCGCCAGCAGCAAGCGCGCTGGTGATGGCGTTGATGAACGCATCAACCGCCTCGGCGGCTTTGGCTTTGGTCAGTTCGGCTTCATCAGCGACCTGTGCAATCAGTTCATTCTTGTTCATTGCAATGCTCCTTCAAGCGTTAGCAGCTAGTGTGAAAATCCACCCCTGGAAACAGACGTGGAATCCGCTTCGGATGTCAGGTGCAAAACACCCGAAACCCTAGGCAAAACCTACATAAATAGGCTGATGGGGAGGTAAGCACGTAGATTTTGTTTTGTAAAATGCTTTTTTTAAGAAATCGGCGGATAACCGCCTTTTTTCGCACAAAACACGCCAAAAAAATGGGTTGACAGGAAAAATCGCCCCTAGCGCTGGGCGGAAACGGTAGCGGCCCGCGCGGCGCGGCGCGCCTCCTCAGCTGCCACGAAGCTGCGGCCCGGTCTCCGTGCAGCACTGGCAGCCTGGGCCAGCTCCTGTTCCGGCACCAGCGCATCCTGCACGCGCTGCTGAATGGCGGCGAGGTCAACGACGCGATCCTGCTCAGGCCTGGGCGGATCAAACACACGCGAATGGCGCACGGCACCGAACAGTAGTCCGCCAGCCGCGCCGGCTGCCGCGCCCCCGAGCATCCACATGCCGCCGATGATGGGCGCCATCAGGAGCGCGCCCGGCCCCGTGGCCGCCGTGATGGCCATGTACGCCCCGATACCGAAGCCCGCCCACAGGCCAAGGCGCATGCCCTGCCCAGCCCGCTCTCGCACCTTGATGTGGTAGGGTCGGCTATCCGCCATGCGTCATGCCTTTTACAATGCTCAGGTCAGCGACGTTTGCGCAGCGAGTGCCGGCGCGCGCACAGCGCCCTCAGCCCGCGCTTGAGCAATGCGAGTACCAGGAGGATTAGGCGCTTCATGCAGGGGATGGGCGGAGGCCGCGCGTTCGCAGGGCGCATCCCCCGGCAGGGTCTGCTGCTCACACGCATCAAGCATGTTCTGCTTTTCCTGCGCCCGCGCCTTGCCGACATAGCGCAGGTCACCCTCATAGAGCGCGTTGGTGACGTTGAAATGCTGGCGGAAATAATGACGGTTGATGCCGAAGGTCGCGCCGCCGAGCGCGGTGGCACCCACCAGCGCGCTGCCCATGGCGGTGGTGCCAATACCCGCTGCCTCGGCGCTTAGCCCGGCATGGCTCAGCATGTCCTTAAATACGTCGTAGCCAGCCCAAAGCAGCACTCCTCCGAAGATCGCGCCCACGACCGCACCCACGGCGGCCAGCCCCCAGAAGACGGGCGAGCCGCTCTGCAGCTTGTCGTCGAAATATTGCAGCCCGCGATGGCGCGCGAGCCGCGCTTCCTTATGCAGTTCTTCCAGCTCGCTCGGGGCAAGCCCGGCGCGACGGACTTCCAGCTCCAAGAGCTTGTCGAGCTTCTGGTTGACGACCTGGTTGCGTTCCTCGTTGATTTCCATCGCCGCCGCAATCGCGCCCGTATTGGCCCCCACAAGCGAGAACACATCCTTGTAATATTTCATGCCAATCATGGCCGCACCGCCAACCAGCACGGACGCAATCGTGGCCGTCACACCGCCGACGGCAAGCGCAAGCCCCCCCACGACGAGCCCCCCTACCCCCGCTCCCAGCGCCGCGCCCAGCAGCAGGCCGCCAAACAGACCGCGCGAGAGGCCTTTGTACGAGGCCCAGAAGACGCGGTTGTAGAACGGGCTGTCCCCCGGCGCGGCGGAGGAGGTCGGCGAGCGATCGTAGCCCCACGGGTTTTCCGTGCGCGGCAAGGGGTTGCCCTCGGCAGCGTAATTGCGCTCGCGCTGGATGGACGGGTCGAGGCGCTGGGACTGCAGCCAGCTATCCACGCTGGCAGGCTCAGGCACCCTTGGCGTCACGGGCGACGTCACAGGCGAAGCGGCGGGGCGTTCAGTTGTCTGGTTCACAGGCATTTTTCCTCATTTTCATACTAACACAGCCTTCCGGCTGAAAAAATGAAGCTTTTGTGACAGCAGTCCTGACGAAAAACCCACTTTTTCCTGAAAAACATCGCTTTGCGTAAACACTTTTCTAACCATCCTCCGCGCAGTATCGCATCACGGAATGGCCCAACGAACGAGGTTTACATGGCAGACACCGCAGACATCACTGTAGCCTATGGCGACGGCATCGGCCCGGAAATCATGGATGCGACGCTGCGCATCCTTGCCGAGGCGCGCGCCAAGCTGAACATCGAGACCATCGAGGTCGGCGAGGCCTATTACAAGCGGGGCGTCACCACCGGCATCCCGCCGTCTGCGTGGGATACGCTGCGCCGCACGAAAGTGCTGCTGAAAGCGCCCATCACCACCCCGCAGGGCGGCGGCTACAAGAGCCTTAACGTCACCATGCGCAAAACGCTGGGGCTTTATGCCAACATCCGCCCCACGAAAAGCTACCACCCCTTCGTGAAGGGCTTGCACGCCGCGATGGACCTTGTCATCGTGCGCGAGAACGAGGAGGACCTCTATTCCGGCATCGAATACCAGCAGACCGCCGACGCCTATCACGCGGTGAAGCTCATCACCCATACCGGCTCCGAGCGCATCATCCGCTACGCCTTCGAATACGCCATCAAGAACGGGCGCAAGAAGGTGACCTGCATGTCGAAAGACAACATCATGAAGATCTCGGATGGCGCGTTCCACCGTATCTTCAACGAGGTGGGCGAGGAATATCCGGAGCTCCAGAAAGAGCATTACATCATCGATATCGGCGCGGCGCGCATCGCCAGCCATCCGGAGAAATTCGACGTCATCGTGACGGAAAACCTCTACGGCGACATCATCTCCGACATCGCGGCGGAAGTCTGCGGCTCGGTGGGCCTGGCCGGCTCCTCCAACGTGGGCGAGGAATTCGCCATGTTCGAGGCCATCCACGGCTCCGCCCCGGACATCGCGGGCCAGAACATCGCCAACCCCTCCGGCCTGCTGAACGGTGCCATCATGATGCTGGTGCATCTCGGCCAGTTCGAGACGGCCAATCTTATTCAAAATGCGTGGCTGAAAACCATCGAGGACGGCATCCACACCGCGGACATCTATCATGCGGCCAGCAGCAAGGAGAAAGTCGGCACCAAGGAATTCGCCGAAGCCGTGGTTGCTCATCTCGGCGAGGAACCCTACCGCTTCAAGAAAGCCGAGTATGGTGCCAAGGCATCCAACGCTTCGGCGGAGACGGAAGCCCGCAGCAAGCGCATCGTCAGCATCCCCACGGCCAAACGCGTGCTGAAAGGCGTGGATGTGTATCTGGGGCTGCAGAATGACAGCGTGGAGCATCTCGGCGATGCCATTCTCCCGCTGGTGGGCGAGCAGGCGAAACTGACGCTGATTTCCAGCAAGGGCCTGAAAATCTGGCCGGATGCGGAAGCCACCGGCAGCAATACCGACCATGTGCGCTGCCGCTTCATGGCGACCGCTGAAGCCCTGCCCTCCGACTATACGGGCGGGCTGCTGCAACGCTTAAGCGCGGCGGGCCTTGATGTGCTGAAGATGGAGCACCTCTTTAATTTTGATGGCAAGGAAGGCTATTCGCTGAGTGCGGGTGAGTAGAAATTGCGTCGGCCCGAGGACTTTTTTGTCATGCTGAACTTGTTTCAGCATCTTTCAATCATAGGCCCTGAAACGAGTTCAGGGCGACAGAAAATAGAGAATTGTCACCCCGGCGTATGCCGGGGTCTGGTGGTGCCACACGGGGAGACCCCGCCATGAATGCGGGGCGACAGTTTCCTGTCATTCCAGCGCAGGCTGG
>DBAY01000059.1 GCA_002291925.1 Alphaproteobacteria bacterium UBA998 | reverse complement strand
TGATTACTTCCTAACTCTTTGTCCTTCCAAACTTACTTCCCACTCACGCCGCTGTCGCTCCCCTCATTACGAATGCGATGCTCTACCAGCTGAGCTAAGTCGGCCCTGACCTGAGTGGGTAGGAAGTAGCGGGTTTGGCCCGCTCTGGCAACCCTTTTTGATGGGGCGGCAGGGGGCAGGGCATGGGGTTTTTAGGCCGGTTGTGCAAGGCTGGAAGCCATCAAGGAGAGCCCAATGAAGCCAGAATCCAACGAGAACAAGAATCTGCCGCATTCGAAGAATCCGGTGGACAAGGCCAGCGAGGACAGCTTCCCCGCCAGCGACCCGCCCGCTTGGACGGGTACCAGCACCAAGAAGTCCGACATCGAGCCATAAGGCGCTGATTTAGCTAAAATCCGAGATGTTATTAACTTTCCCTTCAGGCGTTCCTTCTATAGTATGGGGGACGTCAGGAGGTGAGCATGAACGTCTTTGGCATTGGACTCAGCGGCATGAATGCGGCGCAGGTTCGCCTCGGCAACAGCGCCAATAACGTCGCCAATCTGCAGAGCACGTCCTCCCTCGTGAATGGCGAGCGCGTGGAGCGTGCCTATCAGCCGACGGACGTCTCTCAGCGCAGCATCGAGCCGACCGGCGGGGTGGAAACCTCCATCCGCACGCGCAACCCCGCGATCATCCCGGTGTACCAGCCCGAGAATTCGGCGGCCGATGAAAACGGCATCGTCGAGTTTCCGAATGTGAATCTGGAAGAAGAAGCCGTGCAGCAGAAAATCGCCAGCTACGATTTCAAAGCCAACGCCAAGGTCATCAAGACGCAGGACGAGATGATGAAGAGCCTGCTCGATATCAAAGCTTAGACCGGCTCGACCGCCACCACTTCCGGGATGTAGTGCTTCAGCATATTCTCGATGCCGCTTTTCAGGGTGGCGGTGGAGGAGGGGCAGCCGGAGCAGGAACCGTGCATTTCCAGCTTCACGACGCCATCCTCGAACGAATGGAACACGATGTCGCCGCCATCCATTGCCACGGCGGGGCGGACGCGGGTTTCGATCAGTTCCTTGATCTCCTTCACGATGGCGGAATCGTCATCCGACGCCTCGCCCCCGGCGGACGCCGAGCGAGATTTGGAGCGCATCACCTCCCCACCGCTGACGAAGAAATCCATGATGGTGGTGAGCAGCTCGGTTTTCAGGATGTCCCACCCGGCAGATTCCTGCTTGGTCACCGTAATGAAATCTGCGCCGAGAAACACCGCCGACACCTCGTCAATCTTGAACAGTGCCGAGGCGAGCGGTGACTCCTCCGCCAGCTTGGCATCCGTATAGAACGCCGTCCCCTGCGGCATCACCGGGACGCCAGGAAGGAATTTCATGGTCTGCGGATTCGGGGTCGGTTCGGTCTGGATGAACATGGATGGCTCCTCAATGCCTGAGGGAAATAGTCAAGAGTTGATTAAGAATCAAGGCAAATTACTTTCGGCATATACTGAACCATACTAATGCTGGCTTATGTCCAACACTATTAATTAGATTTCTTAGGTTTAATGGAATTTACTATCATTGCTGCTACAGCCCCCCAAAAGGCACCCCCTAAAAAACCTGTAAAATAAGATATGGGTGGATTCGGATTATTAAGCATTATCTGTGATAGGAATGAACCAACCACTCCAATCAAGCTTCCAAATATAGCCCACTTTAAAGGATTTTTCTTATATAAAAATTGATTTATTTTTTCTCCTTCTATACGTGTCTTTAAGTCAGCAGTTTATTTGCACCCGACCCGTTCATGTACCCATTAAAATCCATTGAGTTTACCCATTCGGCAAACCAAACCACCCGCTCACAAAATCTCGCTACATTATAAGTGTAAGGTTTTTGAGCTTTACTTATTTCAATCGTAAAATCGAAACGATCATATTGTATACTTGTTCCGTGCACTACTTTATTGCAGAACTCTATAAGTTCATCAATCTTATCTCTAATTGAATTATCAATTGAATCCAAAAGATCGGAATTTCGAAGATGATAATGTAAATTACGAGTAACTACAGCTAGGTAAATGGTTTTATTGATTATAAAGTTAAGCGGGATTTCAAAAATACCTGTATGTAACCCCATTGAGTAATCATCAAACTCAGTGCTTACAGATTCTTTTACTAACTCCTCATATAGATCATTGTAGTTGGCCTTAACCAAAGAAAACAATATTGCTGCTTCATTAGCGATATCAAGTGAACTAATTGCAATATCACCATCATAACGCATTTTAAGCGTCTGCCTTCTTGCGCTTCTCCCGGAACTTCTTCGCCCCATCGGCTTTTTCGTAAAACGGCGCCCGCGTCGTCGCCAGTGCATATGGGGCGACATCCTCCGCAATCGTGCTGCCGGCGCCGACAATCGCGCCATCGCCGACCTTTACCGGAGCGACCAAAGCCGTATTGGAGCCGATGAAGGCGCCCTTGCCGATGACGGTTTCGAACTTGGAGAAGCCGTCATAATTGCAGGTGATGGTGCCCGCGCCGATGTTCGCGCCGCTGCCGACCACGGCATCGCCGAGATAGCTCAGGTGGTTGGCCTTGGTGTGGGGGTGCAGCGTGGCTTTCTTGATTTCCACGAAATTGCCGACATGCACGTCCTCCATCAGCACAGCGCCGGGGCGTAGGCGGGCGAACGGGCCGACCACGGAGCCGCGTCCCACCTTTGCGCCCGCGATGTGGCTGAAGGCGCGAATCTCCACCTCGTCCTCCACCACCACGCCGGGGCCGAAAAACACCTGCGGCTCAATGGTGACGTCCTGCCCGATCTGCGTATCGGCGGCGAAGAACACGCTGGCGGGGTCGATCAGCGTGGCGCCGTGCGCCATCGCCCAGCGGCGCAGGCGGATTTGCATCTCGGCTTCCGCCACGGCCAGCTCCTCGCGGGAATTCACGCCGAGCAGCTCCTGCTCGTCGGCTTCCTCCACCACGCAATGCAGCCCTTCCGCGTTGGCGATGGCCACAAGATCGGTGAGGTAATATTCGCCCTTGGCGTTGTCGTTCTTCACCTGTTTCAGCAGCTCGAAGATGCGGCCTTTCGCCACCGCCATCACGCCGGAATTGCACAAATTGATGTCGCGCTCCTCCCAGCTGGCGTCCTTGTATTCGACGATGCGCTGCAGCCGGTCATGCTCATCGACGATGAGGCGGCCATATTCCTTCGGGTCGTAGCAGCGCATGCCGAGAATGGCGAGGTCGGCGCGCTCCAGCCGTTTCAGCAGCCGCGCGATGGTCTGCGGGCGGATGAGCGGCGTATCACCATAAAGCACCACATGCGCGCATTGGGCTTGCGTGATGGCGTCCTCGGCGCAGCGCACGGCGTGGCCGGTGCCGAGCTGGTCCTTCTGCACGGCGATGCGGCAGCCGGGGAGGGTGTCCCGCGCCACGTCGGCCACCGTTTCCATTTGCGGGCCGATGACCACCACCGTTTCCTGTGCCTCCAGCGCGCGCGCCTTCTGCAGCACGTGCCAGAGCATCGGGAAGCCCGCAACGCCATGCAGCACCTTCGGTAGCTGCGATTTCATGCGCGTGCCCTTGCCGGCAGCAAGGATGATGGCGGAAAAAGGAGGAATATCGGCGAGGCTCATGGTTGCGGCGGAGGAGGATTAACGCTAGGGTTCGGCCAGACCGTAAAACGCTGGCCGCGCGGGCGCAAGGAGGAAATCATGGAGCCTATCAGTATCGTGCTTGCCTGTACCACCGCGCTTTCGGCGGGCGGGCTGGTGTGGAGCCTGCGTCAGCAATCGCGGCAGGCGGGCGAATTGTGTACCTTGCGTGAAGAGTTGCTCGCCGCCTCCAACGAGCGCGCCGCTGCCTTGGCCTCCCGTGCGCCGCTCGAGGAAGAGCGCGACCTGCTGAAGGACGAAGTGCGCGAGTTGCAGGCCATGAATCTGCGCGTGGAAAAGGAAGCCGCTACCCTGCGTGAGAAAATCCAGGGCATGGAATCCCGCCGCGCCGAGTGGGAGCAGGAAAAGCAGCAGATGGTGGAGGCCGCCAAGGCCGCCGTGATGCAGGCGGGGGCCACCATGTCCACCAAGCTGCTGGAGGACCACAAGCGCGAGAACGAGGAAGTCAAGAAGCAGACGCAGGAGATCACCGCGAAGCTGATGGAGAATGTCACCGGCATCGTCACGCGCGTCGAGGCGATGAAGGAGAAAACCGAATCCGTCACCGGCAAGATGGACCTCGTCATGCGCGCCCTTACCAATCCTGGCGGGGCGGGCAAGATGGCCGAGGTGGGGCTAGAAAACCAGCTCAAGGAACTGGGCTTCGAGCCGAAGCGCGACTTCGTGATGCAGTACCACATCGCGGGTGAGGACGGGGCGGGGGCGCTGCGCCCGGACGCGGTGATCTTCCTGCCGCAGAACATGGTGATCGTGGTGGATTCCAAGGCCTCCAAATTCATGCTGGAGTTGGAGGAGGCCTGCGGCACGGAGCGCGAGCCGGACGTCTTTGCGCAATTCCAGAAATCCATGCGCGAGCACGCCAAAGCGCTCGCCAGCAAGGATTACCGCAGCGCGATTCTTGACTGCTACAAGCGGGCAGGCAAGGGCGCGCAGATCGACTCCGTCATCAGCCTGATGTATTTCCCCGGCGAGGCCCTTATCGAGCGGCTGAAGAACTGTGACAAGAACGTCTGCGAGTACCTGCAGAAGGCAGGTATCGCGCTGGTTGGCCCTATCACCATCTACGGCTATTTCGCGCTCGCCCAGACGCGCCTCGCCGAAGCCCAGCGGCAGGAGAACCAGGAAAAGATCGTGCAGGACGTCTCCGACCTCATGGAGAGCGTCATCAACGCGCTCACCGGCATGGATAAACTGGGCCGCGGTATCCAGTCCGTCGCCGAGGCCTACAAATCCATGACCGGCACGCTGAACCAGCGTGTGCTGCCCCGCATGCGCCGCCTCGCCAGCCACGGCGTGAAGCCCGCCAAGAACAAGGACATCCCCGCCCCGCTGCCCGTCTTCGACGTCCACCGCAGCGAGATGACCCTCACGCTGGAAGCCGAGGACTCAGAGAGCGATAAGGTGATTGCCATCACGGCGGGGGAATCAGAATGTCCTGCCGCATTCATTGCGGCATCTCCCCGTTATTTTGGGAGATCCCGTCTACCAAGTGCAGGGTGACACTCTTCATCTGTTAGTCGAGGACAGCATGTCCAAGTCAGCCATGAGCCAGCGAAGCGGCGCCTATTGCAAAGGCCAGATGGCCGTAGCAGGGGCAAACACAAAAACCAGCAGGGGCAAACTAAAATACAAAAAGGCCGGGTCGATTGCCCGCGACCCGGCCTAGGAGAGAACCGACATCCCGCTTGACGCTGCCAGAGGGCAGAACAAGCGTTATGAGGTAAATTAAGTGTAGCCAGAGGGGCATAAAGAGACCATTAGGACTTAAAAATTTTAACGAAATTTATTTTTGTCATTGACTTATGGGTGGCTGACGTTTCTCAGGCCGCCTTTGACGGATCACTGAACTCGCGCGTGGCGGCAAAGGTCAGGTCGGGCCAGTCCTGTTGGATGCGCGCCAGGTGCCAGCTATTGGGGGCGAGGTAGGTGAGGTCGCCGTGGGCGTCCTCGGCGCAGTCGAATTTGTGCTTCTCGCGGAATTTCTCCAGTGAGGCCTTCGAGCCGGTGACCCAGCGGGCGGTGGCGTAATTCACCTGCTCGAAGCGGGCTTCCACGCCATACTCGCCCTTGATGCGGTCGGCGATCACGTCGAACTGCAGCGGCCCCACCACGCCGATGATCCAGTCCGAGCCCATCAGCGGCTTGAAGAGCTGGCTCGCGCCCTCTTCCGAGAGTTGCTCCAGCCCCTTCTTGAGCTGCTTGGATTTCAGCGGGTCGGCCAGCACGGCGCGGCGGAACACTTCCGGCGCGAAGCTCGGCACGCCCTTGAAGGTCAGCGTTTCCTTCTCGGTCAGCGTGTCGCCGATGCGCAGCGTGCCGTGGCCGGGGATGCCGATGATGTCGCCAGGGTAGGCTTCCTCGGCCAGCTCGCGCTCGGCGGCCAGGAACATCACCGGGTTGGTGAGCGAGAGAATCTTGTCCGAGCGCACATGGCGCACCTTCATGCCGCGCGTGTATTTGCCGGAGCAGATGCGCGCAAAGGCAATGCGGTCACGGTGGTTCTTGTCCATGTTCGCCTGCACCTTGAAGACGAAGGCGGAGAAATTTGGCTCTTCCGGCTTTACCTCGCGCTCCATGGCGGCCTGCGGGCGCGGGGCGGGGGCGAGGTCGATCAGCGCCTGCAGCAGCTCGCGCACGCCGAAATTGAAGATGGCGCTGCCGAAGAAGACCGGCGTCAGGTGGCCTTCCAGATAGGACTGCTCGTTGAAGGCGGGGCAGAGTTCCTTCACCATCGAGACCTGCTCGCGGAATTCGGCAAGCTGTTCGGCGGTCGCAATCTCGGTGAGGCGCGGATCGTCGGTGCCGCTGAGCTGTTCGCCCGAAGCGATGCGCTCGCCGTCCTTGGCGTCAAAGCGGAAGAAGCTGTCATGGCGCAGGTCGTAGCAGCCCTTGAAGCGCTCGCCGGAGCCGATGGGCCAGGTGAGCGGCGCGGTATCGAGCGCCAGCGTGGAGGAGATGTCGTCGAGCAGCTCGAAATTATCGCGCGCCTCGCGGTCCATCTTGTTGATGAAGGTGATGACGGGAATGTCGCGCAGGCGGCAGACCTCGAACAGCTTGCGCGTCTGCTCCTCGATGCCCTTCGCGGCGTCCAGCACCATCACGGCGGAATCCACGGCGGTGAGGGTGCGGTAGGTGTCCTCGGAGAAGTCCTTGTGGCCAGGCGTATCGAGCAGGTTGATGGTATGGCCGCCATACTCGAACGTCATCACGGATGCCGAGACGGAAATCCCCCGCTGCTGCTCGATCGACAGGAAGTCCGACCGCGCGCTGCGCCCCTCCTTCTTCGCCTTCACCGCCCCCGCGAGGTGAATCGCACCCCCGAACAGCAGCAGCTTCTCGGTGAGCGTCGTCTTGCCAGCGTCCGGGTGGGAGATGATGGCGAAGGTACGGCGGGTGGTGTGGGGGAGGGGCATTCGTGGTCAGTGGTCGGTGGTCAATGGTCAGTGGTTTAGCAGAAAAACCCCGTCATTCCAGCGAAAGCTGGAATTTAGAGGCAGTAGTACGGAAACCTTATCGAATCAGTATGATGCTAATTCCAAGAGCCAGTTTGCTCCATGCTTTGTCAGCGGTGAGAGCGGGGACGCCTCGCTGCATGGCCAAAGCAAGGCAGGCACGATCACCGAGAGAGAGGCCGTGGGCAGCGGTAAGCGGCACCAGTCGGGCAGCCATCAGGGCTTGCGCTTCATCGAACGCCGCAATGTCAATCGCCAGTTCGCCCATCAACGGCTCAGCCTGATCAGCTGGCAAACCGCGGGCCACCAGATGCGAGGCCACCTCTGCCCAGTTCACCGCCGACATGGTGGCATGGGGCAAATGACGGGCTACCTCTTCGGCGCCCTTTTCTTCCTTCAGCAGGGCAATGAGTGCCGAGGCATCCAGTATGACGACGTCGCTCATGCCTAAATGCCTGAGTCCTGCCGCCGGAAGGCCAGAAAATCCTTTACGCTGAGCGTGACGTCGTTTTCCTTCAATGCCGAACGCAACCGCTCCAGCGCCTTGGTCTGCTGAAACAGGCGGAGTTCGCCGTTTTGCAGGCGGATGACCAGCTCGTCGCCCGGTTGCACCCCGAGCGCCTTGCGGTAGTACGCCGGTATGATGACGCGCCCGCCCTCGCCGATTTTTACGCGGTGCTCTTGCATATTGCGCTCTTAGTTATGTCATTTCTTCAAATTATGCCACACAGCAATGAATATGGCAAATGTCTCGATAATGGCTAACCGGCTTTTTTCCTGTCATTCCCGCGAAAGCGGGAATCCCGCGCAGCTAACCTCCGGATTCCCGCTTTCGCGGGAATGACGATTAACTAAAACGGCAGCCGTGCCTTCAGCGCCGCGCCGAGCGTCCCGTCATCCAGATAATCCAACTCGCCGCCCAGCGGGATGCCTTGGGCGAGGCGGGTGATTTTAACGTTCGCGTCCTTCAGGCGCTCGGTGAGGTAGTGGGCGGTGGTCTGGCCGTCGACGGTGGCGTTGGTGGCCAGGATGACTTCCTCCACCTCCTCCGAGGCGGCGCGGCGCACCAGCGTGTCCACGTTCAGCTTTTCCGGGCCGATCTGGTCCATCGCGGAGAGCACGCCGCCCAGCACGTGATAGGTGCCGCGGTAGAGGTGCGAGCGCTCCATCGCCCACAAATCGGAGAGTTCCTCCACCACGCAGATGGTGCGCGCATCGCGACGCGCGTCCGCGCAGATGCCGCACGGGTCCTTGCTGTCGAGATTGCCGCAGGTGCTGCAGGGGACGATATTGTGCATCACGCCCTGCATGGCTGTGATCAGCGGCTGCATCAGCGTGTCGGGCTTCTTGATGAGCTGCAGCACCACCCGCCGCGCCGAGCGCGGCCCAAGGCCGGGCAGACGGCCAACCTGGTTGATGAGCTGTTCAATGGGGGAAGGGGCGGGCATCGGGAGGTGTTAGCGTTTAGGTGTTAGGCTTTAGTCACTAAATATATAGGTAAAAATCCAGCTAAAACCTAGAACCTAATACCTAAAACCTAACCTCAGAACGGCATCTTGAACCCGCCCGGCAGGCCCATGCCGCCGGCGACTTTGCCCATCTCGTCGCTGAAGCTGGCATCGACTTTCGCCTTGGCGTCGTTGTGGGCGGCGACGATGAGGTCTTCCAGAACTTCCTTATCGTCCTTGTCGATGAGGGACGGGTCGAGGGAAAGCTTGAGCATCGCGCCCTTGCCGTTCAGCGTGACCCTCACCATGCCGCCGCCGGAGACGCCTTCCGTCTCGCGCTGCTCCAGCTCGGCCTGCAGCTCGGTGATCTTCTGCTGCATCTGCTGCGCTTGTTTCATCATTTTCTGGATGTTCATGGGGTATCTCCTTAATGTTCTGGGATGGTTATAGGGTGCGTGCGGCGCAACGACAAGAAGGGGCTTGCGATTTCGTCATTGCGAGGAGCAAAGCGACGCGGCAATCCAGCACTGCTCGCTGGATTGCTTCGCTAGCGCTCGCAATGACGGGTTAGGCTGTCACCCCGCACTCGTTGCGGGGTCTCCGCGTGTGACAGGAAGGCCCCGCAACAAGTGCGGGGTGACAGGGGGTTTACTCGTCCCGCAGCGCCACGACATCCGCGCCTGGGAAGGCGTCGAGTATGGCCTTGACCAGCGGCGTGCTTTTGGATGCTTCCAGCTCGGCCTTGTAGGCAGCGTCCTTCTGCTGGGTAAGCGTCAGGCCAACACCTTGCGCGGGCACCACTTTCCACGGCGAGCGCATGGCACCCTCGAGGAACGCGGAGAGGCGGGCCGGGAAATTTGACGGCATGTCCGGACGCGGGGCGATCTCGATGCGACCGCGCGCGAAGGTGACGGGAATCACCGTCTGCATCAGCTGGTGCAGCAGCATGGCCTCGCGGCGGCTATCCAGCAGGGCGATGAGGTCCTGCCAGCTTTCCAGCACCGGCTCCGGGTTGGAGGCGGCGAGGTGCAGATGCGGCGCGGGCCGGGAAGAAGCCTCCAGCGCCGCCTGCATAACGGGGGCAGAAGCGATCCCGGCGCTCATCATCGGTGTACCGGAGGGGGTGCTTGCCGGTGCCATGGACGCGGAAGAATACGAAGTGGTGGACGTCTGTGCCGTCGGGGCAGCGCCGCGCGGCGCTGAGAGCGCGCTGGCGGGGCGCACGGCGATGTCGCCGCCGTCCTGCAGGCTGCGTACCAGCTCGGCGGGGGAGGGGAGCTGTGCGGCATAGGCAAGGCGGATCATCACCATTTCCGCAGCGGCCAGCGCATCGGGTGCGCGCTTCACCTCCTCGACGCCCTTCAGCAGCATCTGCCAGGCGCGGGTGGTTTCGGGCACGGCAAGTTTCTGGGCCAGTGCGGCGGCGCGGATTTTCTCCTGCTCGGCAAAGGCCGGGCCGAGATCGCTAGCCGGGGCGACTTGTAAGCGAGTAATGGTATGCACCAGCGCCATCAGTTCCTGCAGCAGATGCACGAGGTCGGCGCCGTCGCGGTATTGTGCGCCGAGGGCGTCCAGTGCCTTCTGCGTTTCGCCGCCGAGCGCGGCTTCCAGCAGCTCAAACACGCGCGTGCGGTCTGCGAGACCCAGCATATGCCGCACGGCGGCGGCATCGATGCGCGGCGCGTCGGTGCCCATGCTGTGCGCGATGGCGCGGTCCAGCAGCGACAGCCCGTCGCGCACGGAGCCTTCCGCCGCGATGGCGATCAGCCGCAGCGCATCCTCATCGGCGATAACGTTTTCCTGCCCGCAGACGCGGTTCAGGTGGCCGGTGAGCGTGTCGGTATCCAGCCGTTTCAGGTCGAAACGCTGGCAGCGTGAGACGATGGTGACGGGAATCTTGCGCAGCTCGGTGGTGGCAAAAAGGAAGATGACGTGGGGCGGCGGCTCTTCCAGCGTCTTCAGCAGCGCGTTGAACGCGCTGGTGGAGAGCATGTGCACCTCGTCGATGATGTAGACCTTGTAGCGGGCGGAGGTGGGGGCGTAATGCACCGTCTCGATGAGGTCGCGCATGTCGCCGACGCCTGTGTGCGAGGCGGCGTCCATCTCAAGCACATCGACATGGCGGCCTTCTGCGATGGATTTACAGTTGGCGCAAGTACCGCACGGCTCCGTGGTCGCGCTTTTGGCCAGACCGTCCGCGCCGAGGCAGTTCAGCGCCCGCGCGATGATGCGCGCCGTGGTCGTCTTGCCGATGCCGCGAATGCCGGTGAGCATGATGGCATGCGCCACCCGCCCGGACTGGATGGCGTTGGAGAGCGTGCGCACCAGCACTTCCTGCCCGACCAGGTCAGCGAAGGTTTGTGGCCGGTATTTCCGGGCGAGGACGCGGTACGCGGTGTTGGTCATGGCGGTAACTTAGCGGGTTGAAGCGGCTCCGCCAAGCAGTGAAAGCGCTCGCGGTGAAGATTCGCCCAAGCTATTAATAAGAATAATGCTTCTTTAATAAGGCATGCGCCAGATTGAGTTCCTTCATCTTCTTCTCGCATCCCCCTCTGCGGTCAGAATGGTATTGCATGGCCAGAAGTTTGTAGCGTTGCCGCAAGGCTTTCGCGGAAGGGGGATGGGCAAGTCCCATGAAAGCCAAGACCTCGCTGATTTCAAAAATATGGTTGTTGTCATGAGTGGTTTCATGCGAGTGCCCCCGCGATGCCCATTGCTCTCTCAGTTCGTTTTCTACTTCGTGAAGGGTTTGCCATAAGCGCATCACTTGTTCTTCATCGGGGTTTTTCCAAGAATCATACCCGTCAGAAAAAACAAGCCCATGGCCCATGACCCAAAAAACCATCACACACAGCGTAATGCCAATAAAGACGAATAGACCGCCAGGAACATAGAGAATACCGAAGATCTCACACCCTTCGCTTACCAAGCGGCCTCCACTTTGCAGGTACGCGTCCCAATCAAACCAGTCTGAGCAATTGAGGTAGGGTGACTTGTCGTATTTAGCTGGCGCTGGGGAAGGCATGGCGGCAAATCACGCCCTTAGGAACACGTTCATGCAAAGTGCCGCCGGCGACTTCATGCAAAGTGCCGCCGGCGACCCGGCGCGTAAACCACTACGGCTGCTTCCTTTCGGACCTGACCGGGTTCGCGGGCGCTCCGCCCGCCGACGGCAGGTTTAAACTAGTCGGCCTACCCAGGAAGCGCAAGGCCGTGTTTGTGGGTGGGGGTTGGATAAACAGGCCGTCATTCCGAACGATCGCCAGCGAGGAGGAATCTTTATACAGGCAGGGTATCGATAGTATCACTGTATAAAGATTCCTCACCTGCGTTCGGAATGACGAATCCCTGTCACCCCGCACGTGGTACGCGGAGTCTCCCTACGTAACGAGGAACCCCGCAACGAGTGCGGGGAGACTACCTAGCTGGATTCTCCCACCTCGCTCCTCATCCTGAGCCTGTCGAAGGATGATAGGCCCGTCACCGCGCTACACGTCATGGTTCGACAGGCGCACCATGAGGGGAGAGCGGGTTGAATAACATGCTTTAATCTTCGTCATTCTCGGGCATAACCTGAGGATCCCCCTCGTGACGCAAGGAGGCCCCGCGTACCAAGTGCGGGGTGACATTTCCTCTATTCTCCGTCATTCCGGGACGCGTAAGCGGGCCCGGAATCTCTGAGCGTAACGAGGGAGACCCTGCGCAGCCTTCGGCTCGCAGGATGACGGGGTGGGCGTCTCATCGGGGCAACAGCGGTGTGATTATGCCACAGTGGTGCTTCGTTTAACGGATTTCTAACCTCTCTCTGTTTCATTGGCCTGCTGCCAGCGCCTGTTTCTGCTAGCATGAGAGGTCTATGATGCGCCTTACTCACTATACCCAGCGCATGATGCATCAGGCCGTGGGCCTCACGCTGATGTTTCTGGGCGCTTTCTCGTTTCTTGCGATTCTCTCGTATGATAGCGGCGATCCCTCACTGAACCGCGCCACGGATCAGGCCGTGAGCAATCTCGGCGGCTTTTTCGGGGCGGTGATCTCCGATCTTTCCCTACAGGTGCTTGGGCTGGGCAGTCTTCTGGTGGTCGCAACGCTGGTCGCCTGGGGCTGGCGCATGATGCAGATGGGCCGGATTCCGCTGCTTGGCATCCGCGTGGTGGCGTTTTGCGTGGCGCTGGCGGTGGCCTCGCTGCTGTTCTCCTTTATCAAGGCGCCGGTCTTCTGGCCGGTGGCAAGTGGTTTTGGCGGCGCCATGGGCGCGCTGCTGCAGGCGAAGATTTCCTCGCTGCTACCGGGCTACCTGAGCGCGCTCGTCGGGCTGGTGCTGCTGGTGGTTACGGTGCCGGTGGCGATGGGTCTCAGCAAGCGCGAATGGCGCATGATCTGGGGTGTGGTGATGCGCGGCGTGGCCTACCTCACCGCCGTGAAGCATCTGGCGCGTCAGGCGTTCCAAGGTGAATCCGATGGCTATGATGACGCACCGCGCGAACGCCGCAAGGCCTTTGTCATTCCTAAATTCTTCGGCGACCGGGATGCTGAACGTTCATTCGACAAAGAGGGCGAGGAGGAATTCCTGCACGAGGACGAAGAGGAGGCCTTGGAAGAGGATGAGGAGGATGAAGACGAGGCCCCGCAGCCGTTGGCCCGTTCCAAGTCCGAGAAGAAAGTTTCCGCTCCCGTCGCTACCAAAAAGCAGGGCTCGCTGCCGCTGCAGCCGCGCCATGGCGAGTTCGAGATGCCGTCCGTCAGCCTGCTCACCAAGGTGCCTGCCAAGGCAAAGAAAAGCCAGCCGAGCGAGTCGGCGCTGAAGCAGAACGCCACCATGCTGGAGAGTGTGCTGAAGGATTTTGGCGTACATGGCGAGATCATCAATATCCGCCCCGGCCCTGTCGTGACGCTTTATGAACTGGAGCCTGCCGCCGGTACCAAATCCAGCCGCGTCATCGGCCTCGCCGACGACATCGCCCGCTCCATGTCCGCCGTCTCGGCGCGCATCGCGGTGATTCCGGGCCGCAACGCCATCGGCATCGAGCTGCCGAACCGCACGCGCGAAACCGTCTACATGCGCGAGCTGATCGAGGACGATGCCTTCGCCAAGACGCAGGCCAAGCTGCCGCTGGTGCTGGGCAAGGACATTGGCGGCGAGCCGATCATCGCCGACCTCGCCCGTATGCCGCACCTGCTGGTGGCAGGGACGACTGGCTCCGGCAAGTCGGTGTCCATCAACACCATGCTGCTTTCGCTCATCTATCACATGTCGCCGGAGCAGTGCCGCTTCATCATGATCGACCCGAAGATGCTGGAATTGTCGGTCTATGACAATATCCCGCACCTGCTGACCCCTGTGGTGACCGAGCCGGGCAAGGCCGTTGTCGCGCTGAAATGGACGGTCAAGGAGATGGAGAACCGTTACCGTCTGATGTCGTTGGTGAAAACCCGCAACATCGACGGTTACAACAAGCGCGTGAAGGAAGCCGCCGCCAAAGGCGAGATCATCCGCCGCGAGGTACAGACCGGCTTCGACCCCGACACGGGCCGCCCCATCTACGAAACGCAGGAGCTGGACCTCTCGCCGCTACCCTACATCGTCGTCATCGTCGACGAGATGGCCGACCTCATGCTGGTGGCGGGCAAGGATATCGAGGGCTCTATCCAGCGCCTGGCGCAAATGGCGCGGGCGGCGGGCATCCACCTCATCATGGCCACGCAGCGCCCGTCGGTGGACGTCATCACCGGCGTCATCAAGGCGAACTTCCCGACGCGTATCAGCTTCCAGGTGACATCAAAGATCGACAGCCGCACCATCCTCGGCGAGCAGGGCGCCGAGCAGCTGCTGGGGCAGGGCGACATGCTCTACATGGCCGGTGGTGGCCGCATCAGCCGCGTGCACGGCCCGTTCGTCTCCGACCAGGAGGTGGAAGACATCGTGGCTTTCCTGAAGACGCAGGGCGAGCCGTCCTACGTCGAGTCCGTCACCTATGACGAGGAGGCGGAGGAAGCTGGCTTCGAGGATGAGGAGGAGTCCGAGGAGGACAAGCTGCTCTATGACCGCGCCGTGCAGATCGTCATCCGCGACCGCAAGGCCTCCACCAGCTACATCCAGCGCATGCTGAAGATCGGCTATAACCGCGCCGCCCGCCTCATCGAGAAGATGGAGCGCGACGGCCTAGTCGGCGAAGCCAACCACGTCGGCAAACGCGAGGTGCTGGCGCGGCGGATGGAAGAGTAACGCCCTACTGAAAAGGTGAAGACATGGTGCTCATCCTACAAATTGCACTCTTGATGAGTGTTGCCTTCTTCCGCTGGCGGCAGTTCTTGGGGAGCGGTTTAAAACCATCTGCTTCCAAGAAATTCCCTAACGCTCTGGAGTATATTTCCAAAAGCAAGGATCAAACCTATTCGCGCTGGATTGGCCTCAGGCAGGAAGCGCGTTTTCCGTTCGTCGTGCGTCGTGAACGCTGGTATCACCGATTCCTGAAATTTATCGGCGTGGCGCATGAAATTTCCGTGCAGGACGACACGATCAATCGCAAATTGTACTTCATTACTGATTACCCCTCCCATCTTGAGGAATCGCTTAAGTCGGACTCAATGCAGGCGGCGTTGAAAAGACTTTTCGACTTGCCCGTGAAAGGGCTTTTCGTTTCCACCCATAAGACTTGGTGTGTCATGCGTGGCAGTGCGCACGATATGGATGCAGACTATTACGATCAGATTCGTACATTGATGACGCGCATTCCGGAGGCCCTGAAAGACGGGGCTGAATCAAGCGTGCAGCGTTTAGGCGTCAACACGGGCTACTGGGCGTTTCTGGCCTTGGCCCTGCATATGGGGCTGCTGCTGACGGCAATGTTCGGGGCGCTGCCCACCCTGCTTGATCATATGGAAATAGTGAGCCATGTGGAATGGTACGCGACAGCCGTCTTTTTTGGGCTGATGCTGTCAGGCATTTGGCTAGCAGTGCTATTATGGTTCTTTCAAGGCACATCATGGGCCGGATGGGTATTGGTCGATTTCCTGGTCGCTGGGCTATTCGGTATCATGATCACCTCAGGTTATGCACTACGCGAGGCAAATATTCTTCTCGATACCGCCGCGCCTGTCGTGCATGTAAAGCCAGTTGTTGATCGTTCGTGTAGCCTTACCTGTAGCAAATCTGAAGGATACGGCAAGCGGCGCCGCACAAGAAGCACAACTCACACTCTTGCTGAAGCCATGTGCGAGGCGGGAGCACGACAGGCAACGATCAACCAATACCTCAGAATTGACTATAAATGCCATCACAGTGCCAGCTTCAGCTACCATTTGGCCATGGAGGCATGGCGGGCGGGTAGCACAAAACCCTATCGCTTCTCCACGAGCAGCAAGCTTTTCGATGCGGTGCGACGTGGCACCTTAATGCATATTCCTTCCCACCCCGGCCGCTTCGGCATCGAGTGGGTGGACATCGACAGCATCCAGCCAGCGCAATAGCGCTTACAAATCCGCGAACAGATCCGTCGAGATATACCGCTCCGCAATTGAGGCGACGATGACGACGATGGTGCGTCCGGCCATCTCGGGGCGCTTGGCAACTTGCAGGGCGGCGGCGAGTGTCGCGCCGGAAGAAATGCCGGCGGGGATGCCGTCCAGCTTGGCGGCGCGGCGGGCGGTGGCGAAGGCGGTTTCGTTGGATATCTGGATAACCTCATCCACCACGCTGCGGTCGAAATTGTCCGGCACGAACCCGGCGCCGATGCCCTGAATCTTGTGCGGGCCGGGCTGGCCACCGGAGAGCACGGGGCTGTCGGTGGGCTCCACCGCGATGATTTTCACGTCAGCCTTGTGCTCCTTCAGCACGCGGCCCACGCCGGTGACAGTGCCGCCGGTGCCCACACCCGTGATGAACACGTCTATCGCGCCGTCCGTATCTTCCCAGATTTCGCGGGCGGTGGTGCGGGTGTGGATGGCCGGGTTGGCGGCGTTCTGGAACTGCTGCAGCATCAGCGCGTTGGGGTTGCTCGCCACAATCTCCTCGGCGCGCGCAATGGCGCCTTTCATGCCCTTGGCGGCGGGCGTCAGCTCCAGCTCCGCGCCCAGGAATTTCAGCATCTTGCGGCGCTCGATCGACATGCTCTCCGGCATGGTGAGGATGAGCTTGTAGCCCTTGGCCGCGCAGGCGAAGGCAAGCGCGATCCCCGTATTGCCGGAGGTGGGTTCCACCAGCAGCGTATGCTCGTTAATTTTCCCTGATGCCTCCGCCGCCTCAATCATGCCAAGCGCAATGCGGTCCTTGATGGAGGAGAGGGGGTTGAAGAATTCCAGCTTGGCGTAGATCGTCGCCACGCAGCCCGCTTCCTCGGCGAGGCGGTTCAGGCGCACCATGGGCGTGTTGCCGATGGTTTGCAGGATATTGTCATAGACCCGCCCACGACCGGGGGAGTCGAGCTTGTCGGAATCGCGCTGTACCATACTTACCCCTGAGCCACTTTCTTCATGCTGAGCACGCCGGTGGAGCCAAATCCGCCCACGCCGCGCGCCGAATCCTCCAGCGAATCCACCGCTCTCCACGCCACCCGTGTGTAGGGCGCCACCACCATCTGGGCGATCCGCATCCCACGCGTGATGGCGAAGGCTTCCTGCCCGTGATTGATCAGCAGCACCTTCACCTCGCCGCGGTAATCCGCATCGATGGTGCCGGGCGAGTTCAGCACCGTGAGGCCGTTCTTGTAGGCCAGGCCGGAGCGCGGACGGATTTGCGCCTCGTAGCCCTCCGGCAGGGCGATGGCGATGCCGGTCGGCACCAGCGCCCGCTGGCCGGGAGCCAGCACCATGTCCTCACCCACCGCCGCAAGCAGGTCCATGCCGGCGCTCTGCTCCGTCGCGTAAGCGGGCAGGTCAAGGTCCGCCCCATGTTTCAGGCGGGTGATGGCAACAATCTGCGAAGAAGAGGGCATGGTGTAATCCTTCATGTCAAAAATCTATCACGTCACGGCAGCAGGAAGAAAACCGGCAAATGCCCCGCCTGCTGCAAAGTGCTGATCAGCTCGAAGCAGGGCAGCGGGAGAAACCATACTACCGCATCTCCAATGCTTTTCAGCAAAAACTGCGACCGGACGTTAATTTCGTTCCGCGTGCTGTAATTTTCAAGGCGGGGAATCAGGCGCGGCGTGCGGCGGCAGTACGCTTCGTATTCCTCGCCGAAAGTCTGGCGGAGAAACGCCTCCTCGCGTTGGATCAGCCGGTGGTAAATGAATAGGAAAGCACCCATGAGCCCGATGATGAGCGTAATACGGTTGCTCATCAGCGCAATGCCGAGAATGCCAAGCAAAGAGCAAAAATAAAGCGGGTTGCGGCAAAGGGAGAAGGGGCCGTCCTGCACCAGCGCCTGATTCTTGCGCCCGCCGATATATGCGGTGCAATAGACACGCCCGAAGGCGCACAGGGTTACCACTACATAGCCGATCATCTCGTTCACCTCGGTGAAGAGTGTGTCCTGCTGCCAGAGGCCCCTAGAGAAAAGAAACAGTAAGCCACCGCTGACGCCCACAACCCAACTGATAAGAATGCGTTTGCGGTTCAGTGAGCGTGCCATGCTATGCTACTTTCGGGTTTTCCGCGCCTTGGCGGGGGTAAAATGCTGGATAATGCGCTCCACCAGCTGATCGGCGGAGTCCTGCTTGGAGAGGGCGGGCCAGCGCTCGCTTCCCGCTTCCGTGACGAACAGCAGCGCCGTATCGTCCGCCCCGAAGATGCCGCCGCCGGAGACGTCATTGGCGAGTACCCAGTCGAGTTGCTTGCGGGCGCGCTTGTCGACGGCGTTGGCTTCCAGATTGTCCGTTTCGGCAGCAAAGCCGATGACGAGGGCCGGGCGCGGCGTGCTCTGGGCGACCGAGGCCAGAATATCGGGGTTTTCCGTCAGTGTGAGGGACGGGGGCTCGGCACTCTGCCGCTTCTTCAACTTGCGCGCGGAGACATCGGCTGGCCGCCAGTCCGCCACGGCGGCGGTGGCGATGAACAGGTCCGCGGGCAGGGCGGCCATGACGGCGTGATGCATCTGCTGCGCCGTCTCGACGCGCTGCATCGTCACGCCCGCTGGGGCCTCCAGCGCGGTGGGGCCAGAGACGAGCGTCACCTGCGCCCCGCGCTTCGCCAGGGCCGCGGCGATGGCATAGCCTTGCTTGCCGGAGGAGCGGTTGCCGAGGAAGCGCACCGGGTCCACCGGCTCGAAGGTCGGCCCGGCGGTTACGATTGCATGCCGCCCGGCCAGCGGCCCCTGCTGCGCGAAGCCGCGCAGGGCCGCGAAAATCTCTTCGGGCTCCGCCATGCGGCCTTCGCCCACTTCCCCGCACGCCATCTCGCCGGCGCCGGGGGCGATGAGGCGCACGCCGTCCGCCTGCAATTGCGTGAGGTTGCGCTGGGTGGCGGGCTTGCGCCACATCTCGCCATTCATGGCGGGGGCGAGGTAAATGGGCTTGTTGGACGCAAGCAGCGTGGCGGCGGCGAGGTCATCGGCGCGCCCCTGTGCCATGCGTGCAATCAAATCGGCGCTGGCCGGGGCGGCGATGATCAGGTCCGCCTCGCGCGAGAGGCGGATATGGCCCATCTCCACCTCATCCTTCAAGGACCACAGATCGGTGTAGGTGGGGCGGCCGGTGAGGGCGGAGACGGCCAGCGGGGTGATGAATTTTGCGCCGCCCCCGGTGAGGATAGCATCCACCGTGACCCCGTCCTTGCGGAGCAGCCGGATCAGCTCCAGCGCCTTGTAGGCGGCGATGCTGCCGGAGATGATGAGCAACACGCGCGAAAGCATCGCAACTCAACCGTTTGTTTGTGCGCACCATACAGTCTTGCGTGTCGGCAAGACAAGCGAATTTCCCTGCTGCATTCCCCCGCGCATGCTGCTACAAGGCGCGCATGAGCGAACGTTACCAAGCCTGCCTGCACATTGACCGCCTTCGTCTGCCCGTTTTCCTCGGCTACGGGGAGGGCGAGCGCGAGAAGGCGCAGGCCGTGGAGCTGGATATCCGCTTCTTCTTCCGCCAGCGTCCGGATTCCTGCGATTCGCAGGCCATGCCGTTCCTGTGCTACGATACGCTGACGCAGGTGCTGCTGCGCCATGTGGAGGATAAGGAATTCCAGCTGATTGAGTTCCTCGCGCATGAATTACTGCGCGTTATCCGCGCCAACGTGGCTGAGCAACTGCCGCAACTTCCGGCCGATGACATCCGCATCCTGCTGAAGCTGCATAAATGCCACCCCCCCGTACCCGCCATCCATGGCGGCGTGCGCATCATCGTCAGCGACTTCCCCGAGGGGTTTAAAGCGGGCGAGGTGTAGGAGTCTAATTCTCCTATACCGTTCGAGCTGTTTGCATTCTTTGTCATTCCAGCGAAGGCTGGAATCCAGTCGCCCTGAACTTGTTTCAGGGCCTATGAAAAAGATGCTGAAACAAGTTCAGCATGACAGGTGGGCTGGATTCCAGCCTTCGCTGGAATGACA
>DBAY01000060.1 GCA_002291925.1 Alphaproteobacteria bacterium UBA998 | reverse complement strand
AAGGGTACCTCTCCCTCCGCTTCCGCCCCCCTCCCAACCCCCCCCTACAGGGGGAGGGGCTTCCTGCACAAAAAGATGTTGCCAGCAGGGCTACAAGCGAAAACAGCTCACTTCATCTTCGCCAGCGGGTGATGTGTCTTTACCAGATCTTTCAGCCGCTTCTTGCTGACATGGGTGTAAATCTGCGTGGTGGTGATGTCAGCGTGGCCGAGCAGTTCCTGAATGACGCGCAGATCGGCGCCGCCTTCCAGCAGGTGGCTGGCGAAGGAATGGCGCAGGGCGTGGGGGTGCACTTTTTCCTCCTCTAAGCCGGTGTGGCGGGCCAGCTCCTTCAGCAATTGCCCGAGCCGTTGGCGCGTGAGGTGGCCTGCCACACCGCTGGAGGGAAACAGCCAAGGCGAGGCGCGGGTGCCCACGGTGAACACCTCGCGGATGGCGAGGTAGGCTTCCAGTGCTTCAATGGCCTCCCGGTGCAGCGGGGCCACGCGTTCGCGGCCGCCCTTGCCAGTGACGACGAGGAAGGAGGTGGTGCCCTTAGCGTGCTGCAAAGTCTGGCGCACCTGCGTCATGCGCAGGCTGACCAGTTCCGAGACGCGCAGGCCGGAGGCATAAAGCACCTGAAGCATGGCATTCAGGCGAAGGCCTTCCGGCGAGGTATCCGCGCTGGCAGCCGCGAGCAGCGCGTCCACCTCGGCGTGGCTCAGCACATGGGGCAGGGGCCGGGTGCGCTTAGCCCCGCTGATGAGCGCGGCGGGGTTATCCTCGCGCAGCCGCTCGGAGACGAGGAAGCGGTAGAACTGGCGGATGGCGCTGGTTTTTCGTGCGCTGGAGCTGGGCGCAATGCCGTCTTTGGCAAGCTGCGTCAGGTAGGCCTCGATGTCCTCACGGGTGGCGTTCTCCAGCGTGGTGCGGCGCTGTTTCAGCAGGGCGGCGAAGTCCAGCAGATCGCGCCGGTAGCTGGTGACGGTGTTGGCCGAGGCCTGCCGCTCCGCCTGCAGCATGGCGAGGAAATCTTCGATGCGGTGGGTGGGGGTGTGGGGCATAAGGTGGCACTTTCATTCCCCTCCCCCAATAGGGGGGAGGCTGGGAGGACGCCAAAACCCTCTCCCTCTGGGAGAGGGTTGGGTGAGGGAGAGACGGTGCCACTGGCTAAGTCTTCGCACGTGGACACAGCCCTCACCCCCCGCCCTCTCCCGAGGGGAGAGGGAGCTTCTTTCACGGCACGCGCGCGTCGGGGATGCCGAGCAGGGATTCGGCCACCAGGGCGTTGGCGAGGTCGCGCAGGTCGAGGGCGTTCCAGGTTTCCAGCACGCGAAGCAGGGCCTGGTCGCTCGTGCGCTGCGGCGAGGTGTCGGAGAGCACCAGTGCGGAGCGCAGCACCTGCTCGGCCGGGCTGTCGCCGAGGCGGGCCAGATGCAGCGCATTCAGGCGCGTGGGCGAGGCATAGGTGATGTCTGCCGGGGGCGCCGCGGATTCCAGCGGGCGGGCGGGCCATTCCACGCGGTAGCCCTGCGCTTCCATCAGGCGGCCATAGCGCGCGGCCAGCCAGACGGCGGCGGGCTCCGGCGCCTGCGCAAATTCCGGCATGGCGACGGTATCCGCCGAGTAGCCGCTTTCATCGCCGGTGATTTTCAGGATGCGGCCCGCGATGCTGGCGGCCAGTTCGGACGCCGCGTCCTCGCGGTAATTGAGCGAGCGCGCCACGTCGCGGGCTTCCTCGCGGTCGCCGCGATCCAGATAGAGACCCATCGTCTTATAAAGGAGCGGCAGGGGAAGCTGGTGGTTCTCGGTGTAGAGCTGGCGCAAGTTCTTGCCGAGGATGGCGCGTGCATCCCGCGCCGAGAAAAAGGCGTGATACCGGCGCAGCGCCTGCGCCACGGCCTGCGCCTGCATGCCCGGCGTGCGTTGGGACTGGGCATCGGCATAAAGCAGCGCCCGCTCATAGGTGGGCTGAAGCTCGGCGTCCTTCGGCGTCTGGGTGGCCTGCGCGGCGGCCTGGTAGAAGCGGGCCATCTGCGTGCCATCGATGAAATGATAGCGCAGCGCCGTCTCCGCCATGAAGGCGCGCAGCAGCGGCGGCAGGGCAGGTACCTGCGCCAGTGCCGATTGCAGCTCGGGCGGCAGGCTGGCGGCCTGTTTCGGGGTGATGAATTCCGCCGGGATGCGTTCCGCCAGCGGCGCGCCGTCTTCCAGCGGGTCGATCAGCAGGGCGGCGAGGGCGGGGAAAATCAGCGCGTCCTTCTCGGTCAGGAGCGGCAGTTTTTCTTTCGTGCCCCAGCCCTGCACCAGCGGCGCGAGCAGCGGCGGCAGCTTCTTCGGCACGCTCTCCTGCAAAAGGCCGAGCGAGACGTCGGCTTCCGCCTTCTTGCCCGCGAGGCGCTGGCAGAGCAGGTAATGCACCAGCCAGTAGAGGCGGCTGTCTTCCGATTCAAACTTCGTATTCTCGTTTTCCGTGATGGACGTGGTCAGGCGGCAGGCGCGGGTGATGCGGCGCGTCGCCCAGCCGAGATTGGCCCCGGTGCGCGCCACCGGCTCAGAGAGCAGCGTGGTGTTCAGGGTGCGAAACAGATTCCACGCGCCTTCATATTCACCGATGCGGCGCAGCGCTTCCAGCCGCATCAGCAGCCAGTTGTCGGGCACGCTGTCCTCGGCGTCGGGCAGGACAGGGGCGGAGAGCGCCGTCACGGCGGCCTGCCGCGCGGACTGCCACGCCAGCGGCTGCTGGAATTCCTCCACCAGTTTTTTCAGGTTGTCGGCCTCGCTGCCCGCCCAGCTGAAACTGTCAGGGCGACCCATCGAGGGCAATATGCCGTGATTGGCCGCGGCGGGCGATTCGGTTTCCTGGATACTGATTTCCCCCGCCGAGACGGCAAAGCCGCCTTCCTCCTGCGCGAGGGCAGGGGCAGCGCTGAGGCTGAGGGCAAGCAGAAGGGCGCGCACCGTCATGGGAGGTTAGGGCAGGAACTGCTCGCGTTTGAGAGCGATTTCTTTTTTCTGCGGGGTAACAGGCGTTTCCTGGAAGCCCAAGAAGATAAAGCCGCCCGCGACGAGGAGAAGAACGAAGAGGAAAAGTTTGAGTTTCATGAGTCATGCCGGGTGCAGTTAATTCGCGCCTTATTCTTGCTTCACGTTGCAAAAAAGCAAATATTTTCTTATTTTAGAACGCATTAATATGGATTACTGCGTAATTACATACGCTTAAGGCAAAATGACTCGATGAAACCGGCCACGCGCCCACATGCTTTGAAAACGACCGTGGTGCTGGTGGGCCTCATGGGCGCCGGCAAATCCACCGTGGGACGTCGTCTCGCGAAGTCGCTCGGCGTCGAGTTCCGCGATTCGGATGATGAGATCGCGGCGGCGGCAGGCTGCAGCATTCCCGACATTTTCCGCACCTACGGCGAGGCGATGTTCCGCGATCTGGAGCAGCGCGTCATTGAGCGGCTGCTGCGCGAGGAGCGCCCGCTGGTGGTCGCCACCGGCGGCGGCGCGTGGATGAACCCGGTGGTGCGGCAGTCCGTGCATGGGCACGCCGTATCCATCTGGCTGCGCGCCGATCTGGAGGTACTGCTAGAGCGTGTCTCCCGGCGCAACACGCGGCCCTTGCTGGCACAGGGCGACAAGCGCGACATCCTCTGCCGGCTGATGAATGAGCGCTATCCGTTCTACGAGCAGGCTGACATCGTCATCGACAGCAACCGTGATCATCACGAGAATGTGGTGACCTCCGTCATCGAGGCGCTGGAATCCAAGCAGCATGTCGGATAGGAGAATGAAGCATGAGTGACGGCGACGCATTAGAAACTCCCTCTCCCTCACGGGGAGAGGGTCGGGGTGAGGGGGCCGGACTGACTACGCCTGCGGCGTCCCCCCTCATCCGGCCCCTCCGGAGCCACCTTCTCCCCGTGGGGGAGAAGGTTTTTGACATGCTGGGAGAGGGTTGATGAATCCCACCACCGTGCATGTTGCGCTGGACGCGCGCAGCTACGACATTCTCATCGGCCCCGGACTGCTGGCGCGCGCGGGCGAGCAGGTGGCGGCGCTGAAAGGCGTCCGGCGGCTGATCGTCATCACGGATACGCATGTCGCGCCGCGCTATCTGGAGCGGGTGATGAACTCGCTCTCCGCGGCGGGGTTGCAGGCGGAATCGCTGCCGCCGCTGCCCGCGGGCGAGGGCACGAAGTCCTTCGCGCAACTGGAAGCGCTGCTGGAAGCCATCCTTGAGAAGCAGCCGGAGCGCGGCACGGCGCTGGTGGCGCTGGGCGGCGGCGTCATTGGCGACCTCGTCGGCTTCGCGGCAAGCATCGTGCTGCGCGGCGTGCCGTTCATCCAGATGCCCACCACGCTGCTTTCGCAGGTGGACTCCTCGGTCGGCGGCAAGACGGCCATCAACAGCCGCCACGGCAAGAACCTCATCGGCAGTTTCCACCAGCCACTCCTCGTGCTGGCGGATACGGACTGCCTCGCCCCCCTGCCGCGCCGCGAATTGCTGGCAGGCTATGCGGAGGTGGTGAAATACGGCCTCATCGACCAGCCGGAATTTTTCGCATGGCTGGAAGCGCACGGCCCTGCGCTCATCGAAGGCGATGCAGAGGCGCGACGCCACGCGGTGGAGATCAGCTGCCGCGCCAAGGCCCGCATCGTGGAGGCGGATGAGAAGGAATCCGGCAAGCGCGCGCTGCTCAATCTGGGCCACACGTTCGGCCATGCGCTGGAGAAGGCGACCGGCTATTCCGACCTGCTCAATCACGGCGAGGCGGTGGCGCTTGGCTGCGTGATGGCGCTGCAGATGTCCGTGGCGCGCGGGCTGGCCACAAGGGAGGAGTTGCACCGCTTGCGCCATCATTTCACTGAAACGGGGCTGCTGACGCATCTCAGCCAGATTCCTCACCGCTTCAGCGCAGAGGCGCTTGCTTCCTACTGCAAACAGGACAAGAAAGTGAAGGATGGCAAGCTAACCTTCATCCTGCTGCGCGGCATCGGCCATGCCTTCATTACGCAGGATGTCACGGAAGCGGAGGCCGCCGCCACCTTCGCGGAGTTCGGCGCATGAGCCCGGAATCCGTCTGGCTGGCTGAAGTGGTCGTCATCGTGGCGCTGTTGTTTATCTCATTCTTTTTTTCCGGCTCGGAAACGGCGCTCACCGCACTCTCCCGCGCGCGCATTTTCAAGCTGGTGCAGGAGGGGAACAAGCGCGCGAAGCAGGTGGAGGCCCTGCGCGACCGCAAGGACGAGATGATCTCCACCATCCTGCTCGCCAACAACCTGGTGAACACCATCGCCGCCGCCCTTACCACGGCGGTGACCATCGAGCTGTTCGGGCAGGATGATTCCATCGCGCTGGCGATTGGCACCTTCATCATCGCGCTCATCATCATCATCTTCTCGGAAATCCTGCCCAAAACCATTGCGCTCCGCCACGCCGAGACGGTGGCGCTCTATGTGGCCGGGCCGATTGATATTGCCATCCGCCTGCTCAGCCCGTTCACGCGCGCGGTGCAGTGGGTGATTCGCGGCCTGCTGCGAGTGCTGGGGCTGCATCAGGAGGGAGCCGAACAAGTGGACGCCGCCGACGTCATCCGCGGCACTATCGAGTTGCACCACCGCGAGGGCGAGGTGGTGAAGCATGAGCGCGACATGCTCGGCAGCATCCTCGACCTCGGCGATCTGGATGTCAGCGACGTGATGATTCACCGCAAGCATATCGAGATGATCGATTTCTCGCAGCCGGTGGAGGACATCATCCGCCGCGTGGTGCGCTCCACCCACAGCCGCCTGCCGTTCTGGAAGGACAATCCCGACAACGTGGTGGGCGTGCTGCATGTGAAGGACTTGCTGCGCGTCATCGGCGAGCGCGGGCGGGCCGCCGTGACGCATGACATGATCGAGCGGCTACTGACCAAGCCATGGTTCATCCCCGAGAACACGACCCTGCGCGAGCAGCTGATTGCCTTCCGCCTGCGCCGTCGCCATTTCGCGGTGGTGGTGGATGAATACGGCGTACTGATGGGCATTCTTACGCTGGAAGACATCATCGAGGAAATCGTCGGCGAGATTGACGATGAGCATGACCGCGTGGTCGGGCAGGAGGTGATTTCGCTGGGGGGCGGCACGTACCGTGTCACCGGCACCACCAGCCTGCGCGACCTCAACCGCCACCTCGACTGGAACCTGCCCGATGAGGACGCCTCGACGGTCGGCGGCCTCATCATCCACGCCGCCCGCGCCATCCCGGAGCAGGGCGCGGAATTCTCCTTCTTCGGCTACCGCTTCTACATCGAGGAAAAACGCGCCAACCAGATTCTCTCCCTGCGCATCTGCAAACAACCGGAGGAGGCGGAGGCGTGAGGGCGATTGTACAAACCCCCTCCCCAGTAGGGGGAGGGATGGGGTGGGGGCGTGAGAATACCTCTGACTCCGCTTCCGCCCCCCTCCCGTCGACGCTTGTACGCGTCGACCCCGCCCTACTGGGGGAGGGGTAAAACGTCATGCCCACCCGCTTCAATCCTTCCGGCGTCATCGTGGAATTCTTCACCATCGGCCGCCATCTGCGCGTCACTGCCATCGATGAATATACCGGCATCGAGGCTACCATCGTCGGCGATCCGTCCATGCCGCAGGAATACCTCAAGCGGCAGGCGGTGAAAAAGCTGCAATATGTGATGGACAAGAAGGGCGGCTAGTCTGTGTCATTCCAGCGTTCGCTGGAATGACAGTAGAAAAACTTGCCCGTCATTCCGAACGACCAACGGGAGGAGGAATCTTTCTACAGGGATACTCTCGGGTAAGCGGCCTGTATAAAGATTCCTCACCTGCGGTTCGGAATGACGAAGAGTAAAAACGAGGTGCCGTTACTTCAGTGCTACCGCTATTCCCTGCATAAACAGCCCCGCTATTTCGGCGGCTTCCTCCGGTGAAGCAGCGCCGCGTGCATGCACCGTATCCACCAGCGCCGAGCCGATGACGACGCCGTCGGCAATGCCTTTCAGCGCGGCGGCCTGTTCGGGCGTCTTGATGCCGAAGCCCGCGACAACGGGCAGGCGCGTGTGAACGCGAATCTGCGCAATGCGGGATTCCAGTGCCTGCGCGGTGGAGGAACCGGCGCCCGTAATGCCTTTCACGGCAATGGTGTAGACAAACCCGTCCGCATCCTCCAGCAGGCGCTGCAGCCGCGCCTCGCCCGTGGTGGGGGCGATGAGGCGGATAAAGCTGATATGTTTCGCTTGCAGTAGGGCGTGCAGCTCCTCCTGCTCCTCCGGCGGCAGGTCGACGACGATGACGCCGTCCACGCCGGAGAGATGCGCGTTCTCGGCAAAGACATCGAGGCCCATCTGCAGGATGGGATTGTAGTAACCCATTAGCACCAGCGGCACTTCGGGATGCTTCTTGCGGAAGCTTTGCGCCAGCGAGAGGACGCCGCGCAACGTCATGCCGCCTGCCAGCGCCCGCTGCCCCGCCGCCTGGATGGCCGGTCCGTCGGCCATGGGGTCGGAGAAGGGGATGCCCAGCTCGATGATGTCCGCGCCCGCAGCGGGGAGGGCGTCAAGGATGGCCGCCGTGGCTTCCGCTGACGGATCACCCGCCATGATGAACGGAATCAGCGCCGTGCGGCCCTTGGCGTGCAGGCTGTCAAAGGTGGCGCGCAGGCGTTCAGACATGGCTGAATCCTCCACTCCCCCCCTGCGGGTGAGTCAAAACCGCAGAGCGGTTTTGGTGGGGGGGGCGATTCCGACGCCAGCAATGTTTTCCCCCCACCAAATCCTGCATGGCAGGATTTGGCTCCCCCGCAAGGGGGGAGCATGAGGAGAAAGCTAGGGGAGTTTTTGCCATCGCCTTTGCAGAAGCGCGGCTAAAACCTGAAACCTGAAACCTGAAACCTGTCATATCGCCACTCCCAATGCTGCGGCGACGGTGAAGATGTCCTTGTCACCCCGGCCACAGAGATTCATCACCATCAGGTGATCCTTTGGCAGGCTGGGCGCGGCTTTCAGCACGTGGGCCAGCGCGTGGCTTGGCTCCAGCGCGGGCAGGATGCCCTCGGTACGCGCCAGTTTCTGGAACGCTGCCAGTGCTTCGTCATCGCGGATCGATACGTAATTCACTCGGCCCGATTGATGCAGCCATGCATGTTCCGGCCCGATACCGGGGTAATCCAGGCCTGCCGAAATCGAGTGCGTTTCGGTGATCTGCCCGTCGGCGTCCTGCAGCAAATAGCTCATCGCGCCATGCAGCACGCCGGGGCGGCCCTTGGCGATGGAGGCGGCGTGCTCCTCCGTCTCGACACCCTTGCCCGCGGCTTCCACGGCGGTCATCGCCACCGCGCTATCTTCCAAGAACGGATGGAACAGGCCGATGGCGTTGGAGCCGCCGCCGATGCAGGCGACCAACGAATCGGGCAGGCGGCCTTCGGCCTCCATCATCTGCGTGCGGACTTCACGACCGATGACGGACTGGAAATCGCGCACCATTTCCGGGAAGGGGTGCGGCCCGGCGGCGGTGCCGATCAGGTAATAGGTGTCGTCGATGTTGGTCACCCAATCGCGCATGGCTTCGTTCATGGCGTCCTTGAGGGTGCCGTTGCCGGCGTCCACAGCCTTCACCTCCGCGCCGAGCAGCTTCATGCGGAAGACGTTCGGCTGCTGGCGGGCGACGTCGGTGGCGCCCATGTAGACGGTGCAGGGCAGGTTGAACAGCGCACATACCGTGGCGGTGGCGACGCCATGCTGGCCCGCTCCGGTCTCGGCGATGATGCGCGTGCGGCCCATGCGGCGGGCAAGCAGGATCTGGCCGAGGCAGGAATTGATCTTGTGCGCGCCGGTGTGGTTCAGCTCGTCGCGCTTGAAGTAGATTTTCGCGCCGCCGAGTTCTTCCGTCAGGCGCTTGGCGAAATAAAGCGGGCTCGGGCGGCCGACATAATGGGTGAGGTAATAATCGAGTTCCTGCTGAAATGTCGGGTCGGCCTGCGCGGCACGGTAGGCCTGCTCTACCTCGAGGATGAGCGGCATCAGCGTCTCCGCGACATAGCGCCCGCCAAACGGCCCGAAATGGCCGCGATCATCAGGAAGCTGGTTATGGCGCAGTGCTGCGGGCATCAATCTATTCCTTCTTGTCACTCACCGGGTTTCGCGCAGCGAAACGATAGGGGAATCCAGAGCTTGTAACAGAGTCATTTCTGGGTTGCCCTATAATTTGCTGCGCAAATTCGGGCAATGACGATCTGCACTTAATATCCCCCCTTCGCGGCGGCGACGAAGGCGGCGAGGAGGGCGTGGTCTTTCTCGCCGGGCGCGGTTTCAAGCCGGGAGGAGGCGTCCACCCGCTTCGTGCCGCTGATGCGGATGGCCTCCGCCACATTGTCGGGGCCGAGGCCGCCGGAGAGGTACCAGGGCAGGGTGGAATCGAAGCCCTGCATCAGGTGCCAGTCGAAGCTCTGGCCTGTGCCGCCGGAGGTACCGTCGCTGGCCTTGGTGTCGAACAGCAGCGCGTCGGCGACCTGTTCATAGGCGCGGGCGGCGTCGATATCGGCGCGGGTGCGCACCGCGATGGCCTTGATGACCGGACGGCCGGTGCGTTCCTTCACCTCGCGCACGCGCTCCGGCGACTCCTCGCCATGCAGCTGGAATGCGTCTGGCTGAAAACGCGTAGCAATAGCGTCCAGCGTGGCATCGTCCGCATCGACAACCACCGCGATGGCGCGGCGTTGCGACGGCACCAGCGCGCGCAGGAGGGATGCGTCCTCTAACGGCACATTGCGTTTGCTGCCCGGATAGAAAATGAAGCCAAGATCATCCGCGCCCGCTTTCAGCGCGGCTTCCACATCCTCGGGACGGCGAAGCCCGCAGAGCTTGACGTGGCGCGTCATCGCGGCGTCACGGCCTCGGCGGGGAGGAAGGCGGAGGGCGGGGTCGTGCGCTCGGCGGGATAGTAGGCACGCGCGGTGCGCTCCAATTCCAGCGCGGTAATCTGCTGCTGCATGGCGTTCACATGCTGCGTTTTTTCGCGCAGGTCACGGCGCAGGCGGAGCAGCTTGCCCGTGCTGTGCAGCCCGCCGATGGCCAGCCCCAGCAGCAAGCCCAACAACAGGGTGAATGCCGCCAGCGCGTAAAGCGGCAGCGTCATTTCATAAGGCAGCGGGAATAATTGCAGCGCGATCGCCTGATCGTTCGACAGCACGAACGAAACCGTCACCGCGCACAGCAGCAGCAATACGACGTAACGGAAAACGAGCCCGAGAAAACGCATTCAGCGGGCCCCGGACGCCTAGTGGTTGATGCGCTCGCGAAGCTGCTTGCCGGCGCGGAAATACACGGCGTAGCGCGGGCCCACGGTCACGGACGCGCCGTTCTTGGGGTTACGTGCCACGCGCGGATCGCGCTTGCGGATGGAGAAGGCGCCGAAGCCGCGCAGCTCGATACGCTTGCCGGTGACGAGGCCGTTTGCGATGTCGCCGAACACCGTGTTCACCAGGCTTTCGATGTCACGCTGCAGCAGATGCGGGAAGCGCTTGGAGAGACGGGCAATGAGTTGGGATTTGGTCATGGGAATAATGTTGTTTTTTCTTATGTTTTATCAGTTGGGTGAAGGTCATTCTTCGAGGAGCGCAGGTTGCCAGATCAGAAGTAATCCGTCAAGCTTCAAGGCGTTAAGTGAGGCAGGCACGGAAAGTCCCGCCATGCTGCCCAGCCGCTCCAGCACACCCTTGCGCTCCTTCGGCGGCTCGACCTTGCGCACCTCGAGCGTGTTGTCGACGCCTTTTTCCTTCTGCAGCCATGCGACGGCCTCATCCTGTCCGCCGATGGCGTCGATGAGTTTTACGTCCAGCGCCTGCTGGGCGCTGAGGATGCGGCCATCCGAGAAGCGGGCGACATCCTCCACCGGCAGTCTGCGCGCATCCGCCACCATCTGCACAAAGACGCGGTGGAAATCATTGACCAGCGTCTGCACGACGGCGCGGCCCTCCGGCGTGGTTTTCTCGAACGGGCTCGGCGAGCCTTTCAGCGGGCCGGACTTGATAATGACCGGCTCGATGCCGACCTTGTCCGCGAGGCCCGTCACATCCGCCGACTGGAAGATGACGCCGATGGAGCCGGTGATGGTACCTTGGCTGGCGAAGATGCGATCCGCAGCGACCGCCGTCATGGTGCCCGCCGATGCGCAGAGCGAGCGCATGACCGCCACCACCGGCTTTTTCTTCTTCAGTTCGTTGATCCGCTTGTACAGCTCCTCGCCGCCCACCGCGGTGCCGCCGGGGGTGTTGAGGAAGAGCACGACCGCCGGGATATGATCGTTTTTCTCAAGGTCCTTGAGCATCTTCATTTCCGGCATGTCGTCGGAGATAATGCCTTCGATGTCCACGCGGGCGATGTAGGATTTGTTGACCGACACGGCGTCCGGCTTCTCGATCATGATGACGAGGAAGAACACCACGGCGCCGATGGCCGCCAGACGCCAAAAGGAAATCTGCCGCTTCATGCGCGAGCGTTCAATGAGCATGTCGCTGGAAATGGCCATGGGTACTCCTTGGTCTTGCTCCGCCTCACATGCACGCGACAACACATGAGGATTGTGATTAGGCTGTTTGTTTCATAACCAAAAAAACAGCCCCGCACCAGAGGGCGGGGCTGTTTTTTTTCATGTCATTCCAGCGAAGGCTGGAATCCAGATTCCCTGCCCGCTGGATTCCAGCCTTCGCTGGAATGACAGGAGCAGGGAGGAAAACCGATTAGTCAGCTTTCTTCTTGGTCTTCTTCGGCTTCTCTTCGGCCTGGCTCAGTGCCGCGCCGAGAATATCGCCGAGGCTAGCGCCGCTGTCGGACGAACCGAACTCGGCGATGGCCTGCTTGTGCAGATCGTTCTCCAGCGACTTGATGGAGAGCGAAACTTCACCAGAGGCCGAAGTGGAGACGATCTTCGCATCCACGCGGTCGCCCACGGCGAAGCGCTCGGGACGCTGCTCCTTGCGCTCGCGGGAGAGCTCGGCCTTCTTGATATAGCCCTTGCTGCCGTCTTCGAGCGTCACTGCGATGCCATCCTTGGTGACTTCCGCCACCTTCACGGTCACCACGGAGCCTTTCTTCGCGCCGTCATCGGACTTGGCCGCTTTGCCGCGCGCCGGCTTCACGTCGTCCTCGGTGCCCGCCGGTTTCTCGGTGAGCTGCTTGATGCCGAGGCTGACGCGCTCCTTCTCAACGTCGATCAGCAGGATCTTCGCCTTGATGGTGTCGCCTTTCTTGTACTCCTTCACGGCTTCCTCGCCGGACTCGCCCCACTTGATGTCGGAGTGGTGGACGAGGCCGTCAATGTCGCCCTCTAAACCCACGAAGAGGCCGAACTCGGTAATGTTGCGCACCGTGCCCTCAATGGTGTCACCATCGCCGTGCTTGTCGGCGAAGGCCTGCCACGGGTTGGTCTCGCACTGCTTGATGCCAAGCGAGATGCGGTGTTTCTGCGAATCAATGTCGAGCACCATGACGTCGACTTCCTGGCCGACGGCGATGATCTTGCTCGGGTGGACGTTTTTCTTCGTCCAGCTCATCTCAGAGACGTGCACGAGGCCCTCGATGCCTTTCTCCAGCTCAATGAACGCGCCGTAATCGGTGATGTTGCTGACGCGGCCGGTCAGTTTGGCGCCGATCTTGAAGTTCGCGGAAATATCTTTCCACGGATTCTCTTCAAGCTGCTTCATGCCGAGCGAGATACGCTTGGTCTCCTCGTCGAACTTGGTGACCATCACCTTGATGCTGTCGCCGATGGAGAACACTTCGGACGGATGGTTGATGCGGCTCCACGAGATGTCGGTGACGTGGAGCAGGCCGTCGACGCCACCCATGTCGATGAACGCACCGTAATCGGTGATGTTCTTGACGATGCCTTCCAGCACGTCGCCCTCGCGGATGCGGGAGAGCAGTTCGTCGCGCTGACCCTGGCGGGACTCTTCGAGCACCGCGCGGCGGGAGACGACGATGTTGCCGCGCTTGCGGTCCATCTTGAGGATGATGAAGGGCTGGGCCACACCCATGAGCGGGCCGACATCCTTGATCGGACGGATGTCCACCTGGCTGCCCGGCAGGAACGCCACGGCGCCTTGCAGGTCGACCGTGAAGCCGCCTTTGACCTTGCCGAAGATGACGCCTTCGACATGGGTCTGGTCTTTGTACGCCTGCTCGAGCTTGCCCCAGGATTCTTCGCGGAGCGCCTTCTCGCGGGAGAGCACGCACTCACCCATGCGGTTTTCGATGCGCTCGACATACACCTCGACGGTGTCACCGGCGCGCAGTTCCATCGGCTCACCGGCGCGGTTGAATTCGCGTAGCGGAATGCGGCCTTCGGATTTCAGGCCGACGTCCAGCGTCACGATGTCATTGATGACGGAGACGACGGTGCCTTTCACCACCGAACCTTCGGCGATGTCGGATTGTTTCAGCGACTCCTCGAACAGGGAGGCAAAATCCTCCTCCATCGCGGGGGCGTGCTTCATGGCGGTATTCGATTTCATTGAAAAAGTCCTTTCTGGCCGGGGTTACCGGCGGATTTACCGCCTGCCGCAAGGGTCAGGGCTTACGTAAAGACGGCCACTTTTAGCGACAAAGCAGGAAAAATCAAGCGAAAGTGAGGGGTTTTGAAGAGGTTTTAGGTGTTAGGTTTCAGGTTTTAGCTTTTCCCCGTCATTCCGAACGACCAGCGGGAGGAGGAATCTCGTCACGGGGATACTAACGATGTTCTCTGTAGAAAGATTCCTCACCTGCGTTCGGAATGACGAGTAATTGTCACCCCGCAACAAATGCGGGGTGACATCGCTTTAAATTCTGTCATTCCGGGACGCGAAGCGGGCCCGGAATCTTTGCGCGATACGACGGAGATCCTGCGCTGCCTACGGCCCGCAGGATGACGGGGCCCCTAAACCGCCGCTTCCTTCACTTTGGCGTCCTGCCGCTCGATATGTTGCAGCACATACTCGAACGCCTCTTGCGCGGTGAGGCCGGTGGTGTCGAGCACCAGCGCGCCCTCGGCGGCTTTCAGGGGGGCGGCGTCGCGTTTGGAGTCGCGGTCGTCACGTTCCTTCAGGTCGCGTAGGACGGAGTCATAGACCACCTCGATGCCCTCGCCGGAAAGTTCGCGGTGGCGGCGCTTGGCGCGGGTTTCCAGGTCGGCGGTGATGAAAATCTTGACGTCGGCGTCCGGGCAGACGACGGTGCCGATGTCGCGCCCGTCCAGCACCGCGCCTTCGGGGCGGCGGGCGTAGTTGCGCTGGTATTCCAGAAGCGCCTCGCGCACTTCCGGCATGGCGGAGACGATGGAGGCCGCCTTGCCGATGCGCTCCTGCCGCAGGCGCGGGTTGGCAAGGTCGCTCTCCGTGATGGATTGCGCCGCTTCGATGGCCGCGGCGCGGTCGTTCGGGTCTTGATCGCCGTAGATGAGGCGCAGGCCCACGGCGCGGTACAGGCTGCCCGTATCCAGATAGGCATAGCCGTAATGCGAGGCGAGGCGGCGGGCCAGCGTGCCTTTGCCGGATGCGGCGGGGCCGTCCACCGCGATGATGCGGCGCGGGGCCTTGACCGGGCGCGGCATGGCGACGCGCGCGGTGGCAAAACCCTTGGCGGTGGCGGTCTGCATCTGCATATCGGCGCCAAGTCCATTCATCAGGGCTAAGAAGCCGGGGAAGCTGGTCGCGATGGCGCGGGTGTCGTCCACGCTCACCGGCTGATCGGAGCCCATGCCCATTACGAGGAAGCTCATGGCGATGCGGTGGTCGAAATGGGTGGTGACCGTGCCGCCGCCGCGCACCTTGCCCCTGCCGCCTGTCACGGTAAGGGAGTCGCCATCAATTCTCGCCTCGACGCCGTTGGCGGAAAGCCCTGCGGCGATGGCGGCGAGACGGTCGGATTCCTTCACGCGCAGTTCGGCGAGGTTGTTCATCACCGTCTCGCCCTCAGCAAAGGCTGCGGCGACGGAGAGGATGGGATATTCGTCGATCATCGAGGGCGCGCGCTCGCCGGGGACGTTCACGCCCTTTAGCGCGGAATGGCGCACGCGCAGATCGGCCACCGGCTCGCCGGAGACGAGGCGCTCGTTCTCATACACAATGTCCGCGCCCATCTCCTGCAGCGTCAGGAACAGGCCGGTACGCAGCGGGTTGATGCAGACTTCCTCCAGCAGCACGTCCGCGCCGGGGGTGATGAGCGCCGCCACGGTCAGGAACGCGGCGGAAGAGGGGTCAGCGGGCACGCGCAGGGAGCGGTGGGCAAAGGGCAGCTCCTGCTGGCCCTGCAGGGCGATGTGGGTGTGGCCCGCGTCGTCCTTCTTCACCTCCACGTGGAAACCCAGCGCCTGCAGCATGCGCTCGGTATGGTCGCGGGTGGCCTCTTTCTCGATGACGGTGGTGATGCCGGGGGCGTTCAGCGCCGCCAGCATGATGGCCGATTTCACCTGCGCCGAGGCGACGGGCAGGGTGTAGGTAATCGGCATCGGCGATTCCGCGCCGCGCATGGCGAGCGGCAGGCGGCCGCCATTGCGGCTCATGAAGGTGGCGCCCATCATCTCCAGCGGGGTGATGACGCGCTGCATGGGGCGCTTGGACAGACTGGCATCTCCGGTGAAGACGCTCAGGAACGGATGCGAGGCCAGCAGGCCCATCATCAGGCGCGCGCCGGTGCCCGCATTGCCCATGTCCAGCACCTGGGCGGCCTCGCTCAGGCCCCCGGTGCCCACGCCTTGCACCTCCCACTGGCCATCCCCGTGGCGGGTGACGGTGACGCCCAGCGCCCGCAGCGCCCCGGCGGTGGCCAACACATCCTCGCCCTCGAGCAGGCCTTCGATGCTGGTGGAGCCCAGCACCTGGCTCGCCAGCATGAGGGAGCGGTGGGAGACCGACTTATCCCCCGGCACCCGGGCTTTTCCGGCAAACCCGGCGGCTTTTCGGGAAACGGCGGGCAGGGGGGCGGAGGCGGCGTGGGGCATGATTGTGTCCAAAATCCAACAAAAGAGGGTACTGCATAGCAGCCATGCGGGGGGACGTCCAGATGGAGGCTTGACAGTTGATTAAGGTTTTCTGCGTAACATGGAGAAGTAAATTGCCTAAATAGGTTCTAACAAGGGGAGAGACTGCGTGACCAACGCAAAACTCGGTGAAAAACGTGAATGCGCCTCCTGCGGCGCGAAATTCTACGACCTGAACAAAAACCCGCCGAAATGCCCGAAATGCGGCACGGTCTATACCCCGCCCAAGGAAACCGCGAAATCCAGAAAGGCCGCCGCGCCCAAGCCAGCCCCCAAACCGGTCAAGAAACCGATCAAGAAAGCTCCCGTGCATGACGGGGATGAGGATATTCCGCTCGATGATCTGGAAATCGACGTGGTGGAGGATGCAGACGAGGACATTGAGGATATCGACGATATCGAGGATGACGTCGACTCTTTAAGCGAGCTCGAAGACCGCGAAATCGCCGAAGACCGCGTCAACACCGACGATGCCGATGACGACGTGCTGATCGACGAAATGGAAGTGGACGAGACGCTGGTTGATCCGCTCGAAGACGAAGAAGAAATCGATGAGGATGAAGAGGACGATAAATAATAAAAAAACCTCGCCAAAGCGGGGTTTTTTTATTAGAGGACGCCGAAGGGGCTAAGCCGCTTCCATCTCGCCTTCGGCGGCGGGCATGGCCATGCCGAGGGCGACGAGGTAGAGATCGAGCATATGCTCGGCTTCCTGGCGGTCGGCGGCTTCCATTTTGCGCAGTTTCAGCACTTGGCGCATGGTCTTGACGTCAAAGCCGTTGCCCTTGGCTTCGGCGAACACGTCGCGGATATCGTCACCGATGCTTTTCTTTTCTTCTTCAAGGCGTTCGATGCGCTCGATGTAACTGCGCAGTTGATCGGCGGCGACGTTGCCAACATTGACCATGGAAATCTCCTCTTTAATCGCGTGTGATGCCCGGAAAACCGAAGGAAATTTGTCATAATCGGGAACGTGCGGGAAGGCAATAGCGAGAGGAAAGTTTCTTTGCGGGAATGTCTGTGGTATAGTCAGAGCTTGCCTTTGCGCCCGAAACGGCGTATTCAGGCAACCTTTGTTAATTCCAGATGCCCCGAGAGGAGGTAACTTGCGTGGTTGAAGTCAATGTACGTGACAACAACGTCGATCAGGCCCTGCGTGCGCTCAAGAAGAAGATGCAGCGTGAAGGCATTTTCCGCGAAATGAAGATGCGCCGTCACTTCGAGAAGCCGTCCGAGCGCCGCGTGCGCGAACTGGCGGAGGCTCAGCGCCGTTTCCGCAAGCTGCAGCGCAAGCGTGAACAGTTCGAGTAGACTCTCGAAAAGGGCCCGGTCCCGCAAACCGGATGAAAGGGGCGGCTTCAGGCCGCCTTTTTTATTGGCTAGCGGCCGTAGCCAGTGGAAGAGGTGGGGAAAAATGCGCCATGCAAAGCTTCGCGGCTTAAATGTTCCCTTCCATAGGCCGCAAAGCGCCCGCCGAGCCGCTGGAGCGCAGCGCGGAAAACTTCAGCCGCAGCGGGTCTGAGCGCTAAAGGCATTGCGTGCACTTTCTGCTCAAGGAATTTACCGGGGTGCATGTTTTCCCGGTACCCATCGACCATGTTCGTGACCAAGCGGTGCAAATGTGATTTTTGATCGGGGCTGAGGTCGGTGGATACGAAGCGATTGGCATAAGATGCAGGAAACGGGCGGTAATCATCGGTGTCCGTCAAGCTTCTGAAATCCAAAGGCTTTCGGCCCCTCGATCCTCGGTTTTTTTTGATCATACACATCAAAAGCTTCAAAGAGGGCGGTTCTGAAGTCGGCAGGCGAAACAGTCCACCCCTCTTTACGCAGCCGTTCATGATAGCGTGTGAAAATATCCGTTGTTCTCTGCTGTGCGTGGATCATGTCCTCTTCACGAATATTGGTGGGTAATTGGCCGAGAAAATCAGGTGTTTCGGGCAGGGTAGCAATAAGCTTGATAATTTTTTCGGCATTGTTCCATTAA
>DBAY01000067.1 GCA_002291925.1 Alphaproteobacteria bacterium UBA998 | reverse complement strand
TATCTTAATGGAACAATGCCCGAATCGCCAAGTGGGGAAAATAGCTCAAGAATAATTGATAAAAATATTTTTCTACATGGTAGTTAGCGTAATGTCGGCTAAGTACAATTGTGGATTTTCTCTACATGAATCGCATCTGCCTGTAAAATTCATTAGGACTGATCAGGCCGACTTGCGCACCGTCTCCTCACCAAACGCCGCCTGTGCCCACTCCGCATCGGCGTAGCGGTCGCCGAGGCCCATGGCGTAGGGGAGTGAGACCCCGTTGGTCTGGGTGCCGGCCTTGGGGCCTTCGGCGTCGATGAAAACGCGGTTGAGCATCATCTCGGAGATGGTCCAACCTTTTGCCGTCATCTCGCCCAGCACCTTGGCGATGGCCTGCTGCACGCGGGCGCACTCATATTCCTTGCCTGAAAGCGGCCCGGTGGGGTCAAGCTCCACGCGGAAGCGGTCCACCGCGCGTTTCTCGAAATCGAGCATGGTCGGGAAAATCTCCGTGCCACGGCTGGTGATGCGCGCGAGGCGGAAGCCATGCTTCGCCAGCACGCCCTCTACGGCGCGGTGACGGGAGAGGTAGAAGCTCTGAATCAGGCGGATGCCCTGCGTGCGGAACTGCTCCAGCTGCGCCAGCGCTTCCGTGAAGCTCTGCTCACGCAGCGCCTTCGCAAAACGAGCCGCCAGCGGTGCCCCGAAACGCGCCTCGATGACGCGGCCAAAGGGCTGCTGCGTCTCGGCGTCCGGCAGCGCGGCGGCGAGTTCCGCCAGCTTGCGGGCCGCGTATTCGCCAAAGCTGCGGATGGCCTGCAGGCTGCCAAAAGCAGCGGCATCAAACATCGCTGCCACATCCAGCCCCGTGGCGCTTTGGAACGCAAGGCGAACTTCTTCCGGCACACGCACGCGCGTGGCATCGATGGTGCCATCGGCGGTGAAAGCCAGCTCCAGCCCACATTCATCCACGAACATATCAAAGCCCGTGATGCGCGCCTGCGCCCGCACGGGGTTCGGCGGCAGGGTGCGCGCGAAGGCCTCGGCCCACGCCGCGCTGCCCGCTTCCTGCGCGCTGGCGAAGGCTTCGTAGGAGCGCAGCACGCGGGCAAACAGCGTACGCGCGGCTTCATCCGTCTGTGTGTCCAGCGCCAGTTGCTTGATGCTGGCGCCCGGCGTCTTAGCGCGGGCGTCCTTGAGCAGGGCCACCTTTTCCGCAATCACGCCCGCGAATTCCTGCGCGCCGAGCCGCTGGCCGCCGACGCGTTTCTGATACTCACCTTCGCGGATGTCGCCCACCGTGTGACCGTCCGCCAGCGTCATCAGGATGGCGGCCTTGATCATCTCCGCCGCCTCGATATTGGCGCGGCCGCCGATATGCAGCAGCATCTCCGCGCCCGCATCGATCAGCGCCACCGGGTTGGCCTTGTTCTGCCCCGCGATGTCATCCGCCGTGCCGCCCATGGTTTCGAACATGGAGACGGCGGCCGGGTTCATCGGGTTAGTGTTGTTGGAGCTCACCAGCCCCACCCCGCCGGTCACCTTGGCGGCGATGTCGGAGCCGATATCGCCGAACATGTTGGTGGTCACCACCACGTCGAAATCCGCCGGCTTGGCGGCAATGGCGGCCAGCCCGTCATCAATGATCATGAAGGCGGATTCCATCTGCGGATAGTCCTTCGCGACGCGGTTGAACACGTCCTTGAACAGGCCGCCGGATTTCTTGAGAATGTTTGGCTTCTCCAGCGCCGTCACCTTCTTGCGGCCGTCGCGCACCCCCGCCTCGAACGCGGCGCGGCAGATCAGCTCGCAGCCTTCCGGCGTCAAGTGGCGCAGCGCTTGGGTATAGCTGCGCGAGAGCAGATGTTCGATGGAAGCGTAGAGGTCCTCCACGTTCTCGCGCACGAAGAGGATGTCCGCGCCCGGTGCGCCGGGGGCGATGGGATCGAGCGTCACGCAGCGGCGGATGTTGGCGTATTGCTCGAAGCCCTTGCGGATGGTCACGTTGCGGCTCGGCTCCTCGCCTTCATCGAGGGTGCGCAGCGCGCCTTTCAGCACGGCGTGGCACTGGCGCGCCTTGGTGAGCGTCTCGCGCTCTTGGGCTGCCACCAGTTCGCGCACCTTCGCCTTCACGTCGGCAGGCAGTGCGTTGAGGAATTCATTATAGAATTTGTTGCGGTCCTTCTTCGCCGCCTCGGTGGATTTGGCTGACGCCTCAAGGCGCACTCCCGCTGCGTCAGGAGCCTCATTGCCGAAATGCTGGCGATATAGCTCCGGCGCACCCGCATGCAGAAGGTGCATCACATCGGCAATGTCCGGGTAGCCCAGCTGGCCGTCCAGATATTCTATCGGCACGCCGGTGGCGGCGATGACTTTCTTGGTCGCCTCAATGCATTCCGGGCCGATGCCCTGGCCCTTGATGACGAGAATACGGTTGGTGACGACGGCATTGTGCATGATAAAGCCCCCTTAGGTCGGCGTAAGGCCTTGTTATATATTATATGGCCTAGGAAATCTGGGCGTAGTTAAGGAGCAAAGACCAGTCACGTCAAGGCAGAACTTCTACTGGGTGCCATTAGCGCTTTTCATATTCGCCGGTGAAAGCTCGAACCACGCCTCCAGAATCCTCTTCAATTTGGCGGGATCAATGGGTTTGCTGAGGTAATCATCCATGCCCGCTTTCAGGCATTTCTCGCGGTCACCCATCATGGCGTTGGCCGTCATGGCGATGATAGGCGCATAACAACCCATCTGGCGCTCCATCTCACGGATATGCCGCGTGGCGACGTAGCCATCCATCTCCGGCATCTGGCAATCCATGAAGATAATGTCGTACCCTTCCGCGCGGTAACGCTCAATCGCCTCGTGCCCATTCTCTGCGATGTCGATCTTCTTCAGGCCCAGATGCGCAAGCATCTTCGCGGCAAAAACCTGGTTCACCGGATAGTCCTCCACCAGCAATACGCGTGCCTCATGCGCGGGCCGGCGACTGCAATAGACCGGGCTGGCGTCCGTTTCCTTCTCGCCGCCATAGCGCACGACTTCCTCCTCGGTCGCCGCCGTCACGGGCAGGCTGAAGCGGAATTCCGAACCTTCCCCCGGCGCGCTCTCCACTTCGATGCCGCCGCCCATCATGGCAATCAGTTCGCGGGTGATGGCGAGGCCCAGTCCGGTGCCGCCATAGCGGCGTGTCACCGAGTTGTCGGCCTGCGTGAACTTGTCAAAGATGCCGACGAGTTTCTCGCGCGGGATGCCAATGCCCGTATCGCGCACCCGCACGGTGAGGCGGTGTTCCGAACCTTCCTTCTCCACCGTGGCGAGGAGGGAAACACTGCCCCTCTCGGTGAATTTCACGGCATTGCTTACAAGGTTCATGATCACCTGCCGCATGCGGCTCGGGTCACCCCAGAGGTAGCGCGGCAGGTCGGGCGAGAGGTCCATGGTCAGTTCCACGCCCTTGGCCTGCGCCTGCGGCTGAAGCAGGGCCAGCGTCTCCTTCGCCGCCGAACGCAGGGAATAGGGGATGTATTCCAGCACCAGCGCCCCGGCCTCGATTTTGGAGATATCCAGAATGTCATTCAGCAGCATCAGCAGGGACGACGCCGAGCCGGTGATGGTGGAGACATACTGGCGCTGCTCGTCATTGAGCGGCGTTTCCGACAGAAGGTGCGCCATGCCGACAACCCCGTTCATCGGGGTGCGCAGTTCATGGCTCATATTGGCGAGAAAATCCGACTTGGTGCTGTTGGCCGCTTCCGCCTGACGCAGGCTTTCCTGCAATTCCTGACGCGCCAGTTCCGCCTGAAGGTTGGCGCGGCGGAGCTGCTCGAGCGTGCGGCGGTAGCGGTCCTCTGCCTCACGCCGGTCGGTGATGTCGCGGATGGTGGCGACAAACATGCGTTGCTCGGCCAAGGTGAAGCTGCTGATTTTCAGCTCCATCGGAAAGAGTGTGCCATCCTTGCGCCGCGCCGTTACCTCGCGGCCGATGCCTATCACTTTCGCCTCGCCGGTGCGCAGATAATTGCCGATATAGCCATCATGCTGCGAGGCATAGGGTTCGGGCATCAGCAGCTTCACGTTCTGTCCTTTCACCTCGCGGGCCTCGTAGCCAAACATGCGCTCGGCCGAGGGAGTGAAGCCCTGAATGATGCCGTCGGCGGAGATGGTCACCACCCCATCCACCACCGTCTCCAGAATGGCTTTTATCTGGCGGGCATTGTCCCGCTCCTCGCGCCGTATGAGGTTGCGGATGCTCGCCATCATCGCCGTGACCACGCCCAGCATGGAAAGCACCGCCAGAAGTACAATCTGCAGCACGCTTTGCCGAAGGCGCACAAGCCGTGCTTCCAGCGCGTTGCGCAAATCCTGGCAGGCCGTGGCGTGCAGCGTGGCGACCGCGTGCTGCATCTCAGTGTTGGCCTGGACGAACTGCTCCACTTTGTGCGGAGTAATCGTCGAAAGGCTGGCGCGGAAACGGGTGAGCATGCCCTGCAACAGCGCGATGGGGCGCTCAAACTCTTCCTGCTTTGCCTCGCTTTCGAAAAAGCGATTCTCCTTCAGCACGCTAAATGAGTATTGAAGCTTCTCCTCGGCGTGGACCAGCTTGCCGAAATAGCCGCCGAACAGCCGGTCTACCCCATCCCGCTCATTCGGATTCTCTAAGGCGCGAAGCCGCTGCTCCAGTTCCTGCCCGGACTCCATGGCCAACGGCAGCGACCGGATAATGATTTCCGCGAGGTGATAGCTGACGCGCTCCGGGTCTAGGATGAGGTTGCTTTGATTGCCGGTTTCCCACATGGCGCGCCGGTAGCGGGAAATGTCGGCATGGGTAACCGTTCCGGAGGACTCCACATCCGCCTGCATGTCTGCAAATAGCCGTTCAAGCTCGGCAACCCCCTTCAGTTCGCGCTCCGTGAAGGCGATCTGGCGCTGTTCGTCACGCAACAGCGGAATCACTGCGCCGACAAACGGGACAAGAAATATGATGAGGAAAAGCAGTTTGAAGACGCGACGGGTCAGCACGGTGCAATCTCATAAGAGTTGTCCATACTATGATGCAGGTTGTCGTAATGCCCTAACCGGCTCGCCTGCAGGTTGCAATACGGGCCCAAAATAAAACACAAGCGTGTCGTCCCGTAGACAAATCACGCCTCTGCGGGTCAGGCAGGCTGCAAGGCCGTCTCCCGTGCGTAGGTCCAGGCCTTGTTCAGATCCTCCATGAATTCCCGGAACATATGCTTCTGAAGTTCCGGCTCTGGCATACGCAGGATGGCGGAGGGGTGATAGGTCGCCATAATCATGCGCGACCAAGGGGATTGCAGCCAGCGTCCCCGCCCCTCGCGCATGGTGAATTTGGGATCGATGATGCTTTTGGCGGCCGTCACCCCGAGGCACACCACCGCCTCCGGCCGCAGGGCCTGCAACTCCGCTTCCAGCCACGGCTTGCAGGCATTGATCTCGCGCATGGTCGGTGACTGATGAATACGGCGCGGGCCTTTCATCACGAACTTGAAATGCTTCACTGCGTTGGTGAGATAGACTTCCTCGCGCGGGATGCCCACCTCCGCCAGCGCATTCTCCAGCACCTTGCCCGCCGGACCGACGAAGGGCCGCCCTTGCCTGTCCTCGATATCGCCCGGCGCTTCGCCGACCATCACCAGTGACGCGCGGGCATTGCCCTCCCCGAATACCGTCTGTTTCGGCCCTGCATAGAGCGGGCAGCCGCGGCATTGCAGCGAGGCCTCCGCGAGATGCGGGATGTCGCGCTCCGGCGGCAGGAAATCGGCGGCCGTGATGGCGTTGGATTCGATGGGCATGGCAGCTCTCCTTGCGCCCGAGGCTAGGCAGGGCAAGCTAAATTCTCGACATCAGGCAGCGGTGATGGACGCAAGCAGGGCCTCGGCGGCCTGCGCCGCCTGCTCGCGCAACTCCGGCACGGCGGTGGTCTCTAGCGCCTCGCCGATGCGGGGCGTGCCGATGAGGTGCAGCCCGGTTTGCTCGGCTGCAACCTGCACGCCCATGCCGCTGGGGTGCGGGTGCAGCAGACCATCGCGCAGCATCTGCGTATAAAGCGGACTGCCGCCGCGCGCAAAATCATAGCCGGGGCCTGCGCAAAGAATCAGCCGATCAGCCCGCAGCGACTGCTCCTCCCCGCCCCGCGCACGCCAACGCACCGCGATGCGGCCACTTTGGGCACCGACGTCCCGCAGGCGGCCTTTCACCAACCGTAGCCGCCCTTCCTTCTGCAGGGCGGTAATCTGGTCAAGTACCTGCGGGGCCATGCGGTGGCGGTGAATGTTCCAGAGCGCAAACGCATGCCGAAAGAAGCGGCGCTTCTCCGCATCCGGCAGGCGTTGCCAGAGCGTCGTCGTATGCGGCCGCAAGGCATCGATTACCTGCCGCCAATCGCCGCCCGCGGCCTCCGCCTGCCGGACGGCATCGCGTAGAAGCACCACCCATCCGCGCACCGTAGGCTTCGCCTGCAACAAGGCCTCTGCCGGGTGCGTGGCGGCAGGCCCGTGCGGAGCATGCGGCAGCGGCAGATGCCCATGCCGTGACAGCGCCACCATGGTCCCCGTGTACCCGCTGCCAGCGAGCGTCAGCACCGTATCCACCATGGTCAGCCCCATGCCGAGGATGAACAGCGTGCCGTCAGTTGGCAGGCTGGCCTTGGCCGCCTCCAGCGCGGAGGCGTCCCACGCGCTCGGCAGAAGCGCATCCGGCGGCAGATGCTCCAGCCCCCGCAGCAATTTCGCAGGCGTGGGCATGGGGTTGCCGCTGGCGAGCAGGACTGTGCGGGCCATGCAGGCGCCGCCATCCTCCGTGCCAAGCCGGTACCCCGCCTCGCCGGGCGTGCAGGAAATCACCGACGCCGTCAGATGGTGAAGGGTGATGGAACGCTGCGCGGCAAGGGCGAATGTCCCGGCAGCAATCTCCTCCACATATTCCCCGAACACCGCGCGCGGCACAAAATCACCCGGCTGCCAGCCTTCCCCGCGCCCTTCCAGCCACCGCCAGAAATGCGGTGGCTCCCCGGCCCACGCGCCCATGCGGTCGGCGCGCACATTGAGCAGGTGACGCCTGTCGCGCGTGGCATAGGCTAGGCCAAGCCCCGGTGACGGGGCCGGATCAAGGATGGCGATGCGGGTATGCGGAGCGGCGTGGCGCACCAGATGCGCCGCCGTCATCAGGCCGCTGAAGCCGCCCCCGACGATGGCGATATGGTACGACGCGGAAGCCAAGGGGCGTCAGATCTGCCAGTTTTCGTCGAGATCGTTCAGCCTCTGACGCGGAATCCGTCCCTTGAGAATGGCATAGATTTTCTCGATCTGCGCGCTCACTGTGCGGCGGAAGGTGAAGGGAAACACCCCATGGATGATGAGCAGAATGCCGCAGGAGGTAATCCGTCCGCCCATCTTGAGGGTAAAGATCAGGTGTTCCAGATAGGTTTCACCCGTTTCCTCGGGGTGCGCGGTAAAATGCCGCCCAAGTTGCTCCAACCGGTCTTTCACCGCTTGACGGCGTTCCGGCGTTATTAGACGTTCCAAATGCTCGCGCGTAAATCCTTCCATGTTTCCTCCGCACTATGGGAAGAAATGGTACTGAAATTAAGTGCCGATGTCAGTACTTGATTGAGCAGCCGTAGGGTTTGCTCTGGGCGATATCGATCGTTTCGCCTTTCTTGGCGGCGATCATGGCGTTGTAGAAGTATTTCTCAGCCCGATCGACATCTTCTTGATCGATGGAATTGATACTGTCCACGGCCCCATTGTACATTACCTCGCTATCCACCCCGAGTAGGATCATGTGAGGCGTGGTTTTTGCATCGAACATGCGCCCAATGTGACCATCCTGATCAAGGATGATATAGTCTGGGGTGGCATAGTTCTGTTCGGCAATCTTGTTGGCTTCCTCCGGCGTCACGTTCCCCTGTTTTCCAGGTGCCGAGGAGATGATGGACACCCACACCATATCGTTATTATTAGCGAATTGCTGGAGCTTCTGCATATTGCCGCTTTCATAATGCTTGCGCACGAAGGGGCATTCATGATTAGTCCATTCCAGTACAACATATTTGCCTTTTTGATCGGCCAAGCGGAACATTTCTCCGTTCGTCGCTTTCCCCTCAAACCCCGGTGATGTTTCGCCAGCGTTGATTTCCCGCGCGGAAGCTGTCAGCGTGACGCTGCCAATTACCGCCAGCACAATAAGGCTGAGACCCATGAACCGCCATTTACTAAAAGCCATCTATTCCCCCTTGAACGCCTGGAAGCGCACTCATAGTTGATTCACAACCGTAACAGCAATTGCCACTTATTAATTTAATCTTCATTATAAAAAGTCTATCAAGATGTTTTCTGCTTCCCAAGATTCTGCCGTCTATATGCGCGCATTGCATAAAGCGTATGCCAGCCGCCAGAAGGCCGAGCATAAAATCGCGCTGCGCGGCATTGATCTTGATATTCCACGTGGCTCCTTCTTCGCACTGCTGGGCCCGAATGGCGCAGGCAAATCAACGCTGATCAACATCATGTCAGGCCTTACGGTAAAAACCTCCGGTCAAGTCGTCATCTGCGGGCATGACATCGACACCAACATGCGCGCCGCCCGCACCTCCATCGGCGTCGTCCCGCAGGAGCTGGTGCTCGATACATTCTTCACCGTGCGGCAGGCGCTGGAGTTGCACGCGGGCTATTTTGGCGTTCCGCAAGCCCGCCGCCGCACCGACGAAATCATCGAAGCGATGGGCCTCACCGACAAGGCCGACGCCCGCCCGCGCAGCCTCTCCGGCGGCATGCGGCGGCGCCTGCTCATCGCCAAGGCGCTGGTGCATAACCCGCAGGTGCTGGTGCTGGATGAGCCCACCGCCGGGGTGGATGTGGAGTTGCGTTCCCAGCTCTGGAACTATGTGCGCAAGCTGAACCAGGCAGGCACCACCATCCTGCTCACCACGCATTACCTGGAAGAAGCCGAAGAGCTGTGCGACCGCCTCGCCATCATCAACCGCGGCGAGGTGGTGGCGTGCGACGACAAGCGCACCCTCATGCGCGGCTTTGACAGCAAGCGCATCGTGGTAACGGTCAAAGACGCGCCCACCTCACTGCCCTCGTCCTTGCTGGAAGCGGGATGGGAAGTCACCCCCGACGGCACGCTCAGCATCAGCTACCGCCCCAGCCGCACCGACATTGAGGGCCTGCTGACGCAGGTGCGTAGCTGCGGCATGGTCATCCATGATCTCTCCACCAAGGAGACCGATCTGGAGGAGGTATTCCTGCATTTCACCCGCCCAGCCGAGGTCATGACCGCTTGAGGCATTGAGCCGGGCGTGGCGCGCGCTATATAGAATAGATGCTCGCACCTCTCCCGATGGATTTCGTCAACCGCTTCGCTGGCCTGCCACCGCTATTCTATAGCGCGGTGCTGCCCCAGCCGCCGCAGGGCGCGTTCTTCATCCATCGCAGCCCGGATGCGATGGCGCTGCTGGATTTGCCGGCATCCCTTTCCCCGGAGCAAATGTTGCGCTGGTTCACGGGCGCGGAGCCCCTCCCCGGCGCGGGGGAACCTCTTTCCACCGTTTATGCCGGCCACCAGTTCGGCAGCTTCGTGCCGCAGCTTGGCGATGGACGCGCCCATCTCCTTGGCCAGCTTCGCAACGCAAGGGGTGAGCTGTGGGAAATACAGCTCAAAGGCTCCGGCAAGACACCTTATTCACGCTTCGGTGATGGCCGCGCCGTGCTGCGCTCCACCTTGCGCGAGTATCTGTGCAGCGAGGCGATGCACGCACTTGGCATTCCCACCACGCGCGCGCTCTGCATGATGGGCAGTGCGGAAGAAGTGGTGCGCGAATCCATCGAGAAAGCGGCCATCGTCACCCGCCTCTCCCCCAGCTTCTTGCGCTTCGGGCATTTCGAATATTTCGCTTTCACGCAGGAAAACCCGGAAGCGGTGCGCCAGCTGGCTGACCATGTCATCGCGGGCCACTATCCTCAGCACGCAGGCCGCTATCAGGACTGGTTCGCCGAGATCGTGCAGCGTACGGCGCAGCTGATGGCCAAATGGCAGGCGGTCGGCTTTGCGCATGGGGTAATGAACACCGACAATTTCTCCATCCTCGGCCTCACCATTGATTACGGCCCGTTTGGCTTCCTCGACGCCTTCGATCCCGGCTATATCTGCAACCACTCCGACCATACCGGGCGCTATGCCTTCGACCAGCAACCCACCATCGGCTGGTGGAATCTGCATGTGCTCGCCTACGCGCTGCACAGCCTGATTCCCGCCGAGGCCTCGAAGGAGATTCTCAAAGGCTATTGGGAGCATTTCGTTCATCATTACCGCGATCTCATGGCCGCCAAACTCGGCCTCGCCGCCATCTCCGATGAACAGGACCCGCTGCTGGGCAATCTGGTGGACCTGCTAACCGAACATCGGGCGGATTACACCAACTTCTTCCGCGCCCTCAGCCATTATGCCGGTCACCGGGATGCGGCCCGTCTGGACGCGCACCTGCCGGAAAGCCCCAAACGCGCCGCCTGGCTTGCCCAGTTGCACGCGCGCTGGGAGGCTGATAGCCTGCCCGGTGGGGAGCGTCAGGCCCGCATGCTCGCGGTGAATCCGAAATACATCCTGCGTAACTACCTCGCCGAACAGGCCATCCGGCAGGCCACTCTGGCGCAGGATTACAGCGAGATCGACCGCCTGTACCAATTACTGCGCCGTCCATTTGACGAACAGCCGGAAATGGAGCACTATGCCGCTTCGCCGCCCGAGTGGGCGAGTGGCATTTGCATCAGCTGTTCCTCCTGAGATTATGGCCCGCATTTCCCTGACCCATACGCTTGTGCTAGCTTCCGCCTCAGCCGTGCGCGACCAGATGCTGCGCAAGCTGGACATTCCCTTCACCGTCATCCGCCCGCGTGCCGATGAGGAGGCGCTGAAGCCGACCCTCGCGCATCTCCCGCCGCAGGAGCAGGCGCAGGCACTGGCGCGCGCCAAGGCGAAAAGCGTCAACGAGATTCACCCCGGCTGGCTGGTGCTCGGCTGCGATCAGGTCTGCGAGACGGATGGGCAGATCTTCAGCAAGCCCGGCACGCGCGAGGCGGCAGAGCAGCAATTGCAGGCGCTCCGAGGCCGCACACATCAGCAGCACAGCGCCATCGCGCTTTATCACGAAGGCGAGTGCCTGTGGGAAACGGTGGAAACCGCCCGCCTCACCATGCGCGATTTACGAGATGCAGAAATTGCCGCTTACGTGGCGCTCGACATGCCGCTGCATTCCTGCGGGGCCTACATGTTCGAGAAGCACGGCAAGCATCTGTTCCGGCGCGTCGAGGGAACGGATGATGTCATTCAGGGACTGCCCACCGTCCCGCTGCTGAACGCGCTGCACGAGCGTGGCTTCGCCCGCTTTCCCGAGCCGGTGGAGCCGGAATAGCGCCCCCTAATACTCCAGCCCGAGCGCCTGATAGAATTCGCGCTTGTCCTTCCATTGTTCATCCACTTTGACGAACAGGAAAAGATGCACCTTGCGACCCTGCAGGCGCTCCATATGCTCGCGCGCCGCCGCGCCGATGCCTTTCAGTTTCTCCCCGCGATGGCCGATGAGGATTTTCTTGTGCACTTCTGAACGCACATAGATCACCTGCTGGATTTTCACGCTGCCATCGCGCCGCTCCTCCCACGACTCCGTCTCCACCGCAATCTGGTAGGGCAGCTCCTGCTGCAGTGACATGAACAGCCGCTCACGCGTGATCTCCGCCGCGATGAAACGCTCGGAGAGGTCCGTCAGCTGATCTTCCGGGAACAGCCACGGCCCTTCCGGCATGGAGCTGGCGAGCAATGCCAGCATGTCATCCACCCCATCCCCCGTGCGCGCGGAAATCATGAAGACGCGCTCGAACGAAGCGCGGTCGCACAGCGCCTTTGTCAGGGCTAGCAGTGCCGCTTTCTCCGCCTTGTCGACTTTGTTCAGCACTAGAAACTTCGGCGCCGTTGTGCCACCCAGCCGTTCCAGCACATTCTCCACCTGCGGCGTGATGCCGCGCACCGCATCCACCATCAGCAGCACGATATCCGCATCGCGCGCGCCGCTGAGGGCGGATTCCACCATCGCTTTCTCGAACTTTTCCTTCGCGCGGAAAATACCCGGCGTGTCGATGAACACCATCTGCGCGCTATCCTGAATGGTAATGCCGAGGATGCGGTTGCGCGTCGTCTGCGCCTTGGGCGTGACAATGGCCAGCTTGGTGCCGACCAGCCGGTTCAGCAGCGTGGATTTACCGGCATTCGGCGCGCCCACAATGGCGACGAAGCCGCAGCGATTAGGTTTTTCTTGCACGTATTTGCTCCATGAGTGTGGCGGCCGCGAGTTGCTCCGCGGCCTTTTTACTGGTTCCGGTGGCCTCGGCCTGCCACGCCTCGCCGACCCTCACCTCAATAGCAAACACCGGCGCGTGTGCCGGGCCATCGCGCGAAATCAGCGTGTAGGCGGGCAAGGGATAGCCCTGCGCCTGTGCCCATTCCTGCAGAGCAGTCTTGGCATCCTTGGGCGCATCCGGCACGTTCTCCAGCAGAGGCCGCCAGTAATGCATGACGAAACGCCGCGCCGCCTCTAGCCCACCATCAAGGTAAAGCGCACCGATCAGCGCCTCGCAAGCATCCTCTAAAGTGGAATCTAGCTGGCGCAGCCCCGTTAGATCGCTCCCATCTGGCAACTCAAGGTAATCGCCCAGCTTGATGTGCGCAGCGATATCACAGAGTACCGGCCGGCTGACAAGTGTCGCAAAGCGCCGGGCCAGCGCGCCTTCCTCGTCTTGCGGGTATAGTTCAAGTAATGCATGAGCAATAATGAGGCCAAGCACGCGATCACCAAGGAATTCCAGCCTCTGATTGTTCCCCAGCCCCTTCGCAGATGCAATAATATTGCTGCGGTGCGTCAATGACTTACGAAGTAAAGTTTCGTCGCTAAACCTGTGGAAAATCTCACTTTCCAGTATAGAGGTCGATTTTTCTGTCATTGTCGGTTGTACTAACGTTATTTTTATGTTTACTTAAGTATTACTGATATTCGGCCAAGCAGCATCAACAGTACCGTGGAGGTGACCATGACCACCCGCCAATCGCAAGCCATCACAGAGCTTTTTAACATAAAAACCTCGCTGCAATCCATGAAGGGTGAATCGCTGGAAACCCATCACGAAGCCATTCAGTCGATGGAAGGCCGCGATGACCACCACCCCATGGATGCCAGCCGCAACCCGGAACTTTTCTCCGAGCTCTGCTGCTAGTGAATCCACGTCAGGAAACGATCCCAGCGCAGTGACGTTGGCCATTTCCACACCTGCCAGAACGGCGTCCCGCCGCCGATGGAGAACATGATGATCTCCGCTCGGCCGATGATGTTTTCTTCCGGGATATACCCAATCCCTTCTAGCGCGGGCGGCACCCGGCTATCTACCGAATTATCACGATTATCGCCCATCATGAAGTAATGGCCTTCCGGCACGGTATAGACGTCCGTGTTGTCGAGCGGCCCCAGTGGCGTAATATCCAGCACGTGATGGCGCACACCGCCGGGCAGTGTCTCATTATAACGCCGCGCGACGATGGGGGTGCCGTCATCCATTGTCTCCTGGATATTGCCGTCCAGCTTCTGTGGCGCCGCTTCGTCATTGATGTACAGCACGCCCTGACGCATCTGGATGCGATCGCCCGGCAGGCCGACAATGCGCTTGATGTAATCTACGCGCGGCGCAGTGGGCGGCCGAAAGACCACCACATCCCCCCGCTCCGGCGCGGAGCGCATGATGCGGCCTTCAAACAGCGGCAGTCCGTAAGGGAAGGAAAACCGGCTATAGCCGTAGGAATATTTCGAGACGAAGATATAGTCCCCGATAAGCAGCGTATCCTTCATGGAGCCGGATGGGATGTGAAAGGGCTCGAAGAGGAAGCTGCGGAACACGAGGGCCAGCAGCAGCGCGTAGACCAGCGTGCGGATGGATTCGTCCCAGCTATGTTTTTTCGACTCTTGCATGCGTTCCATAATGAAAAATTCCGGAGAATCTACGATGGTTTCCGGCGCATCGCAAAGCATTTCGCCTTTAGACCGCGCCGCCTAAATAACCAGTTGAGAAGCGCGGCAGGTATGCTATGTTCGCGCTCCGCTTAAACCCGCTTGCGGAGCGGTGGCCGAGTGGCTGAAGGCGGCGGTTTGCTAAACCGTTATACGGGTAACACCGTATCGGAGGTTCGAATCCTCTCCGCTCCGCCATCCTACCACTCTCAATCTCTTTTAATTTTTGGGGCTGTCCTAGATAACTAGGTTAGTATTGCTTAGTCCATTGTTTTAACTGCTTCAATTGGATGGCATTGTTCCATTAAGAT
>DBAY01000030.1 GCA_002291925.1 Alphaproteobacteria bacterium UBA998 | reverse complement strand
GCGTTATCTAGGACAGCCCCTAATTTTTTTTTACCCTCCCGTCCAAGGCTCTTATTCTTTCATTTCGCCTGCCTTATATTGCAGTGCAGAAAGAACATCATGCTCGCAGGATAAGGGTTTATGTCTACCTCCTCGAAACGCCGCCTATTACTGCTGCCGCTCATTCTTCTGGTAGGGGGCGGCGCCTATTATCTATGGAACCGTGGGGAGGTCTCCACGGACGATGCCACCATCGAGGCGCATGCTATCCCGGTCATCCCGCAGGTGGAGGGCTATGTGACAGCCCTGCATGTGACGGATAACCAGGCCGTGAAGCAGGGCGACGTATTGGTCGAGATTTCGCCCCATGACTATGAATTGAAGCGCGATGCGGCCAAGGCGGCCAAGGAAAGCGCCGAAGCGGCGTGGCATAATGCGGAGGTAAACCTCAAGCGGCTGCAGGATATGGGCAAGCTCGCCCGCAGCCAGAAGGATCTGGATGACGCCGCCACAACGGAAAAAACCGCCCGCGCGGCCTTTGATTCCGCCGCCGCCGGGCTGGCGCTGGCCGAGCAGAACCTTGCCTATGCCCGCATCACCGCGCCGGAAGACGGCGCGGTGACGGATCGCGGCGTGGAGCAAGGCGCACATGTGGCAGTGGGGCAGCAGCTTTTCACGTTGGTGACGGGTGAGCGCTGGGTGGTGGCGAATTTCAAGGAAAACCAGATTGAACATCTGCGTCCGGGCCAGGAGGTAAGCATCAAGGTCGATGCCTATCCCCAGCTGGACCTGAAGGGCCGCGTGGACAGTATCCAACAGGGCAGCGGTGCGCGCTTCTCCGCCTTCCCGCCGGAAAATGCGACGGGGAACTTCGTCAAGATCGTGCAGCGCGTGCCCGTGAAAATCACCATCGATGGAACGCTGCCGGAAGGCGTGGTGCTCGGCCCGGGGATGTCCGTCGTGCCCACCGTGCATACGCAATGACCGGTGATGACGCTGGCCACCACTGTCCCTGAACGTCCGATAAACCCATGGCTGGTGGCCGTGGTGGTGAGTCTGGCGACGTTCATGGAGGTGCTGGACACCACCATCACCAACGTAGCGTTGCAGCATATCGCCGGTTCGCTCGCCGCCAGTACGGATGAGAGCACGTGGGTGCTCACCTCCTACCTCGTTTCCAACGGTATTATCCTGCCGCTTTCCGGCTGGCTGGCCATCGTGGCCGGGCGGCGCAACTATTTCCTGTTCTGCATCGCCGCCTTCACGGCCGCCTCACTGGCCTGCGGGGTCGCCACCTCCCTCGCGATGCTCATCATGTTCCGCCTGCTGCAAGGCGTGGCCGGAGGCGGATTGCAGCCGACCCAGCAATCCATCATCCTCGATACGTTCCCCCCGGAGAAGCGCGGCGCGGTCTTCGCCATCACCGGCATCACCATGATCGCCGCGCCCATCATCGGCCCCACACTGGGCGGCTGGATCACCGACAATTTCAGCTGGCGCTGGATTTTCTACATCAACGTTCCGGTCGGCATCATCGCGTTCCTGCTGGTCATGAAGCTGGTGAAGGACCCACCCCACGCGCGGGCGCAGGGGCTGCAGCATATCGACTACCTCGGCATCGCCCTCATCGCCGTGGGCCTTGGCGCCATGCAGCTGGTGCTGGACAAGGGACAGCAGGACGATTGGTGGGAAAGCCACTTTATTGTAATTGCCGCCATCGTCTGCGGGGCATGCCTGCTGACCGCCGTCTGGTGGCTGCTACGCCAGAAAGACCCGGTGGTGGACCTGCGGCTCTACCGGGACCCGGCGTTCCGCACCTCCAGCATCATGATTTTCATTACAGGATTCGTACTATATGGCAGCAATGCCCTGCTCCCCCTGATGCTGCAAACACGTTTCGGCTACGATGCAACGCTCGCCGGGCTGGTGCTTTCTCCCGGCGGCATTGCCGTGGTATTGCTGATGCCCCTTACCGCGCGGCTCATCAGCCGGGTGCAGGCGCGCTGGCTGATTGCGCTGGGCCTCTCGCTGTCCGCGTTCGGACTCTGGCACAGTGCCCAATTCACGCCGCAAACGGATTATGACACCTTCATGTGGATGCGCATCACGCAGGTGGTTGGCCTGCCTTTCCTGTTCATCCCTATTAGCACACTCGCTTTTTCCGCGGTTCCCAGGGAGAAAAGTGGCAAGGCCTCGGCCTTGTTTGCCCTCGCCCGCAACATCGGCGGCAGCGTGGGGATTGCGGTGACCTCCACCTATGTCGCTCGGCACCAGCAGATTCATCAAAGCTATCTCGCCGAGCATCTCACGCCTTCCAGCCCGGTCTATCAGCAGGAGTTGCAGCGCCTGACGCAACTCACCGGAAGCGTGGAAGGCGCGATGCAGCACCTCTACCAGACCCTGCAACAGCAGGCGGCGATGCTGGCCTATATCGACACATACCACGCAATGATGATCATGATGATGGTCGCCGCCGTGGCATCGCTTTTCTTCTTGCCCGCCAACAAGCCCGGGGCAGGCGAAGCACATGGCGGACATTAAGATGATGAAGGTATCGCGGCTTTTCTAGCTGCTTCCGGCCGCCACGCGGGTGGGGGCGTCCATATTGACGCGCCCGGCATAGCGAATGCCATAGACCGCCGCGCCCAGAATCACCGTGCCACCGAGGATGGTCCAGCTATCGACCATCTGGTCAAAAAGGAAATAGGCCAGCAGCGACGACCAGACGAGGTTAAGGAAGTTGAACGGCAGAATAACCGTCATATCCGCTTTGGAATAAGCCAGCGACACGGTGAACTGCACCATCGCCACCATCACGCCCAGCACCAGCAGATAGGGCAGCACCTCGCGCGTGGGCTCCTTCCATTCCGACAGCGCAAAGGGCAGCGCCACGCAGGCCGTCACCAGCATCATGTAGAAGGCAATGCGCCCCATCGGCTCGGTAGCAGTGAGCTTCTTGATAGTGACGCCGCAAAAGGCAAAGCACAGCGCCCCCGCCAGCACAAACAGCGCCGGCACATCGAACGAGGTGACGCCGGGGCGGCTGACGATCAGCACCCCCACGAAGCCAATCAACAGGGAAATCCAGCGATGAATGTTATTCACCTCACGCAGCAGCAGCACTGCCGCCAACGATCCGAACAGGGGTGAGGTAAAGCTGAGCGAGGTATGCACGGGCATGGGCAGCATGGTGAGGCCCGTGATGGACAGCGAGAAACCCATGAACTCCAACAGGCCACGCGTCAGGAAAAGCTTGGGCTGCGTGGTCTTCAGGCTGATGTGACGGCGCAGTACGAAAGGCAGGTAGAACACCAGCCCGGCCACATTGTAAAAGAAAACAATCTGAAATGGATGGTACCCAAAATGGCGGTGCAGCTGCAACGCCATCGCATAGATGCATACGGCAAGAAAGCCCGTAACAATCATCCAGATGATGCCTTGCAAGGGCAATGGGAGGCGTTGCATGCAGCGCTCTTTTCAGTTTCATCCTGTCCTACACAAAAAGCTGGAATTTTGCAAAGTGAAGCGTTACCTCTCACGCAGAAAATCCATCCCACGGAGAAAGCCCCATGTCCGCACAGACCGCCCGCACCACCGACACCAGCGTTCGCATGGAGACGGACAGTTTCGGCGAAATCGCCGTGCCCGCTGACAAATACTGGGGCGCGCAAACCTCCCGCTCGCTGATGAACTTCAAGATCGGCGGCGAGACCATGCCGGTGCCGCTCATCCGCGCGCTCGGCACACTGAAGCGCTGCGCCGCTGCCGTAAACATGCAGCTCGGCGTAATGGACAAAAAACTCGGCGATGCCATCGCCGCCGCCGCCACAGAAGTGATGGACGGCAAGCTCGATACTCACTTTCCTCTGGTGGTCTGGCAAACCGGCTCCGGCACCCAGACAAACATGAATGCCAACGAGGTCATCTCCAACCGCGCCATCGAAATGCTGGGCGGCGTCATGGGCTCCAAGAAGCCCGTGCACCCGAATGATCATGTGAACATGGGGCAGTCCTCCAACGACTCCTACCCCACCGCCATGCATATCGCGGCGGGCGTGGAAGTGAACCGTAAGCTGATTCCGGCGCTGGAGCACCTGCAGCACGCGCTGGCAAAGAAAGCGGAGGAATTCAAGGACATCATCAAGATCGGCCGCACCCATTTGCAGGACGCCACCCCGGTGACGCTGGGCCAGGAATTTTCCGGCTATGCCACGCAGATTGAATATGGCATCGCCCGCGTGAAATCGACACTGCCGCGCATTTACATGCTGGCGCAGGGCGGCACGGCGGTCGGCACGGGCCTGAACGCCAAGAAAGGTTTCGCTGAAGCCTTTGCCGCAGAAGTAGCAAAAGTGACCGGCCTGCCCTTCATCACGGCACCGAACAAGTTTGAGGCGCTCGCCACCCATGACGCGATGGTGGAGCTTTCCGGCGCGCTCAACGTGCTGGCTGTTTCGCTCATGAAAATCGCCAACGACATCCGCCTCCTCGGCTCGGGCCCGCGCTGCGGTCTTGGCGAAATCTCGCTGCCGGAGAACGAGCCCGGCTCTTCCATCATGCCCGGCAAGGTGAACCCCACCCAGTCCGAGGCCATAACCATGGTCGCGGCGCAGGTAATGGGCAACCACGTGGCCGTCACCGTGGGTGGCTCCAACGGCCATCTGGAGCTTAACGTCTTCAAGCCGGTGATTGCCTATAACGTGTTGCAATCCATCCGTCTTATTGCTGACGCGTGCGTGAGCTTCACTGACAATTGCGTGGCGGGCATCGAGGCCAATGTGGAACGCATCGAGCGGCTGCGCGATGAATCATTGATGCTGGTGACGGCGCTCAACCCGCATATCGGCTATGACAATGCCGCCAAGATCGCCAAGAAGGCGCACAAGGAACACACCACGCTGAAACAGGCGGCGCTGGATCTCGGCCTGCTGTCGGAAGAGCAGTTCCGCGAGTGGGTGCGCCCGGAGCAGATGATCGGGCCGAACGATTAATATTCGTTGTAAACCCGGTCGTAGATATCGCACGCCGCGCCGAGCGTCACCGGCATGGTGATCGGCAGGACAGGCACGATCACGTTGGTCGCCACGAGCCCTAGCACAATGGAATAGAAATCGACGCCTGCCTCGCGCATTTTGGCGGCGTTGATGGACAGCGCCTCGCGCACGCCGATGCTGCGGTCCGTGATGATGAGCGGCACATAAAGGAAGTAGGCAACCCATAAGGCACCCGGCACGAAAACAAGAGGAAGCGCCACGCTTCCCATCAGTGGGTAAAGTAACGAGGGAAGGATGCCTGGCACAGAGCAGGTAATGAGGCTGGCCACAATCAGTGACCGCCATTTTTTCATCAGCCACCGGTAAAAATCGCTATGGACGATTTGCATGCGCGATTTACGCGAAAGCGTGATTAGGTAAGCGCTAAAGGCAAGAGCGCACCATAATGCGCAGAGTATTCCCTGAATAACACCAAATGGAATGACTGAGAGCAGCAGGATACCAAAGAGGGCAACAACCGCAAATACACCTGTTGTAAGAGCCGTGGTGGGATTGATCTGAAATACATCCCAGCCTCCGCGTAAAGCACCAAACAAAGTGATGCAGCTGTCAATTTCCTGTGTGGGCGAGAGGATTTCCTGTTTCAAATCATCCATCACTTCACGCAGCACCGGATGCTGTTCAGCATGGAAAGGCGCTTCCGAAGGATCAAGAGTCACCATGGTCAGACGCGTCAGGCGGCCATTCTTAATCTTGCGGATCATGGAGAGAAGGTCATACGGACCTTCCAAACCATCATTGGATGCAATGAAGAACGTGCTGCTCATAGGTTACGCGCAGGCCTTCAAGGAAGCGGCTTCCGCCTCCACCGAGGCAGCCTGTTTCATGATGATGTCCGCGAAATCGCTAAGAAAGACCGAGCCGGTGATGGTGCGCTGGATCAGCACATTGCGCTTGTCGGCGGCATCCTTCTTGCGCTTCAGCAGGTCGAGCGCCGAGAGCGCATCAATCGCGCGGCAGACGGCTGCCTTGGAGATGTCGAATTGCTGCGAGAGCGCCTTGACCGTGTGCGGTCCCGGTTGCAGGTACACGGAAAGCAGCACCGCCATCTGACGGGCCGAAAGATCAAACGAAAGCTGGCGCATGGCCTGCGTATTGATGCGATGCCAAAGGCCGAGGGCCTCCATCGTCGTCATGTCCGGCTGTGTCATGCGGCTTTCTCCCCGATGGGCGGATTATGCGTGGCCAGGCAGGCCGGCGTCAAGGCGATTTGCGTTTGCGGGGGCGTGCCGTACTATGCTGTGCCTGCTGCTCGATGATCCGATATAGGGTGCGCAACACCTGCGCCTCGCCGCCAACGGGACGGCCAGGGCGCGGCTTGACGTTCCACGCCATCATGTCCACATGCACCCATTCCGTTGTACGCTCAATGAAACGGCGCAGGAAGAGCGCCGCCGCAATGGCGCCCGCGTAGGGTGAATCCGGGGCATTGTTCAGGTCGGCCACCTTGCTCTCCAGCATTTCTTCATAGGCTGCATAAAGCGGCAGTCGCCAGATCGGCTCCTGCTCGACGCGCGAAGCCTCCTCGATGCGCCCGGCGAGGTGGTCACTGGGCGTGAAGAAGGCCGGAATGTCCGTGCCCAGCGCCACGCGGGCCGCCCCGGTAAGGGTAGCGCAGTCGATGAGCAGGTCCGGCACATCCTTGTCGGCCTCGGCCAGCGCATCACAGAGAATGACACGGCCCTCGGCGTCGGTATTGCCGATCTCCACCGTCAGCCCCTTGCGGGTAGGGACGACATCGCCCGGACGGAAGGCATTGTCGGAGATGCTGTTTTCCACCGCCGGAATCAGCAGGCGCAGCGACACAGGCAACTGACGGCGCATCACCAGTTGCGCCAGCGCCAGCACTACGGCCGCTCCGCCCATGTCCTTCTTCATCAGACGCATGTTGGAGAAGCTCTTGATGTCCAGCCCGCCCGAATCAAAGCAGACCCCTTTGCCCACCAGCGTCACCTTGGGATGCGACGGATCACCCCAGCGTATATCGATGAGGCCCGGTGGGTTGGCTGCCGCACGGCCCACAGCGTGGATGGCCGGGTAATTCTTCTTCAGCAGCGCGTCACCCTGAATCCGCGTGGCCTTCGCGCCATGCGCTCCGGCCACCTGGGCGGCGTGGTCCAGCAGCTCCGTTGGCCCCAGATGGCTGGCTGGCAAGTTGATAAGGTCACGCGCGAGGAAGGCGGAGGCCAGCAGGTCTTTTGCCTGTGCCAGTGCCGCCTTGTTAGCCACGCGCAAGGTGGGCAGGTGATTCTCCTGCGCGCGAAAGGCCGAAAAACGGTAACAGGCCATGCCCCAGCCAAATGCAAGGCGCGCCAGCAGCGCCGTATCCTCGGCCCAGTACGGCACGTCACGCATATCGAGCCTATACGTTCCCTCCGGGATTTTGCCCGGCAGGCTCGCCAGCGCCCAGGCATCCGGCTGCTCGCTAACGCCGAGCAGCACGTGATCCAGCCCGCCTTGCGGATTGGCGACCATGATGCTGCGGCCCGGCTCCGGCTTGAAGCGATGCAGCGACAGCCACTCCCCCACCGCCGCTGGCTGCGATTTCTTGTACTCCGCAAAGCGCGCGGCTGGCAGCAGCCGGATGGGGATGGCGGCGCCACGCCCCGCCTCCGCGAGGCCCTGAATAGAAGTCAGATAACTCATAGGGCGAAGGCTTTCTCGGCGACCACCGGCACCACGGTGCGGGCATGCGGGATACGGCGCGAGGCAGGCAGGCGGACGGTGAAGATGGCACCGTTGCCCTTCATACTTTTCACTTCTAGGCTGCCCTCATGCATCATGACATACTCGCGCGTCAGCATCAGGCCGGTGCCGAGCGGCACGCGCTCATAATAGTTGTTGCTGCTGTAGCGCCCCTCGAAGAACTCACTGAGCGCGCGCACCAGCGCCTCATTCATGCCGATGCCCGTGTCGCACACGTGAATCAGCACCTCGCCGCGCTCGGACGTGGCGCACTCGAGGCTTACAATGCCGCCCGGCTCCGTGTAGGCAAGTGCATTCTCGATCAGGTTGCTGAGGGCCTTGGCCATTAGGCCGCGATCCACCCGCACGCGCGGGCAATGCCCCTCGTCCACCTGCACGGTAAGCTGGATATCCTTGGTGAAGGCAAAATGCTGGTGATGCTCGGACGCGTTGCGCAGCAGGTCAAACAGCGAAACGGGCCCATCCTGCATCTCCACCTCGCCGAGCTCGGCTTCGGAAATGGCGAGGAGATTGTTGATCTTGTCAAGCAGCTGCTCCCCGCTCTGGCGGATATTGGTGAGGTAATCCTCATAGACCGGATGGCCGAGCGGGCCGCTGACCTGTTCATCGATCATCTGCGAGAAGCCGATGACGGCGTTGAGCGGCGTGCGCAGCTCGTGGCTCATCCGGCCGAGGAACTCCGAGCGGGCCCGCTGCGCCAACTCGGCATTGATGCGGGCACGCACCAGTTCTTTTTCCAACTGCATTTCATGGGTGATATCGCGCAGGCTGAGCAGTACGCCACCCTGGCGGCGCATGCCGCTGATATGCAGCCAGCGATCCGGGGCGCTCTGCAGTCGCACGCGCAGCATGGGATGCAAGCTGTTGCGCTCCTGCAATATGGCCTGTTGCAGCGTGAACAGGAAGTGTGTGCGCGTGTCCTGCCGCAGAAGCGTGAGGAATTCCTGCGTGTTGGCGAGATTTGCTAGCCCCGTCACTTGGGCAAAGTTGGGCGTAGTGTGGCAGATTTCGAGCTGCTCATTCAGCTCGCACAAAGCCTGCTCAAAGGGCCATTCGGCATACGAGGAGGCAGAATTTTGGCAAGCGTTGGATGGCGGGGCGGAAGGTTCGGAAGCGGCGGTCTGGCTGGCACTGTACGAGTGACTGAGGCTTTCCTGCCACCATGAGCGCCAGCAATCCATCCACCAACCGTACATGCCCACTCCCCCTCGGCGGGCATCGATAAAATTTACCTAAAATTTTATCTATCAGGCACTGACCAAGTCAGTGTTTCGCCGCGCCGTGACCCCACTTTTGGATACCATATATAGCGATGTCAAGGCTTCATGTTACACGTGAAGGTGTTTTATCTTTTTGGCATCAGCTCGGCGCGTAATGTTGCATGTTTGCCGACAGCATGCACCCGGAGATACTCCACACCTTGTAGTATTAATCCGGCCGAGAGCGCCACCGTCAGGTCATCGCGTTCCGAGGCGGGCGAGCTGTTGATGCATTGCATGAAGCGCTTGCGGGAATGCCCAATCAACAAGGGGATACCCAGCTCCCTTAACCTGAAGGCATAGGTGAGGATGGTGAAGTTCTGCCGCACGGTCTTCCCGAACCCCACACCGGGATCATAGATGATGCGCTCCCGCCGGATGCCGGATGCTTCCGCTCTCGCCAGCGCCTCCTGCGCGTCCTGCGCCAGCAGCGCCATCACGTCCGCATCCTCCGGCAGATAAAGCTGCGGGTCGGCGGGAATGCTCAAGGCATGCATCAGCACGATGCGCGATGCGCCATGCTCCGCCAGCACCCGTCGCATCTGCGCATCCCTCAGGCCGCTGACGTCATTGATCCAGTCCACGCCGAGTGCCAGCCCCTTCTCAGCGCTCTGCCAATGCCGTGTATCGAGGCTTACCTGCTTACCGGCGGCATGGGTATGAGCAATAATGTCACGCAGGAAATCCTGCAACCGCGCCCACTCCTCCTCTGGCGTCAGCGGCGTCGCGCCGGGGCGGGTGGATTCGGCGCCGACATCGATGATATCCACCCCCTCGTCCATCAGCTGCCGCAGGTGCGCCTCCACTTGCTTCGCCGCACCCAGCACGCCATCCTGCGAGAAGGAATCCGGTGTCAGGTTGAGAATGCCCACCAGCGCCGTCATGTGCCGGCCCCTCGCTGCAAGGGCCGCCATACGTGGAGCCTATTCGCCGGGTCCATGAGAAGCATCTCGGCCACTTCACGGACTGAACACTGCTGTGGCTCAGCCGGGTGCACCCAGTCGGGCAACAGGTCGGCCAGCGGCACCATGACGAATGCCCGGGCCAGCATCCCGGGATGGGGCAGCGTAAGGCGGGGGTCATCGCTTTGCAGGCCCTCGACATCAAGAATATCGATATCGATCTCCCGGGGGCCCCAATGGCCGCGCTTCACCCGACCCAGCGTGCGCTCGAGCCCCTGGGTCAGATGCAACAGCTGCAGCGGCGCAAGGTTCGTCTGCGCGACGATGACCATGTTCAGGTACGGGCGATCCCAATCCGCAGGCGCGTTCTCGGGAAGCATCGCCGGGGTTTCATACATCGGCGAAGTTTGAATGCCGCTGATCGCGGTGTGGGCACGCAGCCCCTCTACCGCACGCCGGAGATACGTCTCCCGCGGCTCGCAATTACTGCCCAGACCCAGAATGACACGGCGCTGTACCATGTCCGCAACATGGGCTAAGGTGCCCGCCGCTGCAAGAAAAAGCTCGGCAAAAAGGATGGCAGGATGCAGTCGGCATACCTGAATGGCACCTATCTCCCCGCCGCAGAGGCACGCATTTCGCCCCTCGATCGCGGGTTCCTGCTGGGCGATGGCGCGTTCGAAACCATCCGCGTCATACAGGGCCACCCTTATCTGCTGGATGACCATCTGGCGCGCCTGCGCACCACCCTGCACAGCATCGGACTGCCCTTTTCCACCGCCCCGCTTCATGACGTATGCAGGCAGCTGATCATGCGCAATGCGATGACCGACGGCATACTGCGCATTACCGTAAGCCGTGGCGAAGGTGGGGCCGGGTACGCCCCTCCCGCCACGCCGACGCCCACCGTCTTTATCCATGCCCGCCCGCTGGGCCTTGTGCCGGACACCACCACCGCACGCCTGAGCACATGGCGCAAGGTTCCGCCTGCCTGCCTGCCGACCGAAGGCAAGACCCTGCAAGCTCTCAACGCCATCCTCGCCCGCTTGGAGTCCCCGCAAGACGGCGAGAGCCTGCAACTGGATATGCAAGGCCACCTCGCCAGTTTCAGCAGCGGCAATCTGTTCTGGCACCGTGAGAACACCTGGTACACCCCCGCGCTCAGCACCGGCTGCCTCGCAGGCATCACCCGGCGCCGCCTTCTGCAACTCAGCCCTTCGCCCATTCAAGAGGTGGAGGCGCCGCTTGCATCATTGCACGGGGCGGACGCCGTCGTGCTGACCAACAGCCGCGTGCTGGCGATGGGCGTCACCGCGCTCTCCGACCTCGGGCTCACCTTCCCGCAAAGTCACACGATGGCTCAAAACTGGCGCGCCTTGCTGGAAAGTGATGCCACGACCACGGTTTAGCCTCCGTTCGCCTTGACGCGATGCCCATCACACTTATACTGACGCCATGCAAAGGGAGAGCACATGCGCAAACTAGTCTTGGGAACCACCGCTGTAATACTGGCACTGACCGGCGGTTACTTTTTCCTCTGGAACCAGCAGGCCGGCCGCTTCGAAGCCATGGCGAAAGCCCAGATTGACGCGCTGAATGCCGCGCCCGAGGCGGAAGGCTTCGACATGTCGCTCACCTATGCCGGCATGTCAGTGGAAGGCTTCCCCTTCTCCCATCGCCTTCGCCTGCAAGACCCCGTCCTCACCACGGACATGACCCCCGCAGGGCTTGAGCGCTGGCTGATCGCCCACGGCATCGAGGGCGGCAGCAGCGGCGACGAAACGCCCGTGCACAGCGCCCTCAGCCTGCAAGGCAGCGCCAACCTGGCCGTGCATTATCTCACCACCTCCATGGACTGGACGCTAGACGGCACGCTCTCCGGCGATGACCGCATCATGAATGAGCCGCTGGCTTGGAAGCAGGAAACCCCCGGCAAAACGTCCTGCAGCGTAGATTTCCGCTCTTCCGCCCTGAGCAGCCTCGTCAATACCTTCATGCTCGGCAAGCCGTCGTCGGGTGATGAGCTGGTCAAGCATCTGGATTCGGTGCGCTGCGCCCTGCCCGCCCAGCGAACCGTGAATGCGGCCAACGGCGAATTGCTCCTCGCCAATGAACCCTCCGAATTTACCCTCACCGACCTGAAACTGGGGGACCCGGCGCAGTCTGCGTTCTCCTTGCACCTTCAGTTCCCTTCATTTGAAATGCACGATGCCTATGGTCGTTTTTACGGCAGCATCGGCTCCGGCATCACGCCGAGTGCGTATCAGGTGCCGGTCCTGAGACGCTTCGAAATGACGGGCGCCAGCCGCCTGCTGATGGACATGAAGGCCGTGCTGCCACCCCTCTCCGAGGCCGAGCATGACCCCATGACCGCCGGCGACGTCCTGATCGATGTGTCGCGCTTTCAGACCGGCAACAAGCTTTGGAACCTCGACGCCCCCTTCTTCATGCAGGTGAAGAACAACCAGGGGACGTATGACGTGGCCGTGCGTACCGATAACAGCCTGAAGATTGATCAGGCGTTTGATCTGGCCCTGCAGGAGGCGATGCAGAGCCTCTCCGCCGAGCCGGACTTCGCTGCGGAGATGCAGACCTACTTCCCCACCGCCACGCCTGAGGATATTGCTACCTTCCTCTCGGAAGCCCTGCCGCGCCTCAGCGGTTTCGGCACCATCCGTACGAAGCTGGACATCAGCAGCTCCACCAATGCGGAAAAGCCGATGGAAGCAGGCGGCATCACGGTGAAGGCGCTGGATTTCGTGACGGACATTTACGCACTCACCATGCAGGGAAGCTTCGACATGCCGAAGAAGGAAGGGCTTCTCACCCTGCAATGCCGCCAGTGCGACAAGCTGGTGGCCGACGCGGTGGAGTACAGCAACCGCTTCCAGAAAGCCTCCATGCAGGTGAGGCCCGATATGCATCCTGTGATTGTCACCACGGAAGCCTACGAGGCCATCATGGCTTTCCTGAACGGGCTGGATACGGACAAAGCCGACGATGTGCTCACCATCACGGTCGCCAGCAATGGCGAGGGCGCGGTGACCGTCTCCGGCAAGCCCGCCCTGCAGGTGATGCTGGAAGGCATGCAGGTGATGCAGCATCTTCAACCCTCCGGAGCCCAGTAGCCAGGAATGGCTGACGCACAGGTTCTGCCTTGGATAGACCCGGCGGAAGCCTTTATCGCCGCCTCCTGTGCCGAAGGCCCGGTCGCGTTTCTTCATTCCTCGCAGGCCACCAGCTATTCCGGCCGGTATTCCTGGTTGGCGTGGGGTGCGCAGGCGGCACTGGAGAGCGAGGACTGGCAGGCGCTGGAAGCGTTTCTGAACACCCACGCCAGTGAGGATATTCCCTGCTTCGGCTATCTCAGCTATGAAATGCTGCATGGGCTGGAGGAGGTTCCGCGCTGCACCCCTTCGCCCGTATCCCTTCCCCCCATACAGCTCTTCACGCCACGCACCCTGTGGCGCTTTGACCATGTAAGCCGGGAAGTGCAGGCGTGGGGGGAACACGTTTCTTTGCCCATGCCGCCCCCATTGCCAAAAGCGCCCAAGGCGCGCGTGGCCGAATTGCAGGCCAGCATGACCAAGGCACAGTATCTGGCCTCCGTCGACGCCACGCGGGAAGCCATCCGCGCGGGCGCCTTCTATCAGGCCAACCTGACACGCAAATTCCATGGACAATGGGCAGACGCACCGGAGGGCCCGGCGCTGTTCCTCGCATTGCTGCAGGCTTCGCCCGCCCCGTACAGCGCGTATCTGCGGTTTGGCGAGGCGGAAATCCTCTCCAGCAGTCCGGAGCTGTTCCTCCGCACCCAACCCGGCGGCATGCTGGAAACCCGCCCCATCAAGGGCACGCTTCGGCGAGGTGACGATATTTCAGCCGAGCGCGCTGCACTGGAGCACAGCACCAAAGACCGGGCCGAGAATCTCATGATTGTGGATCTGATGCGCAATGACCTGGCCCGCGTGGCAGAGCCGGGCAGCATCGATGCCTCGCGCCGCTTCGAGGTGGACAGTTTCCGCACCATCCACCACCTCTCCTCCACGGTCACCGCGAAGCTTTCTCCCGGCCACACTTATCTGGACGCCATCAAGGCAGCATTTCCCCCTGGATCGATGACCGGTGCCCCCAAGGTGGCGGCCATGCGCTGGTGCGCCCAGCAGGAGCGCGTGGCCCGTGGCGTCTATAGCGGCGCCTTGGGATGGATGGGGCGCGATGCCTGCGAATTATCCGTCGTCATACGCACGCTTGTTCTGAGTGGCTCAAACTTTGAATTTCAGGTAGGGGGCGGAATTGTTGCGGATTCCGAACCACTTGCGGAGTGGTGGGAAACGCTGGCCAAGGCGCGCGGTATCGCCCTGACACTGGGGATTTCCGAGGAAACGTTAGAACTTATTTAATAATCACGCTTTATGTATTAACTTTATTTACATGATTTATCTATAAAAATTGCATCAAGACTGTTTTTTCTCGCTTGTTAATTGTTCATCAAAGTGTCACACTGCTTATCAGTTCTTGATGCTACTATTTGTTCAGGTAGGTCCTGATGATTTCTCTACTACTGCACCTTCTTACCCAGAAACGCCGTCCGGCCCTCGTCCCGGTCCGCGCCAAGACGCGCCGCTAGTCAGAACGCGGTATCCCGCAGCCTTCCCGCTGCGCGCTCCCCTGTCTCTTGCCTGAAATTTTAATTACGCCTCAATCACCTGACGCACGCCGGGCAGGCTCTGCATTTCCAGCAGGGATTCCGGGTTGATGCGGTAATTCCCCGGCACATGGATCTCCGCCATCCGCGACTCCCGGATGGGCGCAAACAGGATCACCTTGCAGCCCCTGTCCTGCGGCATCCCCAGCAAACTCTGCACCCGTGCCAGCGGCTCGATATCCTCCAGCGTAATCTCAAGCCTGTCGCTGCTTGATTGCGCGGCCATTTCCTCCAGCGGCTTCACCTGCGTGATGATGACACGCGGCCCCGCCTCCTCCAGCTTGGCATCGCACTTCAGATAGACCATCTTGCCCGCTTCCAGCAGCGGGCGGGCCTCATCCAGCACCTTCTCATCGAAGATGGACGCCTCATAGGCCGCCGTCCGGTCGGAGAGCTGCACAAAGGCAAAGCGTCCCTTGTCCGAGGCCTTGATCTTCATGCCGGTCACAATGCCCGCCAACGAAATGGGCGCATACTGTGAGGTCAGCTTCTCCGACAGGCTGGCATAGCTCGCCACCTTCATGCGGCGCAGCACATTGGCATAGCCCTCCAGCGGGTGCGTCGAGAGGTAGAAGCCCACCGCGCCGAATTCATTGTCCAGACGCTCCAGCGGCGCCCAGTCCGGGCCGTTTGGCAACGCGGGCAGTGGCTGCGGCACGGAGGCCTCGCCGAACAGCGAAATCTGGTTGCTGTTTTTCTCCTCGGCTGCGCTCTGGCAATAGGCGATGAGCAAGTCGATCGACTCAAACAGTTTCTTACGGTTCGGCTCCAGCGAATCAAACACGCCCGCCTTGATAAGCTGCTCGAGTTGGCGGCGGTTCATGATGGACGGCTCCACCCGCTTGGCGAAGTCGAAGATGTCCTTGAACGGCCCGTTCGCCTCGCGCTCCTTCACCATCGCGGCCATCGCCGCCTCGCCCACGTTCTTCAGCGCACCGAGCGCATAGCGGATGCACAGCTCGCCTTTTTCATCCGTCTCCACATTGAACACCGCGATGGATGTATTGATGTCCGGCGGGAGCACGCAGATGCCAAGTTTCTTTGCATCCTCGGCGAAGATGGCGAGCTTGTCGGTGTTGTGCATGTCGTAGGTCATCGACGCGGCGATGAACTCAACGGGGTAATTGGCCTTCAGATAGGCCGTCTGGTAGCCGATGAGCGCATAAGCCGCCGCGTGGGCCTTGTTGAAGCCATAGCCCGCGAACTTGTCCACGAGGTCGAAGATTTCCCCGGCCTTCTTGGCATCCACATTGTTCTTCGCCGCGCCTTCGATGAAGGTGGCGCGCTGGGCGGCCATCTCTTCTTTGATCTTCTTGCCCATCGCTCGGCGCAGCAAGTCAGCGCCGCCGAGCGTGTAGCCTGCCAGCACCTGCGCGATCTGCTGCACCTGCTCCTGATAGATGATGACCCCGTAGGTCTCCTTCAGCACCGGCTCCAGCAGCGGGTGGAGGTAATCCGGCTTCTCCTTGCCATGCTTGCGGTTACAGTAGCTGGGGATGTTGTCCATCGGGCCCGGGCGGTAGAGAGCGCCAAGCGCGATGAGGTCCTCCAGCCTGTCCGGCCGCAGCTTGCGCAACGAGTCCCGCATCCCCGCCGATTCGAACTGGAAGATGCCAATCGTATCGCCGTTGGTCAGCAGGCGGTAGGTTTTCTTGTCATCCAGCGGCAGCTTCAGCAGGTTGAGGTGAATGCCGCGCTTCGCCACATGCTCCACCGCCTTCTGCAGCACGGTGAGCGTCTTCAGCCCGAGGAAGTCGAACTTCACCAGCCCCGCATATTCCGCGTATTTCATGGAATATTGCACCACCGGCATATCCGAGCGCGGATCGCGATACATCGGCACCAGCGCATCCAGCGGGCGGTCGGCGATCACCACACCCGCCGCGTGGGTGGAGGCGTGGCGGTAGAGGCCCTCCAGCTTCAGCGCAATGGTGATGAGGCGCGCCACTGACTCATCCTCGTCGCGGTATCGGCGCAACAGCGGCTCGATCTTGATGGCCTCTTCCAGCGTCACCGGGTTGGCCGGGTTGGCGGGTACCAGCTTGCAGATTTTGTCCACCTGCCCATAAGGCATCTGCAGCACGCGGCCCACATCGCGCAGCACGGCGCGGGCCTGCAGCTTTCCAAAGGTGATGATCTGCGCCACCTTGTCGCGCCCGTAGCGCTGCTGCACATAGCGGATCACTTCGTCGCGGCGATCCTGACAAAAATCGATATCAAAGTCCGGCATGGAGACGCGTTCCGGGTTCAGGAAGCGCTCGAAGACGAGGCCGTATTTCAGCGGGTCAAGGTCGGTAATGAGCAGCGACCACGCCACCACGGACGCCGCCCCGGAGCCGCGCCCCGGCCCCACCGGGATGCCCTGCTCCTTCGACCAGGTGATGAAGTCCGATACGATGAGGAAGTAACCGGGGAACTTCATCTCGCAGATGACGTTCAGCTCGAACTCCAGCCGGTCGAAGTAGGGTTTGGCGACTTCGGTCTTCTGTTCCTCACTCATCTCCTCAGTGAAGACGAGCGTGTCCAACCGGTGCTGCAGCCCCTCGCGGGAGCGACGGCGGAGGATGGCTTCTTCGGACTCCCTAAAGCCTCCCCCTGCTTGCGGGGTGAGGTTGGAGGGGGGTGAGGACATCATCCTCTGCTCACCAGCGGCGAGAGGCACCCCCACCCAACCCTCCCCCGCCTGCAAGGGAGGGCTTAGTTCCTCAAACGTCGGAAGAATCGGCTTGCGCTTCTCGGACATGGCCCAGCAGCGTTGCGCGAAGATCAGCGTATTCTCCACCGCTTCCGGCAAATCGGCGAACAGCAGCCGCATCTCCTCCGGCGTCTTGAAGCGATGCTCCGGCGTCAACTTGCGCCGGTTATCCTCGGAGATGTAGCGCCCCTCGGCGATGCACAGCAGCGCATCATGCGCCTCATACATCTCGCGACCGCCATGAAAGAAAATATCGTTCGTGGCGATGAGCGGGAGGTTCTTTTCCATCGCCAGCGCGATCATCGCCGCCTCGCAGCTGCGCTCCTCGGGCAAGCCGTGGCGCATGATTTCCATGTAGAGCCGGTCGGGGAACATCGCCTGCAGCCGTTCCAGCAACTGCACCGCCTCGTCCTTCCGCCCGCCGCAAAGTGCCCGGCCTACCCCGCCGAGATGACCGCCGGAAAGCGCCAACAGCCCGTCGCTATACTGCGCCACAGTGTCATAGGTCAGCAGCGGCCCGTCGCCCTCGGCAGGCTCGAGGTAAGTCAAGCTGCCCAACTTCAGCAGGTTCTCATAGCCCTGCTCATTCTTGGCATAGAGCAGCAGCTGATCCGGCTGCGCATTGCGCCCCTGCTGGCTCTCGCTGATCGGCTTGATGGAAAACTGGCAGCCGACAATCGGCTGAATCCCCTTGCCCGCCGCCTCCTGCGAAAATTCCATGCTGCCGAAGAGATTATCGCGGTCTGTGATTGCCACCGCCGGCATCTGGTACTGCACGCACAGTGCCATCAGCTCCGGAATCTTCACCGCCCCTTCAAGCAGTGAATAGGCGGTATGGACCCGCAAATGGACAAAGCTGGCACTCATTCTTCTTATATAGCGGCCGCTGAAACTAGCGAGCAAGAAGGAAGTATGATTTGTTTGCTGTATAAACGCGGCATTGATATTTGGAAAGAATGAAGCTGCCTTTTTGTTTGCTTATTACTCTCTTTTCAAGTCCCGCCCTCCCGGCTTTTTGTTCAGATCTTCAGGGAGTAGCGTTTGCGGGAGTTCCTTATTCCTTGGGGTCGACCGCAAACTATGACCTTATCTTTAAGTCCGTTTCAAATGCGGATGGTAAGTTTTTTTATCCAACTTTTGAGTACGAAGAAGCGCCAGAGGTCAAAACACTAGGCTTAGAAAAAGATTTTTACCTTCCTTGCAAAGAAGGAAATACCGCCATCGAGGCGATGAGGAAACATCACGTTAAATTACTATTGCCGGTCCATTTTCTTTATCCGAATTCTGCGCCTTTACCCCCTAAAGACGAAGATCCTCTGAGGAATTTCATTTCCTGTTACGGAAGAAGAACGCTGTTTGCCGTCGTTACCTACGACGAACCCATTCATACCAAGATTCCCATTGAAAAGGTCGCAGCAGTTTATAAGCGTATCAAAGAGGTTGATGCTTCATTGCCCGTCCTCATGATTCACGCGCCTGTTACGCATGATCGGCAAAATGAAAGAAGCGTACGCGAAGCTTATACAAGTGAAGTGAAACTATTCTCACGCTACTCTGATTTGGTCGGTTTCGATATTTACCCAATACCGTGGATGGCAGCAAAAATTTTGGATCCAGAAACAGGTCTTCCTACAAAAAACGCTGACGAAGTAGTGACAGTTTATGCACGCTGGTTGCAAAAACATTTGAGAGAAAAGCAGCATACTCTTGTGCTACAGGCTTTTTCATACAAGGATCACTATGCACCGCAGAATATGCCCGCGCTTACACCAGATGTTTTTGAGCAGATTCAGTTACCCAGCCTAACGCAAATGCAGGCCATGACTACAGCAGCACGTCGCAGTGGAATACGATTTATCGTCTGGTGGGGCCAAAGCCTCCGGCGCTCTGATGATACCCTGTTATGGAACAATCTCAAAGAAGCCAGCCACGGCTTTACTTCCTCGCTTAAATAGTTTTTCCCTGTTCCAGCCGCAACAGCCTGTCGCAGGAGCGGGCCAACTCATGGTTGTGCGTCACAATGAGTGCGGCGGACTGGGTTTCACGCAAGGTGTCACGGAACATGGCGAATACATGGGCGCTGGTTTCTGGGTCGAGATTTCCGGTCGGCTCATCGGCCAGCACCAACGCCGGACGATTCGCCAGCGCCCGCGCCATCGCCACACGCTGCTGTTCGCCGCCGGAGAGTTCGGCGGGGCGGTGAGAAATACGCGCGGAAAGGCCCACCAGCCCCAGCAGACGTTTCGCTTCCTCAGAAGCCTGCGCCTTCGTCTTGCCGCTGATAAGCTGCGGCATCATCACATTCTCTTTCGCCGAGAGTTCGGGCAGCAGGTGATGGAACTGGTAGACGAAACCAATTTTCTCGCGACGCAGGGCTGTCCGCGCAGCATCGCCAAGCTTCTCACAGGCCTGCCCCTGAATTTCCACCTTGCCTTCATCCGGCTGCGCCAGCAAGCCGGCAATCTGAAGCAGCGTCGTCTTGCCCGAGCCCGACGGCCCCACCAGCGCCACCACCTCGCCCGCCTTGATGACAAGGTTCAGGCCATTGAGAATATGCAGCCGCACCGCGCCCTGCGCGAAGCCTTTACGGATGTCGGTGAGTTGGAGAATAGTGCTCATGGCATTTCTCCCGTCATTGCGAGGAGCGAAGCGACGCGGCCATCCAGTCCCGCCCGCTGAATTGCTTCGCTGCGCTCGCAATGACGAAATAAATACTCACCACTAATCATAACGCAGCGCCTCAGCCGGTTGGTAGGAAGCCGCCTTCCATGCCGGATAGAGAGTGGAAAGAAACGAAAGCGCCACGGCGAGCGCAATCACGGCGGCGACTTCCACCGGGTCCGTCTTGGTGGGCAGGGTGGAGAGGAAATAGATATTCTCAATCAGAATTGGCTGGCCGATAAGCTTCTCGATAAACTGGCGAATAGAGTCGATATAAGCCGCTCCCAGCAGCCCCAGCACCACGCCTGTGGCCGTCCCCATCAGCCCGATGCTCATGCCGGAGAGCAGGAAGATGCGCAGCACCATGCCGCGCGTCGCCCCCATGCTGCGCAGGATGGCGACCTCGCGCGCCTTGTCCTGCACCAGCATGATGAGACTGGAGATGATGTTGAACGCCGCCACCAGGATGATCAGCGCGAGAATCACGATCATCACCCGCTGCTGTACCTGCAAGGCCGTGAAAACGGAGGCGTTGGTCTCCTGCCAGTCCAGCACGCGGTAAGGCTGGCCTGCAAGCAGCTGGCGAATCTGTTCCGTCACTTCGCTCACCGCAGAGGGATTCTGCAACGTGATCTCCACCGCGCTGGCAATGCCGCCCTCCACTTCCGGCAGCGCGAAATAGACGCGCGCCTCGTCATACGGCATCAACAGCACGGAGGAATCGATGGAGTGCATGCCCAGCTTGAACGTGCCCACCACCGGATAGGCCTTGATGCGCGGCACCACGCCCGCGATGGTCGCCCGCCCCTGAGGCGAGATGAGCTGAATCGGCTGCCCTATCTGCAGCCCCAAATTCCGCAGCAGCCCCTCGCCGACGATGACGCCGCTGCCCTGCCGGTACGCCTCCAGCGCCCCTTTCGACAGGCTGGCGGCGATGCGGGGCTTCTTCTCGATATAATCATCATGAAACCCCAGCACCTGCGCGCCGAGCGAGCGGCCATTGGCCGAAACCATTACCTGCCCCTCGATGCGCTCTGCGAGCGAGGCGATGACGCCGCCATCCTCATATTTGCCCTCGATTTCCGTCAGCAGATGCTGGCTGCCCATCAGGTAACGCGACGCGCCGTAAATGGTGATGTGCCCATCCACCCCGACGAAGTTCGCCGTCATCTCCTCGCGGATGCCGTTCATCAGTGACGTCACTAGAATCAGTGTCGCCACGCCAAGCGTAATGCCCAGCACCGAAAACGCCGTGATGATGGACACAAACCCCTCCCGGCGCTTGGCGCGCATGTAGCGGAAGGCAAGCAGGCGTTCGGGGTAATTAAACATATGTCATGGCGAGCGCAGCGAAGCAATCCAGCAAACGGTTCTGGATTGCTTTGTCGCTTCGCTCCTCGAAATGACGAGTTTTCATCACTTGCCCGTCAATATGCTCAATGCGCGGTTAAGATCGACGAGTTCACGCTCACCCGTTTGGCGATGCTTCAGCTCCACCTTGCCCTCCGCCGCATTCTTCGGGCCGATGATGACCTGCCAGGGCAAACCGATAAGGTCCATCGTGGAGAACTTTGCCCCGGCGCGCTCGTCGGTGTCGTCATAAAGCACCTCGACACCCTTGGCGGTGAGTGCATCATAGACGCTGTTCGCCTGCGCATCACAGGCCGCGTCACCGACGCGGATGTTCACCAGCCCCACCTTGAACGGCGCGACGGATTCCGGCCAGATGATGCCCGCCTCGTCATGGCTGGCTTCAATGATGGCGCCCAGCAGGCGCGAGACGCCGATGCCGTAAGTACCCATCTCCACACGCAGCGGCTTGCCGTCCGGGCCGTCAACATCGATGCCCATCGCGTCCGTATATTTGCGGCCAAGCAGGAAGATATGGCCCACCTCAATGCCGCGTGCGGTGCGGAGCTTCTCTTCCGGCAGCGGGCATTTCTCAGGCACGTGCAGCTCATCAGCGGCGGCGTAGAGGTCACGCATCTGCTCGCCGGTCATCTGCACCTTGCCGGCGCGGATGTCATCAAACGTGGCATCGTAATAGACCTGGCTCTCGCCGGTTTCGGCCAGCACCTGGAATTCGTGGCTGAGCGAGCCACCGATGGCACCGGAATCGGCGGAGACGGCAATCGCGGTCAGGCCCATGCGGGCGAAAATGCGGTGATAGGCATCGTACATGCTACTATATTCTCGCTTGGCGTCGTCCAGTGAGACGTGGAAGGAATAGCCGTCCTTCATCAGGAACTCGCGGCCGCGCATCACGCCGAAACGGGGGCGGATTTCATCGCGGAACTTCCACTGAATCTGGTAGAGGTTCAGCGGCAGCGCCTTGTAGCTGCGCACATAGGCACGGAAATTGTCGATGATCATCTCCTCACAGGTGGGACTGTAGAGCAGCTCCCGCTCGGCGCGGTCATGAAAGCGCAGCATTTCCTTTCCCAGCGCGTCATAGCGGCCGGATTCCTTCCAGAGTTCCGTGGGCTGCAGCGTTGGCATCAGCACGCGCACGCAGCCAGCCTTGTCGAGCTCATCGGCGACGATGGCCTCTACCTTGTCCAGCACGCGCAAGCCAAGCGGCAGCCATGTATAAATACCCGCCGCCTGCTGGCGAATCATCCCCGCGCGCAGCATGTAGCGGTGCGACACAATGGACGCCTCCGCCGGGTTTTCCTTGAGAAGAGGAAGAAAATATTGAGAAAGGCGCATGAGAACCCTGCTGGTGAACAGGGCTTAGTCATAATGAAACGATCACCGATAGGCAAGAATCGAGGATGTCAGGTAATCTCGATGCCTTGCGCACGCTGCTTACCCATGCCAGTCACGACGTATTGGCTGTTGCCCTCGGCGAGCATGGAGTCAAAGTTGGCTGTTCCCCTACCGAAATCGCGCATGTCCGTTATTGCCGGATCAGGACGGTCAAACAGGCGGCTGGTAATCCCTGTAATCATGGATCCTGCAGATCCCAGCGCATTTGACATCGCAGCACTGGCCCCCGCCAATCCTACAAACATCCCGCCGAAGAAACCCTGTCCCTGTTGTTGCTGATCTGGGGCCTGCTGCTTGCTACCGGGCATATTATCGAAAGGATTGAAATCCTGCTGCGTCTGCGCGCGCTCCACCATTTGCGTGACCAGATTGTGATCCACGCCAGGGAACTGCCCCGGAATATCAGAGGGATCACGGCCATCCGCGACCAGCTGATTGATGCGGTCCTGCATCATGGCGAGTTCTTGTTGGTTCAGTTTCGGGCCCGTGTGAGAATGATTCTGCACGTCGGTAGCCATCATCTGCCCAGCATCCGTGCCACCATAGCTATCAACCGGACTGGATGCCTCAGGTGCATTGGCCGGGGCCGAGGAACCGTAAAAACCATTCGATTCAGCTTTTTCTTCTTCCCAAAGGTTCATCAGGCACTCCTGCTGTGCGCTTTTTGACTATCTGTAAGATAATGAATCAGCACGTAACAAAGCAATAATCTTTACTTGAAAACAGCTTAACTTTCATCAAACTGTAACAGAAGCGTATTAATTTATCGTTAAGGTTTACAGGCTACCCGCCTTGGCCCCCAGACGCAGCCGCAAGGCATTGAGTTTAATGAAACCAGCCGCGTCCTGCTGGTTATAGACGGCGTCTTCCTCAAACGTCACGTGGGCCATGGAATACAGCGATCTCGGCGCTTTGCGGCCTTCCACGATCACATTGCCCTTTTGCAAGCGCAGCCGGACGGTGCCGGTGACGTTTTCCTGCGATTTATCGATCAGCGCCTGCAGCATATGCCGCTCCGGAGAGAACCAGAAACCGTTATAAATCAAGGAGGCATAGCGCGGCATCAGGCTATCCTTCAGGTGCCCGGCCTCGCGGTCGAGCGTGATGGACTCAATCGCCCGGTGGGCATGCAGCAGCACTGTGCCGCCCGGCGTTTCATAAACCCCGCGCGATTTCATACCAACATAGCGGTTCTCCACAAGGTCGAGCCGCCCCACGCCATGCTTTCCACCAAGTTCATTGAGCTTTGCCAGCAACTTGGCGGGCGAAAGCTTCACGCCATTCACCGCCACCGCGTCGCCGTGCTCGAACTCAATCTCAATCGTCTCGCCAGATTCCGGCGCCTTTTCAATGGCAACCGTGCGGCGGAACATGGATTCGTCCGGCCCTACCCACGGGTCTTCCAGTGCTTTGCCTTCGTACGAAATGTGCAGGAGGTTGGCGTCCATGGAATAGGGCGCTTCGCCCTCCTTGTCCTTGGCGACCGGAATCTGGTGTTCCTTGGCATACTCAATCAGCCTGGTGCGTGAGTTCAGATCCCACTCCCGCCACGGCGCAATCACGCGGATATCGGGCTGGAGCGCGTAATAACCCAGCTCAAAGCGCACCTGGTCATTGCCCTTGCCGGTCGCGCCATGGGCCACGGCATCCGCCCCCACCTTGCGCGCAATCTCGATCTGCTTCTTCGCAATCAGCGGCCGTGCGATGGACGTGCCGAGCAGGTACGTCCCCTCATAGAGCGTATTGGCGCGGAACATGGGGAACACGTAATCGCGTACGAACTCTTCCTGCACGTCCTCGATGAAGATCTCCTTCACGCCCAGCATTTCCGCCTTGGCGCTTGCTGGTTCCACCTCCTCCCCCTGCCCGAGATCCGCCGTGAAGGTCACCACTTCGCAGCCATACGCATCCTGTAGCCAGCGCAGGATCACGGACGTATCCAGCCCGCCGGAATAGGCGAGCACGACTTTCTTGACGGGGCGAGAGGACATGGAAGGCTCCAGAGCTTGCATAACTGGCGCCCTTATAACGGCCCGCTCCGCCCCCCGCAACAGACAGTGCTTTCTTTCTGCACATCAATTGCGCTATGAGAATCCTATGAGTGACACACCCACCCCTCCGCCCGGCGCACGGGCCATGCCGATCTTCAGCCGGCTGGTGCTGGTCTTTCTGCTGGCGCTGGGCATCATGAGCTGGGCGTTGAAGGACGAGCTCGCCGCGCAGAAACATCCCAATCAGCGTCCCCCCGCCGTGCTGACGGAGGAAGGCCGCGCCATCACGCTCACCGATTATGCCCCGGCGCAACTGGCCGCCGACATCGCCGCCACGGATGAGAAGCCCTTGCTGCTCTTCGTTTACACCTCGTGGTGCCCCTACTGCCATAAGATGTTCCCGCTGTTCAACGCCGAGGCGGCGCGGTCGGATGACATGCGCTTCCTCGCCATCTCCACTGACCGCGACCGCGCGGCCCTGCGGAACTACCTCGCCGCCCAGCAGCCGGTGCATGTGGGCCATGCCATCATCGCCGACCCGTTCGCGCAGATGGATTTCATCCGCGGCATGGAGGCGCAGGGCCTGCGTTTTCAGGGCGGCATTCCGTTCCTCGCGGTGTTCCATCACGGAAAACCCATCGCCGAGGTGCCCGGCGCGCTTGAAAAAGCCGAATTCGACAGTATGGTGCAGGACATTCGCGACGCCGTTGCCTTCGACGCGAACCCTCAACTTCAAGAATAATAAGGTTTACACCATGGACATCTCCAAGATTCCGGTAGGCAAGAACCCGCCTGAGGACGTCAACGTCATCATCGAAGTGCCGATGGGATCCGAGCCGATCAAGTATGAAATGGACAAGGAATCCGGCGCGATTTTCGTCGACCGCTTCCTCCACACCGCCATGACCTACCCGTGCAATTACGGCTTCATTCCGCACACCCTCTCCGGCGACGGGGACCCGGCGGACGTGATGGTGGTCGGCCGCCGCCCGCTGATGCCGGGCTGCGTCGTGGCCGCCCGCCCGATCGGCGTGCTGGTGATGGAGGATAATGCCGGGCTGGATGAGAAAATCCTCGCCGTGCCCGCCTCCCGCCTGCACCCGTTCTTCAATGACGTGAAGAACTACACCGACCTGCCGGAAATCCTTACCCAGCAGGTGGAGCACTTCTTCCGCCATTATAAAGACCTCGAGAAGGACAAATGGGTGAAGATTGTCGGCTGGGAGGATTACAAAGTAGCCATGCGGATGATCGAAGAAGCCGTCGAGCGTAACAAGCAGGCGGCGAAAGCCGCATGAATGCAAGGCGTCATTCTGTGGCTCGCGCAGCGAGAGCACAGAATCTCCCCGCGATACGAAGGAGATCCTGCGCCGCCTGCGGCGCGCAGGATGACGTGGACACAATAACTGTGGCCTTCCTGCCCGTTGCAGTGCAACATCACATACCTCGCTTATCCCCTTGATGCGTATTGCGGTTGCGGGATGAGCGGGGCTCTGCCATGACTTTCCTGCTTCACGCGCTTGCCGTGTGGAATCACTCATGACGAGAGGGACTCATGGACTTGAATGACCTGCAATACCTGATTTTCGCCTGCGCGGGCGCGGCACTGCTTTACGGCGTGCTGGCCGGGCGCTCCATCCTCGCCGCCGACCCCGGCAATGCGCGGATGATCGAAATCGCTTCCGCCATCCAGGAAGGCGCCAAAGCCTACCTCAACCGTCAGTACACGACCATCGGCCTGGTGGGCGTGGTGATCTGCATCCTGCTCAGTATCAAGCTGGGCTGGCATGTCGGCGTGGGTTTTGTCATTGGCGCGGTGCTCTCGGGTATCACAGGGTATATCGGCATGAACATCTCCGTGCGCGCCAACGTGCGTACCACGCAGGCGGCGCGCTCTGGCATGCCGCGCGCGCTCGGCGTCGCCTTCAAAGCTGGCGCGGTGACGGGCCTGCTGGTGGTTGGCCTCGCGCTGCTGGGCGTCGCAGGTTACTATTATTATCTACGCTCGACCGGCATTGAAACCCGCCCGATCCTGGAAGCCCTCGTAGCCCTCTCCTTCGGTGCCTCGCTCATCTCCATCTTCGCGCGCCTCGGCGGCGGCATCTTCACCAAGGGCGCTGACGTCGGCGCCGACCTCGTGGGCAAGGTGGAAGCCGGCATCCCCGAGGATGATCCCCGCAACCCTGCCGTGATCGCCGACAACGTGGGCGACAACGTGGGCGACTGCGCCGGCATGGCGGCCGACCTGTTCGAGACCTATGTGGTCACCGTGGTTGCCACCATGCTGCTTTCCGCCATCTTCTTCACCGGCGAAACGCAGGACACCATGCTCGACTATCCGCTCGGCATCGGCGCGGTGTGCATTCTCACCTCCATCATCGGCACGTTCTTCGTGAAGCTGGGGAAGGGTGATACGCATATCATGCGCGCGCTCTATAAGGGCCTGATTGCCGCAGGCACACTATCGGTGGGCGCTGTCTACTGGCTCACCGGCAAGATGCTGGGGATGAATTCCGTTTTCAACGCAGGCAGTGTCGCCTTCACCGGCATGGATGCGTTCTACTGTGCCCTCACTGGTTTCGGCGTGACTGGTGCGCTGGTGGTGATTACCGAGTACTACACCTCCACCAAGTACCGCCCGGTGCAGAGCGTGGCGAAGGCCTCGGAAACCGGACACGGCACCAACGTGATTCAAGGCCTGGCCGTGTCGCTGGAATCCACCGCATTGCCAATCATCGTGATCTCCATCGGCATCATCCTTTCCTACACATTGTGTGGGCTGTTTGGCGTCGCCATCGCTGCCACTGCCATGCTGGCCTTGGCCGGGATGATTGTGGCACTCGATGCCTATGGCCCGGTCACCGACAATGCCGGTGGCATCGCCGAGATGTCCGAATTGCCGCCGGAGGTGCGCGTCACCACCGACGCGCTGGACGCGGTCGGCAACACCACCAAGGCCGTCACCAAGGGTTACGCCATCGGCTCCGCCGCGCTGGCGTCGCTGGTGCTGTTCGCCGCCTACACGGAAGACCTCAAGCATTACTTCCCAGATGTGCCGGTCAGCTTCGTACTGAACGATCCGTACATCGTGGTCGGTCTGTTCATCGGCGGTCTGCTGCCCTACCTGTTCGGGGCGATGGGCATGATGGCCGTGGGCCGCGCCGCGGGTTCCGTGGTGCATGAGGTGCGTCGCCAGTTCCGCGAAATTCCCGGCATCATGGAAGGCAAGGCGAAGCCAGAATATGGCCGCGCCGTGGACATGCTCACCAAGGCGGCCATCAAGGAGATGATCATTCCGTCGCTCCTGCCCGTGGCCGTACCGGTGGCGCTCTACTTCATCGTGAACGCGATTGCCGGACAGGCCGCCGCCTTCGGCGCACTGGGGGCCATGCTGCTTGGCATCATCATCACCGGCCTCTTCGTGGCCATCTCCATGACCTCCGGTGGCGGTGCATGGGATAACGCGAAGAAGCTGATCGAGGAAGGGCATTACGGCGGCAAGGGCTCCGAAGCCCACAAGGCCGCCGTGACAGGTGACACGGTCGGTGACCCTTACAAGGACACCGCCGGTCCCGCCGTCAACCCGATGATCAAGATTGCCAACATCGTGGCGATCCTGCTCCTCGCCTTGCTGGAGCACTGATTACCACTGCGACGATGACAGGAACGGCGAGGGAGTTTCCCTCGCCGTTCTCTTTTATGGTGGCGGCTAAAGCTGGAATAGTTCCTTCAGCAGATCCGGCAGCATTTCCGGCAGGTCCTCGGCAATCACGCCAAGCCCGAAGCGGCGGCCCGCTTCCGCATGGAGCGACACACCCGCGCACGCAGCCTCGAAAGCGGGCATGCCTTGCGCGCACATGGCGCCGATGATGCCCGCGAGCACGTCGCCGCTGCCCGCCGTCGCCAGCACGGGCGTCCCGTTGCTGTTGATGGCCACCCGGCCATCCGGCGCGGCGATGACCGTATCATAGCCTTTCAGCACGGAGACCATGCCGCTACGGCTGGCGACCTCACGGGCCAGTGCCCATTTCGGCAGCCCGGCCTCCAGATTCAGCGTGCCGCAAATCCGCTCCAGCTCACCGCTATGCGGTGTCATCACCACCTCGCCGCGCACCTGCGCAAACAAAGGCTGCGGATTATCGGCAAAGACCGTGAGCGCGTCGGCATCCAGCACCACCGGCTTGCCAACCTGCAGGGCCGCCATCACGCAGGCCCGCGTGCGATCCGTCAGCCCCGCGCCGGGGCCGATGACCACCGCCTTGTGTTTGTGGTCGGCAATGAAGGCGGCGAAGTCCTCCAGTGTTTCCACCACACGCGCGATGACCGACGTCACGTGCGCCGCATTGATTCTCCAGGCGTCGCTGTCGCAGGCGAGCGTTACCGCACCTGCCCCGGCGCGCAGCGCGGCACGGGCGGCGAGCCGGCTGGCCCCGGTCATCTCCGGCCGGCCGCTTAACACCACGACGGAGCCGCGCGTATATTTATGATCCGTCGGCTTCGGCCATTGATACAGCGGCAGCCACAGTGGCGCGCGGTTCTCAAGCAGCTTCGCCTGCGCGCCCGCCGTTTCCACCGCCTCACCGATCCCGATATCCACGCACGCCACCTCGCCTGCATGCAGCGTGCCCGGCAACAGCAGATGCCCCGGCTTCTTCGCCGCAAACGTAATAGTAGCGGCCGCATAGGGAAGCGTATTACCCACCGCGCCGCTATCCGCATTGACGCCGCTCAGGATATCCACGGCAATCACCGTCGCGCTTATCTGCGCCAGTTGCTCCATCACCTGCGCCGCCACACCTTCCAGCGGGCGCGTCAGGCCGGTGCCAAAAAGCGAATCCACATACAACGCGTTGGGTTCGAGGGGCATGTCTTCCAGCGGCAGCACGATGCCGCCCCACTCCTCGGCAGCGGCGCGGGCATCGCCCCGCAGTTCCGTAATGGGCAGCAGGCAGCCCACTTCCACCTCCCACCCCGCCTGACGCAGGGCGGAGGCCGCCACGAAACCATCACCGCCATTATTACCCGGCCCGCAGAGCACGCGCACCGGCGTCGGCGCATAGAGGCGCATAACCGCCTCTGCCACCGCCTCGCCGGCCCGCTGCATCATCTCGCGGCCAGAGATACCATTCGCCATGGCGGCATGTTCAGTAGCGCGCATGGCCTCGGCCGTGAGCAGTGTGAGCGTGGTCGATTCGGTTAGCATTTGCATCCCTCGTGGCAGGACGTTATGACTCATTGATATCGTCTGTATCATAGCTCTCCCGCACATGCCATTTCTAGCGCTTCTCCTTGGCTTTCTGTTGCTTTTTTCTTCTCCCGTCTGGGCTTCGCCGGAGACAGATGCCCTCACCTTCGTGGAGCGTGGCCAATGGTCGCGGGTGGAGGAAATCATCGGCCGCGTGCGCGATCCCATCGTGCGCGACATCGCGCTCTGGTACGAGCTGACGCAGAATGACGAGGTCAGCGATTTTCGTGAGTACGAAGCGTTCCTGAAGCGCCGCCCCGACTGGCCGCAGCACGAAAAACTGCTCATCCGCGCCGAACTGGCGCTGCTCAACAGCGGAGCAAACCCGCAAGCGATGGATGGCTGGTTCGCCGCCCATCCCCCCAAAACCGAGCGTGGGCGCTTCTATGTGGAAGAGCGGCGCACGCAAGGGCATCCCTCGGCGGAGGCCATCCGCCGCGCTTGGATCCACGCCGATTTCCGCGAGATGGATGAGCGCGTCTTCCGGGTGAATTACGGGCGCAGCCTCACCACCGCTGACCATGTCGCGCGCACGGACCGGTTGCTATGGGAAGGCCAGATGGGCGCCGCCGCGCGCATGCTGCTGCGTCTGCCGCCAGACGAGCAGGCGATGTTCCAGACCCGTGTCGCGCTGATGAAACGCAAGGGCAATTTCGACGCGCTGCTGATGAAGCTGCCACCGCGCCTGAAGAACGACCCTGGCCTGATGTTCGAGCGCATGAAGTACCGCTTCGACAGGGAGTTCTATGACGGCGTCACGCAGCTGCTCCTCATTGCTCCGAAAAAGCCCCCTTACGCCGCCAAATGGTGGCCGTACCGCCGCTACGTGATCCGCGAGGAGCTGGACAAGGGCAACATCAAACGCGCCTTCGAACTGGCCAGGCATCACGGGCAAACTGACAAGATCGAACTTTCCGAAGCGCTTTGGATGAAGGCGTGGATCGAGCTGGTTTACCTGAAACAGCCCGCCACGGCCGTGGGCGATTTCGTGCGCATGTATGATGTAGTGGAGTTCCCGGTCAGCAAATCGCGCGCGGCCTACTGGGTGGCGCGTGCCGCCAAGGCCTCGGGGGATACGAAGAAAGCGCGCGAATGGCTGCAACGCGCCGCGCAGCACCCCACCACCTTCTACGGCCAAGTAGCCTTTGAGGAACTCTTCGGCACGCAGAAGCTGGTGCTGCCCCAGCCCGCCGCTACCATGACCGATGCCGAATGGCAGGGCCTCTACAAGAGCAGTTCCCTCGCGCAGGCAGTGATGTCCCTCAACCGGCTGGAGAAAGACAACCTCGCCCTGCCGTTCCTGACGCATCTGGCGCAATCGGCCAAGACACCGAAGATGGCCGCGTTTGCCGCGCATACGGGCTGGAAGACGGGCCGCGCCGATTATGGCGTGCGCGCTGCCAAGGAAACGCTCAACAAGGGCTATTACCTGCCGGACTATCTCTTCCCGCTCGACATGACGCCGCCGCAGATCGCGGTGGAGCCTGCCCTCGCCTATGCCATCGCGCGGCAGGAGAGCATGTTCTATCCCAAGGCCCGCAGCGCCGCCGATGCGCGGGGCATGATGCAGGTGCTGCCCTCCACCGGACGACTGGTCGCGGCCCGCAATGACCTCCGCTTCACGCCGGAGCGGCTTTATGAACAGGATTTCAACTTCACGATCGGCAGCCTGTACCTGAAAAGCCTGCTCGATAAATTCGGTGGCGCCAGAATTCCCGCCATCGCAGGGTATAACGCGGGTCCGGGCCGGCCGGTCAAATGGCAGCAGCGCTATGGGTCGCTCAGCAATGACCCGGAGCGCAATATTGACTGGATAGAACGTATCCCGTTTTCAGAAACACGGAATTATGTGCAGCGTGTGCTGGAAAATTATCAGATCTACCGTGCATTGCTCTCGCAGGGCCGCGATCCGCTGACAGCCAAGGCCGCGCTGCTGCCCTAACGCCTATTCGCAGATCGCCATTTCACCCGCACAGAACCCGAACCCCTGCGGCGCGGTGTAGGCGGCGTCGTTATCTTCGTAATGCTCGTAATTCGACCAGTTATGTTTAGGCTCTGATGCACTCTGTCCACAGGCAGCAAGCATCGGAACAAATAACAGACACGGGATAAGCGGCAAAAAACGCATCATTGCTGACATAGTGTTTTCTAAGCGCTATAACTCATCCCAGATAGGGCGAAAGTTGCGCTGCACAATAGAGCACGGCCATCCCCCTGACGCAAAGGAAAAAATGTCAGTAAGTTCATGACCATCCGCTTTGCTTCTGCCGTGATACTTTTCTGCCTGGGAAGCCTGCATTCGGTGTCGGCCGGTGCTTACACGCTGGCGACCTCTATCCGCCCGCTTTACGGCATTGCGCGTGCCGTGGCGGGGGATACGGCCGAGGTGTCATTGATTCTGGATACCGCCGTCTCGCCGCATGATGCACCATCGCGTCCCTCACATATTCTGAAAATTACTCAGGCGGATGCCATCCTGATGGTGGACCGCCAGTTCGAGCAATTCCTCGACCGTCCGCTGGAATCTTATGGCGGTCGCCGCCCCGTCCTAGAGGCCTCGAAAGCGCCGGGCGTCACTGTTCTCTCCCGCCAGATTCTCAATGCCAACCCGAACTTCGACTGGCGCACCGCCCCGAAAACCCCGCAGCAGCTGACCGGGGAGGAGAATCCGCGCGATTTTCATATCTGGCTCAGTCCGGAGAATGGCCTCGCCATCGCCCGGCAGGTGCATGACCAGCTGGTGCAGGCCCTCCCGGATCGACAGGCCGAGTTGGACGCCAACCTCGAACGGTTTCAGCAGCAGCTTAGTTATACGGTGGGCCAGCTGCGCCAGCAGTTCATGGCCGCTGAAGGGCGGGGATACCTCTCATCGCACGATGGGTACCAGTATTACAACCGCGCCTTCGGTCTGCGCCAGACTGGCACCATCGGCGATAGTGTGGTTGATCAGTCTGATCCCGCCAAGCGCGAGTTTATTCTGGCGGAAGCGGCAAAACCGGAAACTTCCTGTCTGGTACGCGATACGGAAAGCAAGGGCCGTGATGCCCAAATGATTGCGCAGAAATTCAGGAAGCCCCTAATTACCATTGATCCTCTTGGGCAGGATTTACCGCTTGATGGTAATCTGTACCTTTCCTTGCTGTTCAGAATGGGGGCTGCATTTGCAGGCTGCCTGAACCCGCAAGGGCCGATAGAAAATTAAAAAATTACTCTGATAATTTCCATGTTTCGATATTCCGATCTTTCAAACCAACATCCCGGCACCGCTGATTTCATCCGCCGCAAGCGCCACGGCGGGGTGCTGAAGGCTTTCGTCATCTACTTTCTTCTTTTAATTGCTCTCGTCACATATATCTTTGTACGAAATTACCATAACAAGGATATTGTTCTGGTTATTCTGCTCACCGTAGCCCTGAGCACACTCATCCTTCACGCACTCTACAGTATACAAAAAAGCCTTGATCTTATCATGGAAGTAGAATTCCAGAACGCGCTTTTCACTTCGGCGCTTAACCTACGAGTGGATTTTACCATCATCATGCAGCGTAATGGCAGTATTGTTTATGTGGATCATGGCTTCAGGAACATGTTTCCGGAAGTGCGCGCCATCGATGACAAGGTACTCGATTACCTAACCGAGAATTTGCGGATGGATGCGCGCGCGAAGGAGCGTTTTTTCAACGCCATACGAAACTATGATTTTGAACAGATTATGGTGGAAGTGGCTCGTGGCGAGGGCAAGTATGACAAATACATGCTTTACATGAGCCCCCTACCTAGACCGAAGGGATTCTTTATGATACAGGCGCGCCCTTATGTAGAAATGCGCAACGCCAGCGATGTGAATATGGGGCCCATGGTGTCCGGCATTCCTTCCCAGGCTATGTTGGATGCACTTCCCAGTTCAGCCTACATGATGGATGATTCAGGAAATGTTACTTACTGTAATCCCGAGTTTGCCCAAATGCTCGGTTACCGAACGGCAGAAGAATACATCCAGAATACATCGCATATTGCCAAACTTGTTTCCCGCCCTGATGCCCTTTTTGCCAATCAGAAACCACAAACATTTGATGGTACATTAGACCTCATTGGAAGTGAGGGGCCTGCTATCCGGGTTAATGTGTTCCAGAATCCAGTGATCGAAGACAATAAGATTATTGGAGCGGTTGGCCTTGTTCAGCGCATGGGCTAGATTGACGCGCATATCTTACTGTATCCATCATGCTTTGGCTCAAGAAAAAGACCGGTGATTCGCAGGAAGACGATGCGTCCCGCCTGACTGAATTCATTGAAGGCTCGCCCATTGCCATCGCCCGCCTGAATGGCCAGGGCGTGATCGTGGAAAGCAACCGCTCCTTCAAGGAGTTGGTGCGCAACAGTTTCTCCGACGAGCAAGAAGTCAAGCTGGCAGACCTTATTCAGGATGCCGAGCCGCGCCATAAATTCAAAGGGCTACTGCAAAAAACGCTGGCGGGCGAAGTCTCGGCGGATCCGGTGGCGCTTGAATTCGCCCTGCCGGATGGCGTCGCCATCACCGTGGCGCTGTTCCTTAGCCATATGTCGCACGGGCCAGATGGCGAGCCCGCCATTATCGCCCACCTCATCGATACTACTGAGCAAAAAAACCTCGAGATGCGCTTCGCCCATTCGCAGAAAATGCAAGCCGTCGGCCAGCTCGCCGGCGGCGTGGCGCATGACTTCAACAACCTGCTCACCGCAATGATTGGCTTCTGCGACCTGCTGCTGATGCGTCACCCGGCGGGTGATCCGTCCTTCGCGGACATCATGCAGATCAAACAGAACGCCAACCGCGCCGCCAATCTCGTGCGGCAGCTGCTCGCCTTCTCGCGCCGACAGACCTTGCAGCCCAAGCCGCTCGATCTCACCGAACTTCTGGCAGAACTCTCTAACTTGATCCGCCGTCTCATCGGCGAGAACATCGAGCTGAAGATGATCCATGGCCGCGAGGTATGGACCATCAAGGCCGACCAGGGCCAGTTGGAGCAGGTTATCATCAACCTCGCGGTGAACGCGCGCGATGCCATGAAAAAAGGCGGCTCCCTCACCATCCGCTCTAGCAATGCGCAGATCCTCGGCGCCTACTCCCTCGACCCGGAGATGATTCCGCCTTCCCAGGAAGATGTCATCGATGCGGGGGAGTATGTGCAGGTGGACATCATCGACACCGGTCACGGCATCCCGCGCAGCCTGATGGAAAAAATCTTCGAGCCGTTCTTCTCCACCAAGGAAGTCGGCCACGGCACGGGACTTGGTCTGTCCACCGTGTACGGCATCGTCAAGCAGACGGGCGGCTATCTTTACGTAAAATCCCGCGAGAATGAGGGCACCACCTTCACCCTCTTCTTCCCCCGTATGTCCGAGAAAGAAGTCGCCGCCAAGGTGCAGGAGGAAGCCGAGGAAAAGGCCGCCCCCTCCGACCTCACCGGCGCCGCCACCATCCTGCTGGTGGAAGACGAGACCCCCGTGCGCTCCTTCGCCGCCCGAGCCCTCCGCAACAAGGGCTATGACATCTTGGAAGCCGATTGCGGCGAAACGGCGGTGGAAGTCTTCGAGCAGGCCACACAGGAGATCGAGGTCATTATCACCGACGTGGTCATGCCCGGCATGAACGGCCCGACCATGATTGAAACGCTCTATGAGAAATACCCGGAGCGCATGAAAAACATCAAGGTTGTCTTCATCTCCGGCTACGCCGAGGACGCCTTCATCGACACCTACGGCACCAAGCGCGAGTTCAACTTCCTGCCCAAGCCCTTCACCCTGAAGCAGCTGGCGAGCAAGGTGAAGGAAATCACGCAGAAATAATGGTGTAAAGAGCCATAGGAAAACGTCCTAATTCGCTTGTTTTCCGGCGCTTGGAACCCTATATCTAAAGCACTAACTTTTGTGTGGATCGGAACGAAAAATGGATAAGCAGAAAGCCCTCGACACGGCCCTCAGCCAGATTGAAAAAACCTTCGGCAAAGGCTCCATCATGAAGCTGGGCCAGAAGGACGCCCTGCAGGTGGAAGTCATCTCCACCGGCTCGCTGGGACTGGATATCGCGCTGGGTGTGGGCGGCGTGCCCAAGGGCCGCGTCATTGAAATCTACGGCCCGGAAAGCTCCGGTAAAACCACCCTCACCCTGCAAATCACCGCCGAGTGCCAGAAAAAAGGCGGCACCTGCGCCTTCATTGACGCCGAGCACGCGCTCGATCCCGTCTATGCGCGCAAGCTGGGCGTGAACATCGAAGACCTTCTTATCTCCCAGCCGGATACCGGCGAACAGGCACTGGAAATCGCCGACACGCTGGTGCGCTCCGGGGCCGTTGACCTCGTCGTGATCGACTCGGTGGCCGCCCTCGTGCCGCGCGCCGAACTGGAAGGTGAAATGGGCGACGCCCACATGGGCCTGCAAGCCCGCCTGATGTCCCAGGCGCTGCGCAAGCTCACCGCCTCCATCTCGCGCACCAACTGCACGGTGATCTTCATCAACCAGATCCGCCAGAAAATCGGCGTCATGTTCGGCAACCCGGAGACGACGACCGGCGGTAACGCGCTTAAGTTCTACGCTTCCGTGCGCCTCGACATCCGCCGCATCGGCGCCCTCAAGGACAAGGAAGAAGTGGTCGGCAACCAGACCCGCGTGAAAGTGGTGAAGAACAAGGTTGCCCCGCCCTTCCGCGTCGTCGATTTCGACATCATGTACGGCGAAGGCATCTCGAAGATGGGCGAACTGATCGATCTCGGCGTGAAAGCTGGCATCATCGAGAAGTCCGGCGCGTGGTTCTCCTACAAGGATACTCGCATCGGGCAAGGTAAGGAAAACACCCGCACCTTCCTGAAAGAGCACCCGGAAATGGCCGACGAAATCGAAGCCACCATCCGCGCGCAGGCCGGGCAGGTCAGCGAGGCCTTGCAAGGCTCGCCGACGGAAGAAATGGAAGAGGTGGCGTAACACGCACAAGCTTTCGAAAAAGAAGGGGCTGGGGCATCCTGGCCCCTTCTTTTTTCCTTTCTTTTTTGTCATTCCCGCAAAAGCGGGAATCTCTGTTTCCTTGCCTCTGGATTCCCGCTTTCGCGGGAATGACAAGACTGAAAACGTTTTGCGCATTGCCACCTACGGCATAATCCTTTATTTCTTGCCCCATGATTACGACCAACGACGCACGTCAGGAATTCCTGCGGTTTTTCGAGGGAAAGGACCATAAAGTCCTGCCCTCTTCGCCGCTCATTCCGCACAATGATCCAACGCTCATGTTCGCCAACGCGGGCATGAACCAGTTCAAGAACATTTTCACCGGCGTCGAGCGCGCGCCCACCCCGCCGCGTGCCACCACTTCGCAGAAATGTGTCCGCGCTGGCGGCAAGCATAACGACCTCGACAATGTCGGCTACACCGCGCGCCACCACACCTTTTTCGAGATGCTCGGCAACTTCTCGTTTGGCGACTATTTCAAGGAAGGCGCCATCCTCGCCGCGTGGGAACTGCTCACCAAAGTGTATGGCATTCCAAAAGAGAAGCTCTCCTTCACCGTCTACCACACCGATGATGAAGCCTTCTCCTTATGGAAGAAAATCACCGGTTGCGATGATGCGCGCATCCTGCGCATCCCCACGAAAGACAATTTCTGGGCAATGGGCGACACCGGCCCCTGCGGCCCGTGCTCCGAAATATTCTATGACCACGGAGAGGGCGCCGCCGAGGGAAGCTGGTCACTGAATGCCGACGGCTCCGACCGGTTCGGCGACCGCTTCATCGAGATCTGGAACCTCGTCTTCATGCAGTATGAGCAGGTGGATGCCGACACACGCATCGACCTACCCAAACCCTCCATCGACACCGGCATGGGCCTCGAGCGCCTCACCGCTGTCCTGCAGGGCGTGCATGACAATTACGACATCGACCTCTTCAAGGCGCTCATCCGCGCCTCTGAGCAACTCACTGGCACCCCCGCGGAAGGCAAGCACAAGCCTTCGCACAAGGTGGTGGCCGATCACCTGCGCTCCAGCTGCTTCCTGATTGCCGATGGCGTGCTGCCCTCCAACGAAGGCCGTGGCTATGTGCTGCGCCGCATCATGCGTCGCGCCATGCGCCACATCCACCTGCTCGGCGCGCGCAAGCCGCTGATGTACCAGCTCGTACCCGCGCTGGTGAGCGAGATGGGCGCGGCCTATCCGGAACTCACCCGCGCACAGGCGCTCATCACCGAAACGCTGCGTCAGGAAGAAGAGCGCTTCCGTGACATGCTTGATCGCGGCCTGAAGCTGCTCGGTGAAGAGCGCGCCAAGGTCAGCACTGGCGGCACGCTGCCCGGCGACGCCGCCTTCAAACTCTACGACACCTATGGCTTCCCGCTCGACCTGACGCAGGACATCCTGCGCAGTGACGACATGACCGTTGATCTCGACGGCTTCCAAGCTTCCATGGAGGAACAACGCGCCCGCGCCCGCGCCGCGTGGAAGGGCTCCGGCGAGAAAGCCACTGCCGAGCTGTGGTACGCCATGCGCGAACGCGTCCCCGCCACCGAATTCCTCGGCTATATGTCCGACACCGCCAGCGCGCAGGTGCTGGCCATCGTGAAAGACGGAGCCGAAGTGAACGAAGCCGTCGCTGGGGACAAAGTGGCCATCATCACCAATCAGACGCCGTTTTATGGTGAGTCCGGCGGGCAAGTAGGCGACACCGGGACTATCAGCCTCGGCAAAACGGTCATCGCGGCGGTGGAGGATACCTCTAAGCCCCTGCCCGATCTGTTCGCGCATCAAGCCAAGCTGCTCGCGACGCTTAAAGTGGGCGACCATGTGGAGCTGGCCATCGACGCCAAGCGTCGCTCGCAAATCCGTGCCAACCACTCCGCCACACACCTGCTGCATGCTGCCCTGCGCAAGCATCTCGGCGAGCATGTCACGCAAAAGGGCTCGCAAGTAGCCCCAGAGCGCCTGCGCTTCGACTTCAGCCATCCTAAGGCACTCACCCCGGAGGAGTTGCAAGTCATCGAAGCGGAAGTAAACCAGTATGTCTGGCAGAATCGCGACGTCAGCATCAAACTGATGCGCCCGCAAGACGCCATCGCCGCCGGGGCCATGGCACTCTTTGGCGAGAAGTACGGCGACGAAGTGCGCGTACTCAGCATGGGCGTCGATGACGAAGGCGGCCATTATTCGGTTGAACTCTGCGGCGGCACGCATGTGGAGCGCACGGGCGATATCGGCCTGTTCAAGATCGTCTCCGAAGCCGCCATCGCCGCCGGGGTGCGCCGTATCGAGGCCGTCACCCGCGACGGGGCTTACAACTACCTAAACCAGCAGGAAATGCAGGTGCAGTCGCTCGCTGAACTGCTCAAGGTTGGCCCAGCGGAAATTGCTGCCCGCGTCGAGGCGCTGCAGAGCGACCGCAAAAAGCTGGAGAAGGAGCTCGCCGACGCCAAGAAGAAGCTTGCCCTCAGTGGCGGCAGCGACGGCGAGGTGAAGCCCGAGCAATTAGGAGATGTCCAGTTCATCGGCAAGCATTACGCCGAACTGCCGCCAAAGGAACTGCGCGGTATCGCGGAAGGCTTCCTGAAGCCGCTGCAGAACGGTGTCGTCGCCATCACGTCCGAATTCGAGGGCAAAGGCTCCATTGTCATCGCGGTGAGCAAGAACCTCACGCCCCGCATCAACGCGGCGGATCTGGTGAAGCAGGCCGTGCCGGAACTTGGCGGCCAGGGCGGCGGCGGCAAGCCAGAGATGGCCCAAGGCGGCGGCCCGGACGGCACTAAGGGCGAAGCGGCGCTCGCCAGAATCCGACAGTTGCTGGCCGCCTGATTACAGCCAGCGGATGGGCATGTCCGCGCCCGATTGCATCCATTTGCGTATTAGCAAAAAAACCACAAGGTGCAGCGCGTAGACGTAATGCGAGTTGCGTGCGATGAATTTCACCGGAGCCACCCACAATTTTCCGCCTGAGTGTGCCAGTGGTTGAATGCGATAACCGGTCAATGCCATGCAGACGAGAGCGCACCCCACGGCGACGAAAGCGATTTGCACCGGGGTGAACACAAACGATACCGCCTGCATGACGGCGAAGACGGCCCAGGCAATGACGAGGGAAACGGGTGCCAGCCCGCGTTCCGGGTAATTGCGGTAATAATACCCGGCCAGCGCCAGAAGGAAAGCCTGGCTTCCATACTCAAAGGCAAAAAACGCTGACGGCAGGAAAACGAAGGCAATCGCGACCAGCGTCGCCAGAGCGGCGGCGTTTTGCCTCAACATATCAGCGTACGCTACGAACAGCCGGCTGATGATGATGGTGACAAAAATATTCAGCGGCAGAATCGGCTCGCCCACATACCAGTCGGTAAGCACGAGCAGCCCGCTCAGCCAGAAAAATTCGCGCTGTACATGAGCAGGCCTGGCATATCCGGCCAGAAACAGCCAGACCGGCACACACAGGCGCCCCACCGCCCGCCACCACATTTCCTGCGGGAAGAACACGAACCCCACATGGTCCACCACCATCAGGAGAATGGCGAAGAACTTATAGAGATCGTGGGTAGTGGCTTGCGGCCCGTATTTTCGGTAATTCTGCCCGGCATCCAGAAACAGCATGCGTCAATGCACCTGCTGGGAATCGCTGCGGTGGATTTCATAAAGCACGGCCAGCCAGAGGCTGGCTTCCTTCACATCGTTTTTCTCCATCAATTCGCGCATCTTGCGCTCGGCGATTTCCAGGGCCTTCTCGCCAAATTCGGCTATCAAGTCTTTGGCGCACTGCTGTATATAGCGCTCGTCGTGCATAAATGACTGATAAAGAAGCCGATTGGAGAAAGATACACGCACAATACTCTTGAAAATGCGGAAGAAAAGACTTTTTTCGCCATGCCTGCAAAAAGCCCAACTTTTACGTGCAACTGCAATAAAGCTGTAACCTAGTTTTGTTAGATTGAAAGAGTTGGAAACCGCTGACTCCCTCGCAGGCGCCCGCCTCGAAGAAGAAAGCGAGCGCCAGCATCATCAAAAGGTTCTGCCATTGAGCATCTACCGCTATACCGCTTCCCCCGTAATCGATGAGATTACCTTCCGCCGCAACAAGGGCGGTGCGGTGCGTGCCTACCTGCATGCCAAGCCGGACATTACCATCAGCGAATTGAAGGATATTCACTGCAAGCTCTCCGCGCTGGGCCTGCAATGTACGCCCAATGGGCACAAAGGGCAGGCCGTATTGGAAGTGCGGGGCTTCCCGCAGGAAGCAAAGCTGCTGAATACGCTGCAGAGCTATGGCTGGGTTCACGGCACGCCCGAGATCACGCCCGAGCCAGAAGACAATATCAGCCTGAAGGACAAGCTGCGCAAACGCACCTTGCAGGGTGCAGGCGGCGCGTTCCTGGTCGCCGACAGCGCCTACCTCATGTATGGCTACAAGGGTGCCAGCAAGCTCGACATGCTGGGCGGCCTGTTCTACGGCATGGGCACGGTTTCCTCGCTCATCTTCGGCCGGTGGGATCCCTCCGATTTGCAGATCAAGGATCTGTCCAAGAAAATGGCGGAGTATGTCAGCCAGCAGAACATCCAGCTCGACAAGGGCTTTGCCGCCAACGTCCTGAGCGATGACACCTACGCGCACCCGATGAAGAAGCTCAACGGCTTCCTGCGCCATTACCCTTCCGAGCTGCTCAACACATGCTTCGCCATGGCCGGTGTCTGCGTGGCCGCCGCGGCGTTCCGGCAGAAGGTGCGCGTGACGCCGGAGCAGATCCGCGCGGACGTGGAGACCCTCGAGCAGGTCGCCAAACGGATGACCAGCAAAGCGAAGCCGGGGACTGTCCTCACCGCCGAAGCCATCGAGAAGGAAGCCCTGAAGCACACCCGCACGGAAGGCTGGCTGGATGTAGGGCTTGGCATGAATACGCTGGCCGCGGGCATGTTCGGCACGCTGGTGAAAGAGAAAAAGCCGGACCCCGACCATCCGGCCGAAGGCACCGTCGACAAAGCATGGGAATGGGTGCGCGCCCATCCGCTGAGCGTGACGGCCGCCGGGTACCTGGTGAGCACCATGTGCCATGCCATCAGTACGGGCATTGCGCTGCATTACGGCGGCAGCAAGCGCCGTGCGGAAGTGGGGTATCGCGCGGTTTTCGTGGGCGCCAACATCGTGGCGGAGATTCTCGTGGCGCTCTCGTCCAAAGGCCATGGCGACGGCGTGAAAAGCGACAAGAGCGTGGATGAAAGCGTCATCGCGCTGGCGGCGCAGCTCATCGCGCACCAGCCGCGCGCTAGGCAGGAAGAACTGGTGGAGTGCGTGGCGGGCTTCCTCGGCCAGAAGGAAGTGCTCGGGCTGCGTGACCGCGACGTGCGCGGTTCGCTGCTGAAAGCCGTGGAAGAGATGCGGCAGAATCCGTGGTCGCAGGCATTGCAGAAGCCTAGCAAGGAACTGCCGGCGCCAGAAACGCCCGGCGCCCCCTCCTGGCAGGCGCGTGTCGCTGTACCGCAGACAGGCCCGGAAGCGGCTGTGCGCCCGGCGCATTAAATCCCCTTTTCATTTTACAGACTTGTTTTTACGGTAAGTCGGCTTACATTCTCAGGCGCTGACAACCGCTTTCTACGAGGAGTAACCCCATGGCTTTCACCCTGCCCCCCCTTCCTTATGCCCAGGACGCGCTGGAGCCGCACCTGACCAAGGAAACGCTGGAATTCCACCACGGCAAGCACCACAACGCCTACGTCACCAAGCTAAACGAGCTGATTGCGGGCACGCCGATGGAGTCGATGAGCCTCGAGGACATCATCAAGAAAACCGCCGGTTCGCAGGAGCCGAAGGATCAGCAGATTTTCAACAACGCCGCGCAGGTGTGGAACCATACTTTCTACTGGCACTGCATGGCCCCGAACGCGGGCGGGCAGCCGGGCGGCGAGCTGGCCAACCGCATCGCGCAGGAATTCGGCTCCTACGAGAAATTTGTCGAGCAGTTCAAGAACGCGGGCATCACGCAGTTCGGCAGCGGCTGGGCGTGGCTGGTGCTGGATAAATCCGGCAAACTCGCGGTGCGCAAGACGCCGAACGCCGACCTTCCCATGGCGCATGGCGAAACCGCGCTGCTCACCATGGATGTGTGGGAGCATGCCTACTACATAGATTACCGCAACAAGCGCCCGGATTACATCGACACCTTCCTCGGCAAGCTCGTCAACTGGAGCTTCGTCGCCGAAAACCTGCAAAAAGCGGGCATGTCGAAAGCGGCGTAATCACGGCTGGAAAACGAAAAAGGGCGGCTGCACCAGCCGCCCTTTTTTATTGGGCGATCAGCGCCGCCGCCACGCGCCGCTCTTCCGCCAGTAGCACGTTGAACGTGCGGCACGCGGCGCCGGTATCCATGCTGTCGATGACAATGCCCCTCCGACGCACCTCTTCCTTTAGACGGGGCGAGATGAAGCCGTGCGTCTTGCCGGTGCCGATCAGCAGCAGCTCAATCTCGGCGGCGCGCTCGAAGGCGGGCGCCAGATGCTCCAGGGTCAGGGCTGTGACGTCTGTCAGCGGCCAGGCCAGCGTCTCACCCGGAAAGATGAGCACGGATCCCGTATAATCCGCCCCGGCAATGCGGAATCCGCCATTGCCATAGGCTTCGATCAGCTGGCGCGATTCGGCGATGACGGGGGTGATGTCCATGCTTCCCTAGATAGGGATGCTGCGCGGCCGGAACCAGTGCAGCCAGAGGGCAATGAACAGGCGCGTCACCATGATGGCGGTGAACATCGAGGTGATGATACCGAGCGAGAGCGTCACGGCAAAGCCCTTGATGGCCCCGGTGCCAAAGGTGAACAGCAGCGCCGCCGCGATCAGGCCGGTGAGGTTGGAGTCCATGATGGTGCCAAACGCCGCGTGGAACCCGCTATTCACTGCCGTGGCCGGGCTGCGGCCACGGCGGACTTCCTCCCGGATGCGCTCATAAATGAGGACGTTCGCATCCACCGCCATGCCGAAGGTGAGGACGATTCCGGCGATGCCCGGCAGGGTGAGCGTCGCCTGCAGGCAGGCCAGCGCGCCCAGCAGCATGATGATGTTCACGCACAGCGCCAGCGTGGCGAACAGACCAAACAGCCCATAGCTCAGCACCATGAAGCCCACCACGAAAGCCAGACCGATGAACGCCGCCTTCTTGCCCGCCGCGATGGAATCACTGCCAAGGCTTGGACCCACACTACGCTCCTCGACGATCTTCAGCGGCGCAGGCAGGGCACCGGCGCGCAGCAGCAGCGCGAGGTTATTGGCACTCTCCACGGTGAAGCTACCGGTGATGATGCCGCTGCCGTTCAGAATCGGCGTATTGATACGCGGCGCGGTAATCACCTTGTTATCCAGCACAATGGCAAAAGGCTTGCCCACATTCGCCTGCGTGATTTCCGCAAATTTCTTGGCTCCCAGCGAATTGAACTGGAACGCCACCACGGGCTGGCCGCTCTCGAACGTCGCGTTGGCGCCGGTCAGCATCTCGCCGCTCAGCTCGACTTTTGTGAACACGGGGAAGCGGTAGGGCTGGCCGCCCACCATCTCGCGCGGGTCGTCGGAGGGCAGAAGACGAGTGCCAATTGGCACGCGACCGCTCTGGATCTGCTCCGGCGTCACCTCATTATTGACCAGGTGGAACGTCATCTTCGCTGTGGTGCCGAGGATTTTCTTCAGGCGCGAGGGGTCATCCAGTCCCGGCACCTGCAACAGAATCCGCGCATCGCCCTGCCGCTGGATGATCGGCTCCTTGGTGCCCGTCTCGTTGACGCGGCGGCTGACGATCTCGATGGACTGCTCGATCAGCTGCTGGCGCTTGTCCGCTATCGCCCGCTCGGTGAGTGCAATGGTGACCTGGTCCCCGTCCTCGCTCACCGCGTAATCACTGCCAAGCTGGCGGCGCAGATCGGGCACCGAACCGCCGCGCTCCGTGGCGTGGGGCGGCAGTCGGTAGCGCACGATGCCGTTTTCCATGGCGAGATCACGGTAGCCCAGCTTCGTCTCGCGCAGGGCCGCGCGCACATCATCCCACAGCTGGTCGCGCTGCTCGCGGAAGTAACTGTCAAAATCAATCTCCAGCAACAGGTGCGAACCGCCGCGCAGATCGAGGCCGAGGTTCAGCGTCAAATCCTGCGCGGATTCAGGCAGCCTGGCGCGCAACTCCGGCGAAACAAAGGTCGGCAGCGTAAAGTAAGTGAAAAGCGCTGTAACGAAGAAGACGAGAAGAATTTTCCAGAGCGGGAAATCAGGCATGGCAATCCAACGTGATGTTCGGCGCGGAACATACCGAATTTATTTACACAACCAAAGCGGATTCTGGTTAAGAGATTTACGAGAGGCGCAAAGGACGCGACTAGTTGTCGTTCGCCACTTTTGCCGCAGGCTTGCCGCGTGCAGGAGCGGGCTGCTGAGCGCTGTCATACATGCCCACGATGGTCGCACGCGCCACCTGCACGCTGACGCCCTCGGCAATCTGTACGGTCACCGTGTCGTCCTTGTCGGACTTGGTGATGGTGCCGATGATGCCGCCACCGGTGATGACCTTGTCACCCTTTTTCAGCGCGGAAACCATGGTCTGGTGATCCTTGAACTTGCGCTGCTGCGGGCGGATGAGCAGGAAATAAAAGATACCCAGCACCAAGATGAACGGCAGGAAGCTTGCAATGCCCCCTTGCGCGCCACCGGGCAGCATGGCAGCCGCATCGGCCGCGACCGGCGCCGCCGCGCCCCCTTGTGCGAGCAGTCCGTACATTATTTCAGCTTCGTTTCCTTGAACTCGACGTGCTTGCGCGCGATCGGGTCGTATTTCTTGAACGAGAGCTTGTTCGGGTATTTACGCGGGTTGCGCTTTTTCACGTAGAAAAAGCCGGTATCCGCCGTGCTTTCCAGCTTCAGCAGGATGGTGTTTTTCTTGGCCATGTCAGCTACCTGTCGAATGAAATGAGCGGTAGAATGTAGCGACAACGCGCGCGAAGTCAAGCGCTGACACAATCCCTTTGACACGTGATGCGCCGTCCGTTTTAACAGGCCCAACCACGCGAGCCTTCTCATGCAAAAAATCCGCAAAGTCGTCTTCCCCGTCGGAGGCCTCGGCACACGCTTCCTCCCCGCCACCAAATCCATGCCCAAGGAGATGCTGCCGGTCGCCAGCAAGCCTTTGATTCATTACGCTTTTGAGGAAGCGCGCGCGGCGGGCATCGAGCAGTTCGTCTTCGTTACCGGACGCAACAAAAACGCCATTTCGAACCATTTCGACCACGCGTATGAGTTGCAGAATGTCCTCAATGAGGCAAATAAGAAAAAAGAGCTGGAAATGGCCAAATCCTGGCTGCCGGAGCCGGGAAACGTCATTTTTACCCGCCAGCAGGAGCCGATGGGCCTTGGCCACGCCATTTGGTGCGCCCGCCACATCGTCGGCAACGAGCCGTTTGCCGTGATTCTGGCGGATGACCTCGTAAAATCGCAGACGCCCTGCCTGAAACAGCTCATCAACGCCCACGAACAGGTGCCGGGCAGCAACATTGTGGCGGTCATGGACGTTCCGAAGGCAGAAACCCGCAAATACGGCATTCTCGACATCGAATCCGAGCAGGGGCCGCTGGTGAAAGTCAAAGGGTTGGTGGAGAAGCCCGCGCCGGAAGTGGCCCCTTCCACGCTCTCCATCATCGGCCGCTACGTGCTGCAGCCGGAAATCTTCGACCTGCTGGCCGAGCAGAAACGCGGTGCGGGCGGTGAAATCCAGATTACCGACGCCATCAACACCTCCCTGCGCACTCAATCCGTCTATGGCTACCGCTTCGAGGGCCGCCGCTTTGATTGTGGCGAGCATCACGGGTTCGTCGAAGCCAACCTCGCCTATGCGCTGGCCGATCCCGACATCGGCCCCAAAGTGCGCGCCTTCCTGCCTGATTACCTGTGATGCGGCTCTGCGTTCTCGGCACTGGCTATGTGGGCCTTGTCTCCGGTAGCTGCCTCGCGGAGCTAGGGCATGAGGTCACCTGCGTGGACCGCAATCCGGCGGTCATCGAGGCGCTGCGCCAAGGCAGCACGCCCATTTATGAGCCGGGCCTGGAGCCGCTCATCCAACGCGCCACCGAGGCCGGACGCCTTCATTTCACCACCGACGCCGCCACCGCACTGGCGCAGGCGGAGGCCGTTATCATCGCCGTGGGCACGCCGCCCCGCCCCGAAGATGGGCAGGCTGACCTTACCTATGTTTTCGGAGCGGCGGAGGAAATCGCCCGCTACGCTGCGCCCCGAGCGCTTGTTATTACGAAATCAACTGTGCCCCTAGGCACCAACCGCGCCCTGCAGGAGTGGCTGCACGCCACCCGCCCGGATCTCCTGATTGCCTCCAACCCTGAATTCCTGCGCGAAGGCTCGGCCATCGAGGATTTCATGCAGCCGGAGCGGCTGGTCATCGGCACCAGCGCCGCCGACGCCAAGGCGCGCATGGAGCAGCTCTACGCTCCCCTCTTGCAGTCCGGCGTGCCGCTGGTGGCCACCGATCTGGAGACGGCGGAGATGATCAAATACGCCGCCAACAGCTTCCTCGCCACCAAAGTCGCCTTCATCAACGAGATGGCGGACATCTGCGAGGGCGTGGGCGCGGATATCGGCATGGTCTCGCACGGCATCGGGCTGGACAGCCGCATCGGCCGCAAGTTCCTGAACCCCGGCCCGGGCTTCGGCGGCTCCTGCTTCCCCAAGGATACGCTGGCGCTGATCCAGATCGCGCGGCTGAACCATGTGCCCTCCCCGGTGATCGACGCGGTGGTGGGCTCCAACGAAACCCGCAAGCGGCGCATGGTCGAGAAGATCCGGCAGGCCTGCGGCGGTGACCTGAACGGCAAGACGCTGGCCGTGCTGGGCATCACCTTCAAGCCGGGCACGGATGACGTGCGCGAAAGCCCGGCGCTGGTCATCGTGCCGGGGCTGCTGGAAGCCGGGGCCACGGTGCGCGTGCATGACCCCGAAGGCCGCAAGCATGGCGAGGCGGCCCTGCCCTCCGCCGTGCAATGGCAGGAAAACGTGGAGCAGGCCGCGCGTGGCGCGGATGCGGTGGTCATCCTCACTGAATGGCCGGAATACGGTGAGCTGCCACTGGCGCAGCTGAAAGGCTGGCTGAAACAGCCTGTCCTGATCGACCTGCGCAACATGTTCTCGCCCACCGAGGCCCGCGACGCCAGTTTGCACTACGTCTCAGTCGGCCGCCCGTAATCGCGGAGCCCCAAAATGGGTATCACGCCACTTCCTTGAACATGCGCAGCGCCTCCGCCCGGGCGGAGGCATGATCCACGATGGGCGCCGGATAGCTGCCGCGCGCGGCATCGCCCCACGGCTGATGCACCTTCTTGCCTTTCATCGCCCCCAGCTCCGGCACATAGCGGCGGACATACTCGCCCTCGGGATCGAATTTTTCACCCTGCGTCGTGGGGTTGAACACGCGGAAGTAAGGCTGCGCATCGGTGCCCGTCGAGGCTGCCCATTGCCAGCCGCCCGCGTTGGAGGCAAGATCATAATCCATCAGGTGCTGCGCGAAATGCTCCTCGCCCAGCCGCCAGTCGATGCGCAGATGCTTGCACAGGAAGCTCGCCACAATCATGCGCGCGCGGTTATGCATCCAACCGATCTCCTGCATCTGGCGCATCGCGGCATCCACCACCGGGTAGCCCGTACGCCCGGCCTTCCACGCCTCGAAGTCCGCCTCCACGCGCCGCCAGTTGAGCGTGCGGCGGAATTTGGGGAGGAACTCCTCCGTCGCCGTCTCCGGGTAATGATAGAGAATCATCGCGTAGAAATCGCGCCAGATGAGCTCATTCACCCAGCCTTCCGCGCCGGGGCGATCCCACGCCAGCCGCGCGCATTCCCGCACGGAAACCAACCCATGCCGCAGGTACGGCGAGAGGCGGCTGGTGCCATCCTCCGCCAGCATGTTGCGGTCATGGCTGTAATTCTTCAGCCGCGTCTCGACAAACCGGTGCAGCCGCGCCTCCCCCTCGCGCGTGCCCCAATGCGTGATATCCGCTTTTTTGAAACCGATCTGCTCAAGCAGCGCTTCCAGCCCCTGCGAGAGATCCAGCACGCGCAGCCCCGCCGCGTAAGCCTTCGCCCGCAGCGCCGCCACGTGGGCATAGCGTCCCTTGTCTTCCACCACGCGCTCGGCAAGGTCTTCCGGCGTCAGTGTCGCCCGCCACGCCTTGGCATAGGGCGTGAACACATGATAGGGCGTGCCGTCCTTCTTGTTCACCGCGCCGCCATGGCGAATCCACGCATCCTTCACCAGCGACATCTTGGTGATGCCACTCAGCACCTGCGCCACTGACGCATCGCGCGCCCGCGTCGGGCCCTCAATGTCGGCCGCCGCCACCAGCTGCGCCGCGCCGAGCGCCTGCGCCAGCCTTGGCATCACCTCGGTGGCCGGGCCGTGAAGCACTAGCATCCCGCCGCCGCGGGCGCGCAGTTCCGAATCAAGATCCAGCATCACCTGCGCAAGGAAGGTCAGACGCCGATCCAGCGGATTGGCGAAGCGTGCGAGAATCTCTGTGTCAAAGACGAACACCGGCTGAATGACGCCGGGACCTTTCAGCGCGTGATGCAGCGCCGCGTGATCATGCAGCCGCAAGTCGCGGCGCATCCAAACGAGATTCAGCGGTTTATCCTGCATACGGCCTCTGCTACAAAAAAGGATATCTGACACATAAGAAGCCGCTTATTCTCATGCAAGATGAATCGCTCCTCCCCGTTCTGCACCGCATCGCCGAAGCGCTGGAGCGTCACTTGCCGCCACCGGCCGCCAGTGCCAGCCTGCGCGAGGCGGATGCGTTCATCTGGCACCCGCCTGCCCGCTTCGAGCCTTTGGCACAGGTGCATGCCTGCCCATGGCGCTCATTCTCGGGGTGGAGCATCAGAAGCAGTTGCTGTGGGAGAACACCGAGCGCTTCGCAAAAGGCTACCCCGCCAACCATGCGCTGCTGTGGGGCGCACGGGGCACCGGCAAAAGCTCGCTAGTGAAAGCCGTGCATCGCGAGCTGAACCAGTACAAGCCGGGTGCGCTGGCGCTGATCGAGATTGCGCGCGAGGATATCGGCTCCCTGCCCCTGCTGCTCGCCCAGCTCAAGGGCCAGCCGCGCCGCTTCCTGCTGCTGTGCGACGATCTCTCCTTCGATGGCGGCGACGCGACCTACAAATCACTGAAGTCCGTTCTGGAAGGCGGCTTGAGCGGTCGCCCGGACAACGTGCTGTTCTACGCCACCTCGAACCGCCGCCACCTCATGCCGCGCGAGCTGTTGGAAAATGAGCAGCGCGCCGCCCTGCATGGCAGCGAAGTCATCGACGAGAAAGTCTCCCTCTCCGACCGCTTTGGCCTCTGGCTCGGTTTTCATACGATGGACCAGCCGACCTACCTCGCCATCATCGCCGCTTATGACGCGCATTTCGGCCTAGGCTACCCCGCCGATCGCCGCGAAGCTGAAGCTATCGAATGGTCACGAACCCGCGGCGCCTGCTCCGGCCGTGTAGCGTGGCAGTACATCAACGACCTCGCCGGCCGCTTGGGGAAAAAGCTGGAGCTTTAGCTATTTCTCTCCGGTCGTGTCATCCTGCGAGCCGCAGGCTGCGCAGGATCTCCTTCGTCACGCGAGGGGATTCCGGGCCCGCTTCGCGTCCCGGAATGACAGACTAAAACAACCGTCATTCGTCATTCCGAACCGCAGGTGAGGAATCTTTATACAGGGAACCTCAAGAGTGCTCCTGTGTAAAGATTCCTCACGCTGGTCGTTCGGAATGACGCGTATATCTCCTTGTCGCCCTGAACTCGTTTCAGGGCCTATGTATGAATAGATGCTGAAACGAGTTCAGCATGACGATGATGGCAACCGTCATGGCGAGGAGCGCCAGCGACGCGGCAATCCAGCCCCACCCGCTGGATTGCCTCGCTGGCGCTCGCAATGACGAGTCATTTTCACCGCGCACGTGGTACGCGGGGCTCCCTGCCACACGAGGAGACCCCGCAATGAATGCTGGGTGACATAGCTGGCTGCTGGATACTCCCACCCCCGCCCCTCATCCTGAGCTTGTCGAAGGATGATAGGCCCGTGCCCGGATCAGTCTTCCACCATAAGCGCACGCGGATCGGCGGGGCTGCCGGACTTTGTGAGGGCAAAATAGAGTTGCGCCGGACCGGTTTTCGGCGTGCCGACGAAGCCAACCAGCTGGCCGCGCACCACCTGATCGCCGATACGCACCACCGTTTCCCCCAGCTGGCCATATTGCGACGTCCAGCCGCCTGCATGTGAGACGGTCACCACCATGCCAAGCGCGCCCTGCCCGCCGACAGAAAGCACCGTGCCATCATCGGCGGCACGCACGGGATCGCCTTTCATCGCAGAGATGCCAATGCCCTTGCTTGCACCACCATACGGCGTCAAGATTTCACCCCGCAGCGGCCAGATGAATTGCGGCGCCGGGCCCGTGGCAGCGGCGGCCGTCTGGGCCGATTCCTGCGCATAGTAATCCACCGTCTGCGCAGCGTTGGCGTCCGGCTGCGCAGGAGCGGATTGCGTCACGGTCTGCGTCTGCGTGATGGGCGGGACATTGGCCTGCGCCTTGTAGTCATAATAACCCTGCCCCGGCGCGGGCACACGGGTCAGCGCCGGATCCACCACGGTCGCCTGCGCGCCGGACCTGTAGGCATCCACCGCCTGTACGGGCGGCGGCGAAGGCTGCAGCGGCGCAGGAGGCGGCAGGTCGCTGGCGGAGACATCGCTTACCTCAGCCGCCACGCCGTAATCATGGACGGGGGATTTATAGCGGACTTCCTGTTCGTCCGGCAGATCGGCGCGGTGGTTGTCCGAGTATTTCGGTGCCTCCATGCCGTTATTGCCGATTGGCCCATCCTGCCCGAAGAAATAGCTGCCGCGATATTCTACCGGCGCGGGGGATTGAGTACAGGCTCCCAACACCAGCAGGGCAATGACGGGAAACAGCGGACGGATCATGGCAAACTCTCCTGAACTCTACGCTATATAGGGACGTCGCTAATATTTCGTAAACAGACAAGTTCAAAGGGCGAGGAAATGGTTAGTCCGGCGCCCGCCCGGCAATCAGCGGCACAAAACGCACATTCATGAGGTGCTGCGAGGCATAGCCCTCGGGCGTGCGCTCCAGCCGCAGCAGGACCTGGTCGCCCACCGGGTCGCCGACCGGCATCACCATCACGCCGCCCACTTCCAGCTGCTCCACCAGCGCGGCGGGCACTTCCTTGGCCCCGGCGGTGACGATGATGCGGTCAAACGGCGCCGCTTCCGGCCAGCCCTTCGTGCCATCACCGATGCGCGCGGTGATGTTGGTGAGGCGCAGCTTCTTGAAGCGCTCCTCCGCGATTTCCCCCAGCGCCCGGTGACGCTCGATGGTGTAGACCCGCCGCGCCAGCCGCGCGAGAATCGCCGCCTGATAGCCCGAGCCCGTGCCGATTTCCAGCACGCGGTGGCGATCCGTCACATCCAGCGCCGAGGTCATCCACGCCACTACCAGCGGCTGGCTGATGGTTTGGCCGGACTCAATCGGCAGCGCCGTGTCGGCATAGGCCTTGTCCACGAACATGCGCGGCACGAACATCTCGCGCGGGATGCTCTCGATGGCCGACAGCACGCGCGTCTCGCGGATGCCCGCGCTGCGCAGTTTCATCAGCAGCTTGATCTTGCCGCTGAGGAACGGGTCGATGGCATCGGCCTCGTAGGCGTTATCGTCGTCCTCCCCGGCCCCGCTCATGCCTACCACCCCAGCCGATCGCCCAGCGATTCGAGCAGCGCATGATTGGTGAGATCAAGGCAGAGCGGCGTGAGGGTGACATAGCCCTCCTTCAGCAGCGAATGGTCAGAGCCGGGTGTGAAATCCTCCAGCTCGTCGAAGCTGGTGCCGCCGATCCAGTAGTACGGCCGCCCCTTGGGGTCCTCGCGCTTTACCAGCTTCTCCATGATCCGCCGCTGCCCCTGCGGTGCCAGTCGGAAGCCCTTGGCCTTCCCCGGCTCCACCGCCGGGAAGTTCACCGAGAGCAGGTGCCCGTTCGGGATGCTGACGCCCTGCAACTGGCGCAGCACTTCCACGCCGTAATGCTCAGCCGTCGCCCAGTTGACGGGCCCGCGCTCATCATAATGCTGGCTGAAGGCGATCGAGGGCACATCGAGCAGCGCCGCCTCCATGGCGGCGGCGATGGTGCCGGAATAAGTCACATCCTCCGCCACGTTGGAGCCGCGATTGATGCCGGAAAGCACAATCACCGGCGGCTGGTCTCGCGGAATAATTTCGCGCACCGCCAGCAGCACGCAATCGGTCGGCGTGCCGGTCACAGCGAAGCGCTTTTCCGCCAGCTGGCGCACGCGCAGCGGCAGATGCAATGTCAGCGAGTGCGCCACGCCGCTTTGCTCCGACTCCGGCGCCACCACCCACACATCATCCGAAAACTGCCGCGCCACCTTCTCCAGCGCCGCAATGCCGGGCGCATGGATGCCGTCATCATTGCTGATGAGAATACGGCAGCCGATGAGGTTCTCAGGAATGGTGAGCATGAATCTATCCTATCCCGTCATTCCGAGCGCAGGCGAGGAATCTTTATACCGGGATACTCGCGATGATCTCCAACCCAAGATTCCTCCTCGCTTCGCTCGTTTGGAATGACGATTTTCTTCTCCTGTCATTCCGCGGTGAGCCGTCGGCAAAGAGCCCGGAATCTCCCGGAGATTCTGCGCAGGCTTCGCCTCACAGAATGACGGCATCCTAAACGGCCCGTTCAATCTTCGTCATCCCGCCCATGTACGGCACCAGCGCCTCGGGGATGGCGATGCTGCCATCCGCCTGCTGGTAATTCTCCAGAATCGCGATCATCGTGCGGCCAATGGCGAGGCCAGAGCCGTTCAGCGTATGCACGAATTCCGTACGTTTTTCGCCTTTGATGGGCCGGTAGCGCGCCTTCATGCGCCGCGCCTGGAACGCGCCGAAATTCGAGCAGCTGGAAATTTCGCGGTAGGCATTCTGCCCCGGCAGCCAGACCTCGATGTCATAAGTCTTCTGCGATCCAAAGCCCGTATCGCCCGAGCAGAGCAGCATCACGCGGTAATGCAGCCCCAGCTTCTTCAGGATGCTCTCGGCGGCCGATAACATGCGTTCATGCTCGTCCTTGCTTATCTCCGGCGGCACGATGCTGACCAGCTCCACCTTGGAGAACTGGTGCTGGCGGATCATCCCCCGCGTATCGCGCCCCGCCGACCCCGCCTCCGAGCGGAAGCACGGTGTGTAGGCCACATACCGGCGCGGCAGGTCATCCGTCTCGATGATGCAGTCGGCGACGATGTTGGTGACCGGAATCTCCGCTGTGGGTATCAGGAAATAGCCATTCGTGGTCTGGAACAGGTCTTCCGCGAATTTCGGCAACTGGCCCGTACCGTAAGCTGCATTATCACGCACCATGTAGGGTGGCACGACTTCGGTGTAGCCCCATTCCAGCGTGTGGTTATCCAGCATGAAGCTGGCGAGCGCACGCTCCATGCGGGCGAGCGCACCGGAGAGCAGCACGAACCGTGCGCCGGACATCTTGGCGGCGGTTTCGAAATCCATCTGCCCCAGCGCCTCGCCGAGATCAAAATGCTCCTTGGCGGCAAAACTCAGCGAGGGTTTCTGCCCTTCGCGTTTCACCTCAACATTACCCGACTCATCCCCCCCCACAGGCACGTCTTCATCCAGCACATTAGGGATGGCTTCCAGTTTCGCCTTCAGCGGATCATCGCCCGCCAGCGCTTCTTCCATCGCTTTAAGCTGGGCGCCCACCTCACGTGATTCGGCGAAGAGCGGCTCGGCATCCTGCCCCTTGGCCTTGGCTTGCCCGGCCTGCTTGGCGAGTTCGTTGCGGCGGGCCTGCAGTTCCTGCATCCTGGTAATGGAGGCGCGGCGCTCCTCATCCAGCGCCATCAGCTCAGCGCTCATCGGGGCCAGTCCGCGTTTCTTCAGCGCGGCGTCGAAGGCCTCCGGGTTCTCGCGTATCCACTTGATGTCATGCATAAATATTTTCCTGAAAAAGGATAAGCCCCTCCCCCTGTAGGGGGGAGGCTGGGAGGGGGGCATTGTAGGCGTTATACGTATCCTCATGCCCCCACCCCGACCCTCCCCCTACTGGGGAGGGAGTATTCATTATGTCATGCATGCTCGGACAGTTCCTTATTCTCTGACTTCACCAGCTTACAGGCGATTATGGAGAGTTCGTATAAAAGATACAGCGCGCTGAAAAGGCCTAACTGGCTGATGACGTCCGGCGGGGTAAGAATCGCCGCCACTGTGATAAGGATGACGATGGCGTAGCGCCTGCCTTTCTGCAGGGTTTCCACGGAAATCAAGCCCACCCGCACCAGCAGCGTCAGCAGGATGGGCAGCTGAAAGGAAATGCCAAACGCGAGGATGATGGACATGGAGAGATCCAGGTATTCACTCATGCGCGCTTCCAGCCGTAGCGGCAGGCCGAGCGCGTCCGTGCCCGTCTCGAAGCTCAGGAAAAACTGCCACGCCGCCGGGAAGATGTAGAAATAGGCCATCGCTGCCCCAAGGAAGAACAGCACCGGGGCTGCGATGAGATAGGGCAGCAGCACCCGCTTCTCATGCTTGTAAAGGCCAGGCGCAAGGAACAGGTAAAGCTGCGCCGCCAGCACGGGGAAGGTAATGAGGAATGCGGTGAACAGCGCCAGCTGCATCTTGGTGACGAACGCCTCGGCCAGTCCCGTATAAATCAGCCGCCGCCCCGCCTCCTCGCCAAAGGCCTGCTTCAGCGGCAGCGTGAGCAGGCCGAAGGTGGTATCGGAAACAACATAGCCCACCCCGAATCCGACCAGGAGGGTGAGCACGGCCCATGTCAGGCGCGTGCGCAGCTCGGCCAGATGGGCGAGCAGCGGCTGCGGGGCGTCTTCCGGGCGTGCGTCAGGCATCATGAGGCGGCTCCTTCGCGGCGGGCACCATCACCGGATGCGGCGCGTCGGCATCCGCCGGGGTGATGGCGGGCGGATCGCGGTCCTTCAGGAAATCGGAGATGTCGTACGTTTCCTGATACTCGCCATTCTGGTCGATGATGAAGTTCTTCTGGTTGCGGATGGTTTCGCGCAAACGCTTCAACTCGGCCATTTCCTCATCGCCGATGACCTCATCGACCTGACGGCGGATTTCCTGCCCCAGCGCGCTGACGCCGCGCATGAAGCGCCCGACCGCCCGCACCACGCGCGGCAGATCCTTTGGCCCCACCACCAGCACGGCCACCACCAGAATCACCAGCAATTCAGAAAAAGACAGGCCGAACATTCCGGTTTTTCCGCGTCATTCCGGGCTAGCGCGGCGAAGCCAAGCGCCGTCCCGGAATCCAGCGCAAGACAGAAACTGCAGAATGCGCGACCAGCGCCCTCTGGATTCCAGCCTTCGCTGGAATGACAGGTTTACACGCTGGCATCATCCTTGTTCGACAACTTCGCCTGCGGGGCCTCTTCCTCCTTCAGCCCTTCGCGCAGGGCGCGCATGCCTTTGCCGAGGTCAGCCATCAGACGCGGGATGCGGCCTGCGCCAAACAGCAGCAGTACAATGAGAAAAATCAGGATCAGCTTGCCGAAACTCAGACTCATGATGCCTCCTCAGGCCGCCACACCCTGCGCGGTGCATAGCGATTGATATTCCGCGAGCAGTGCGCCCTCCTCCCCGTCGCGCAGCGGGGAGATCAGGGAGGTGACGGCATCCAGCCGCGCTTCCAGAGCGGGAGAACCCGCCGTCAGCGCGCCGGCGATGGCGGTCATCTCCTCCATCTTGCCATTGCAATGGAGCACCAGGTCGCAGCCCGCCGCCAGTGAATCACGCGCTAGCTGCCCGAAATCCCCTTGCAGCGCCTTCATGGAGAGGTCATCTGTCATCAGCAGGCCATTAAAACCGATGACGTCACGCACCATTGCGATGGTTTTCGGCGACAGCGTCGCCGGGCGCTGCGCATCGATGGCGGTGTAGCGGATATGCGCCGTCATGCCGAGCGGAATGTCCGCCAGCTCGCGGAATGGCATGAAGTCCTGCGCGGTCAGCTCCGGCAGGGACGCATTGACCACGGGCAGGTCCTCGTGGCTGTCCACCTCCGCGCGGCCATGGCCGGGGATATGTTTCAGCACCGGCAGCACGCCGCCATCGAGCAGCCCGTCCGCCATGGCGCGGCCTAATGCCACCACCTGCGACGGCTCCGTGCCATAGGCGCGGTCGCCGATGATGTCATGGCAGGTTTCGGTGGGAATGTCGGCCAGCGGCGCGCAATCCGTGTTGATGCCGCAGGCGACCAGCTCCGCCGCAATCAGGCGGGCGTTGAGGTAGACCATCCGCTGGGCCGCCGCCATATCCTGCGCGGCCACGTCCGCAAACAGCGCCGCCGGGGGCACCTTGCGCCAGTGCGGCGGTTTCAGCCGCGCCACGCGGCCGCCTTCCTGATCAATCAGGATGAGCGGGAGGTAATCCGGGTTCAGCGCCTTCAGCGCATCCGTCAGCGCGCGCACCTGCGCCGGGTCCTGGCAGTTGCGGGCGAAGAGGATGTAGCCCGCCGGACGTTCCGCCGTGAAAAAGGCGCGCTCTTCCGTTGTCAGGGTAAGCCCCGTCATGCCGTAAATCACCGGGGTGCGGGCCACCATCAGCGCACCACCATGCAGCTTTGCCTGCGCGCGCTGAGGGCTGCACAGAGGTCTTTCGCCGCATTAGGGCCAAGGCCTGACACGCGCAGGCGGTAGAAGGTTCCCTGCGGAAGCTCGGCCTTCACAATCAGGTACTGCCGCCCCGCCAGCACATCGCCATGTTTCTTCTTCAGCTGTGCCCAGGTCGCCGTGGCCTCGGCAGATGTTTTCAGCGCCGCCAGCTGCACCTGCACATTGCCCGTCTCCTTTGAAACGGTCACAGGCGCGGGCTGGGCCGCTGGCTTAGACTCCGCCTTGGCAAGGGCCGGGGTCGGCTTGGGCTCCGACTTGGCAGCGGGGGCTGGCTTGGGAGCCGCTTCCACTTTCGGCTTTTCCGGTGCGGCAGGGGCTGGCGTAAGTACCACCGGAGCCTCGGTCACCTTGACTGGCTTCTCCTGCATGGAGGAGCTTTCTGTTTCGGAGTCGTCCGTTTTCTCCATGAAGCGCTTGGGGCGAATCACCGGGGGTGTGGTCGCCGCAGGCGCGTCGGTTTCCGCGGCGGTCTGTTCTGCCGGAGCCGCCGGGGGCGGCAACAGCTTTTCCTGCGCCGGGGCATCGGGGATTTCGGCAACCTCGCCTTCATCCTTCTGCCAGACTTTCAAATCGCCGCTGGTGCGGCCCGGCTCAGCCTTCGGCTCCTGCCGCACGGCGATGGGCTCCTCCGGCTCCGGGAGCAGCTGCTCCACCTCATCCTTTTTCTGACCATCCGGGCTGATGACGTTATAGACCGACATGTCCTGATACGGCGTCTGCATGCCGCCCGGATCCGCAGGCTTCTCCTTAAGTGGCCCCGCCTCGGCTTTCACCAGATGCTCGCCGCTGCTATCCGCACTGCTGCTGCGGTAAGCATACCACGCGAGGGCAAAGAATCCCGCCACAACCAGCAGAACCACCGCCACCGACATCCAGCGCAGGCCGGAGCCTTCCAGATCATCCAGCGCGACTTCCTCGTCGGCGTCGTAATCGTTTTTCATGTTATTGCGCATAGGGTGCATACCACTTCTCTCCTTGCGTGGTTTATCGCATTTCCTCGACGGGTTCCACACCCAAGACGGCCAGCCCGCTGGCGATGACCGTCGCCACAGCACGGGCCAGCGCGAGACGGGCGGCGCTTAGCGCCACATCGTTCTCCTGCAGGAAGCGCAGGGAGGGGTCGTCATTGCCCAGGGTCCACAGCCCATGCAGTTCGGAGGCCAGATCATGCAGGAAGTAAGCTACCCGGTGCGGCTCGTAGGCGAGCGCGGCGGATTCCACGAGGCGCGGCCAGTAGCAAAGCTTTCGTATCAGGGCCAGTTCGGCCGAATGGGTCAGGCGCGCCAGCAGGGCCGCGTCCGGGGACTGCGCCCGGGCCGCCGCCTCTGCCGCGTGGGGCTGGCGAAGCAGCGATTTGCAGCGTGCATGGGCATACTGCACGTAGAAAACCGGGTTATCCTTGGATTGCTCTTGCACCTTCACAAGGTCAAAATCCAATGGCTGTTCGGGCTTGCGGGTCAGCATCACGAAGCGGAGCACATCCTTGCCCACCACCTCCAGCACATCGCGTACCGTAATAAAGGTGCCCGCCCGCTTGGACATCTTGAAGGGTTGCCCGGCCTCAAACAGCTTCACCAGCTGGCATAGCAGGACTTCAAGCGATGCCTTATCTTGAGACAGCACTTTAACAAGCGCTTTCATCCGGTTGATATAACCGCCATGATCTGCGCCTAATACCATGACGAGCTTGGCAAATCCACGGTTCAGCTTATCGCGCGCGTAGGCGACATCGCCGGCAAAATAGGTAAAGCTGCCATCCGACTTGGCGAGCGGGCGGTCGCAATCATCGTCATAATCGGTGGAACGGAAGAGCAGCTGTTCGCGCGGCTCCCAATCGTCCGGGGTCTTGCCCTTGGGGGGCTCGAGCACGCCGCGGTAAAGCAGCCCCTGCGCCTCCAGTTCCTGCAATACCTGCTCAATGCGCTTTTCCTCATGCAGGCGGCGCTCGGAGGCGAATACATCGTGGCGAATGCCGAGATCGGCCAAGTCAGTCTTGATCAGACCCATCATGCGCTCAATGGCAAAGGCACGCACAATTGGCAGCCAGGCTGACTCCGGCTGATCGCGCAGGGCCGCGCCATGGGTCTCCGCCAGCGCCTGCCCAACGGGCACGAGGTAGTCCCCCGGGTAAAGGCCTGCGGGGATTTCACCAATCGCTTCCCCGAGCGCTTCGCGGTAGCGGAGAAACGCCGAGCGCGCGAGGGTATCGGTCTGCGCCCCGGCGTCGTTGATGTAATATTCCTTGGTGACGGCGTAACCGGCTTTCGTAAGCAACAGCGCCAGCCCATCGCCTACCACCGCGCCACGGGCATGGCCAATATGCAGGGGCCCGGTGGGGTTGGCCGAAACATACTCGATATTCACGGATATGCCCGCCCCGAGCGTGGAATCGCCATAGGACGTGCCTGCCGTCAGGATGTTCAGCAACTGCCCCTGCCAGAACGTGGGGCGCATGGTGAGGTTCACAAAGCCAGGCCCCGCCACCTCCGCCGACGCCACATCCGGATGCTTCGCCAGCGATTGCACCAATGCTTCGGCAATCTGGCGCGGGTTCATTTTCAATGACTTGCTGACCACCATGGCGGCATTGGTAGAAAGGTCGCCATGCGCGGCGTCCTTGGGCAGTTCCACCGTGACCCCTTGAAACAAGGCGGGATCAGTGATGGCATAAGAAGCTTCAAGTGACTTATTAACTTCACTCTTTATAGTATTGAATATATTCATTTGTTCTTTTCTTCGAGATGGTAGATACGTGCATGTTCCTCAATGGCGAAACGGTCCGTCATGCCAGCAATGAAATCGGCCACGACCCGTGCTTTTTGCTGGTCATATTGCCCCTCGGCAATTTCCCGCCAGCGGGTCGGCAGACATTCAGGTTCTGCATGAAAGAAGACGAATAAGTCTTTGACGAGACGTCGTGCTTTGCTGGCCATACGGTTCACGGTATAGTGCCGGTACATGCGCTGCATGAGGAAGGCTTTAAGCTGCCGGTTCACGTCCTGCATGGCCGGCGAGAACGAGGCCACGGGCTTGTTCAGGGAGCGCACATCCGTCACATGCCGGATGCCATGCGCCTCAATATTGGCCAGCGTCTGGCGCTCAAGGTCTTCCACCATGCGGTTAATCATGCGGCGGATGACTTCATGAATGCGCCGCCGCGGATGGGCCTCCGTATGCCGGTCGTCCACCTCGCGGATCAGGTCACCGATCAGCGGCATATCAATGAAATCATACAGCACGAACAGCCCGGCGCGGATGCCGTCCTCAATGTCGTGATTATGGTAGGCGATGTCGTCGCACAGCGCGGCAATTTGCGCTTCCAGCCCCGGCCAGGTGTGCAATTCGAGATTATACTGGCCGTTGAACTCACGGATGGCCCAGGGAATCTCACCCTCCAGTGGGCCATTATGCTTAGCGATGCCTTCCAGCGTTTCCCAGGTCAGGTTCAGGCCGTCAAAGGCGGCATAACGGTTTTCTAGATGGGTCAGTATGCGGATGGCCTGCGCGTTATGGTTAAAACCGCCAAACGGCGCCATCACCTCCTGCAGCCCGTCCTCGCCCGCATGACCGAAGGGGGTATGACCCAGATCGTGCGACAGGGCGAGCGTCTCGCCCAGATCTTCATTCAAGCGCAACCGGCGGCAGAGAGAGCGCGTCAGCTGCGCCACCTCAAGGCTGTGGGTGAGCCGGGTGCGGTAATGGTCGCCCTCATGGTTGACGAACACCTGCGTCTTGTATTCCAGACGGCGGAAAGCGGTGCTATGGATGATGCGGTCGCGGTCGCGCTGGTAGGGCGAGCGTCCCTGCGCCTCGGGCTCCGGATGCATGCGGCCACGGCTCTGCGATGGCAGGCAGGCATAGGGCGCAAGTGTGGACGCGTAATCCGGATGGGGCAGCATGCCCGCACGCTAGAATTTGCCTGTGGTTGAAGCAAGGAGTTTGTTGCTCTACATTGGTTTCAGAGCCACCCGGCCACCGGGCGTGGATAACAGGAAACAACACCGATGATGCAGACGGATAGCCAGACTTCCTCACCCAATGCTGCCGGAGGGGCCATGGCGGCCTCGTTTGGGCTGTCGGAAAGCGCGACCGCCCGCATCGCCAAGCTGCTACGTGACGAGCCGCCGGGCACACTGCTGCGCGTTTCCGTGATGGGTGGCGGCTGCTCTGGCTTCCAGTACAAATTCGATTTCGAGACCACCCCTCCCGTCGAGGATGACCTGGTGCTGACCGACGGCGGTGTGCGCGTGGCGGTGGATGCCACCTCGCTGGAGTTCCTGAGGGGGGCCGTGCTCGATTACGTGGAAACCCTCGGTGGGGCCGCGTTCGAGATCAAGAATCCCAACACAACTGCTTCTTGCGGTTGTGGCAATTCCTTCTCTGTCGTCTGATGTCCCTCTCGGTGGCGACCTGGAACGTCAATTCCATCCGCTCGCGGCTGGAACACCTCACGCATTACCTGAACGAGGTGAAGCCGGACGTGCTGCTCCTGCAGGAAACGAAAATCGAGGACGAGCATTTCCCGCGCGAGCCCATCGAGGACCTCGGCTACAACATCGCCCTGCATGGTCAGAAAACCTATAACGGCGTGGCCATTCTCTCCCGCCTGCCGCTCGAGGATGTGGCCGTTCGACTGCCGGGCGAAACGGTGGATCAAGCGCGCTATATCGAGGCTTCCGTTTCGCTTCCCGAGAATCAGGCTTTACGGGTGGCATCGGTCTATGTCCCCAATGGGCAGTCGCCGGACTCGGAGAAATTTCCTTATAAACTTGGCTTTCTTGAGAACCTCGCGCAGCACCTGAAGCAACTTCATGTTCAGCATGAACTTCTGGTGATTGGCGGCGACTATAATGTCGCGCCTTATCCCATCGATGTGTTCGACCCCGCCGGGCTGGACGGTACCACCTGTTACCACCCCGCCGAGCGGGAGCGCTTCCGCGCACTGTTGCATCTGGGCTACTACGACGCCTTCCGTACGCGCTATCCGGAAACGCAAGCGTTCAGCTGGTGGGATTACCGGCAGAACAGTTTCCAGCGCAATCATGGCATGCGGATCGATCACCTGCTGCTTTCTCCCGCCGCCGTGGACGCCATGCAGGACTGCACCATGCACCGTGCCGAGCGCACGCGCGAGAAGCCCTCGGATCATATTCCGGTGATGGTGACGCTCAAGTTTGGGTAGACGTCAGAAGCCCGTCTCGGCCACTTTCTGCAAAGGCTCGTAAAGGCCCTCCGGCACAGGAAGCACCTGGTTTCGGCCGCCATTCTTGGCTTGATAAAGGGCGTTATCTGCGCGCTTGATGAGGTCGATCGGTGTATCACCTGCCAGATTCAGGCTGGAAACGCCGATGCTCACGGTTTTGTTCAGCTGGCCGATAGCGTGGGAGATAATAAACGGCGTACGCTCCACCAGTCCGCGCAAGCGCTCGCCCAGCCCGAAGGCATTGCGAAGGTCCGTCTCCGGCATGAGGATAACGAACTCCTCCCCACCGATGCGGGCGGCGAGGTCGGAGCTTCGCACCGTATCGATGATGCGTCGGGCTAGCTGCTTCAGCACTTCGTCACCGACATCGTGGCCATAGGTATCGTTTACGGATTTGAAGTGGTCCATATCCATGATGAGCAGCGAAAGCGGCTTTTTGTTGGTGATGGCGCTATTCACCATGTTGTGCAGGTGAGCATCGAGATAATGGCGATTATACAGCCCGGTCAGCGCGTCCGTGATCGCCATGGAAATACTGGACTGGTAATTCTGCTTCAGCGCGTCCTGGTATTTCTTCCGCCGGATTTGCGTCTTCACACGGGCGGCCATCTCGTTGAAATCCACCGGCAGCATAAGGTAATCATTGATGCCGAGCTCCAGCCCCTTCAGCACGAGACGCATGTCCTCCTCATCCGCCAGCATGATGATGGGCACGTTACGGATGGCATCGATGTTTCGCATGTGTGCGCATAGACGCAAGGCGTCCACCTCGTTTAACTGCGTGTTGATGACAACCAAGTCCACGTCGGTGCTCGTTTGAAGAATAGACACCGTCTGATCCGGCTCCTCAATGGCGGTGACCTTGTAGCTTTCACGCAAACGTTCCACCAGCCGGTTACTTTGCACAATATCGTCGTCGATGATGACCACATGCGCCCCGGAAACATCGGAAGTAAAACTATTCTGGTTTTCTGACAACACACCCATCTGCAGGCCAGTCTTGTCACGCAAACGCAGCTCGTCGAGCAGTACTTTGATACGGATAAGCGATCGCACACGCGCCAATAGCGCAGTGTCGTTGATAGGCTTGGTCAGGAAATCGTCCGCCCCAGCTTCCAGTCCGCTGACGCGGTCGGAGGGGTCGCTGAGCGCCGTCACCATGACAACAGGAATATGAGAAATGGTCACATCCGCTTTCATAAGGCGGCACGTCTCAAAACCATCCATGCCAGGCATCATCACATCAAGGAGAATGATGTCGGGCTTGTGCTGCTTGGCTTGGGCGATGGCCTCAAAACCATCCTTGGCGGTGATGACGTCATAGTACTCGTTCGTCAGCTTGGCTTCGAGCAGCTTGACGTTAGCTGGAACATCATCAACGACCAGAATCAGCGCTGTCATCAGACTCGCGCGATGTCGGAGTCAAGGAAACGGCGCACGGCCACGAGGAAATCCGCGATGGAAATCGGCTTAGAAATATAGGCCTCGCACCCAGCGCGGAGAATTTTTTCCTCATCATCCTTCATAGCGAAAGCGGTAACGGCGATGATTGGAATATGACGAATGTCCGTATCCGACTTGATGCGCTTGGTTACCTCCAGCCCAGATATCTCAGGCAACTGAATATCCATTAGAATAAGGTCAGGACGCAAACTGCGGGCAAGATTGATGGCCTCATAACCCTCTTTCGTTTCGATTGTATCATATCCGTTCGCACTCAGCAAATCTCGGAAAAGCTTTAGATTCAGATCATTATCCTCTACAATTAAAATACGCTTCGGCCCATGCGGCATGCCTTGGCGCGGCTGGCTAGAAGCGGTTGAGGATTGCGCAGGCACAGGCGGAGTGAGATACATTGGAACCGATGCTAGTTAGCTACTATTGAATCCTACCAAGCAAGCATTAAAAAACCCTTTACATAAGGGGCGTTGGACGAATTATTCTTCGCCAAACTTGGCGTCAATCAACTCGGCCAGCTTTGCCAGACAAGCCTCTGCACCAACGCCCTCAGCCTCAATGCGCAACGTAGCTCCCTTCTCTGCGGCCAGCATAAGCAAAGCCAGCATTGATTCACCGTTCACTGGGCCATCTCGCTCTGGTGAGTAGGGGGTACCGTCATTGTAAATTCGCGTGACCATGACCCGGGCATCACAACTGGCGACGGTCTTGACAAATTTTGTGCTGGCACGCGCGTGCAGCCCCTTGATATTCTGGATGGTCACGACGACTGAGTGACGCCCTTCCACCGCAGACTCCATGACTAACCTTTCTTCAAAAGGTTACGAGCAATATTCACGTATTTCCGCCCGGATTCCTGAGCCTGTAGCACCACCTGGCTGAGTGGCAGAGCCCCGCGCACGCTGATAAGCTTGATAAGCATGGGAAGATTCATCCCTGCCAGCACTTCAATCTTGTCATTGTTCATGACGGAAATAGCAAGGTTGGACGGGGTGCCACCAAACATGTCGGTGAGGATAACCACCCCACTTCCCGTGTCGACCGCCTCGCTGGCGCGCAAGATATCTTCGCGGCGCAGCTCCATGTCATCGCCAGGAGCGATACATACCGTCTCAATGCGCTCCTGCGGGCCCATGATGTGCTCGCAAATGCCGAGGAATTCCTTCGCCAGATTGCCGTGGGTGACCAAAACGACACCGATCATGTTTTGTCCGCTGAAAATTTCACCACAGTAGCACAATACCCGTCACGCAATTCTGTCAACCCTCAAGCTCGCGATGCCGGACAAAACAATGGATTTTCCGGTCGCGGAGGTATTCTGCCAACGACTCGACGAGGTGAACGGAGCGGTGTTTGCCCCCCGTGCAGCCGATGGCCAGCGTAAAATAGCTCTTCCCCTCGCGGGCGTAACGGGGCAGCAGGAAATCGATCTGGCGGGTGAGCTGATCAAAAAAGAGCTCGAAATCAGGGTCTTGCCGAATATAGCTACCTACCTCAGCGCTCTGACCTGTTTGCGGTCTAAGCACCTCGTCATAATGCGGGTTCCTTAGAAAACGCGCATCTATCACCATGTCCGCCTCGCGCGGCAGGCCACGACGGAAGGAAAACGAGACGAGGTTGACTTTCAGCGTCGGCTGCCCGTCGCTGTAGCGGTCGGAAAGCACGCGTTTCAGGTCATGTGGGCCGAACTCACTGGTGTCAAGGATGACATCAGCCTGATCGCGCACCCGGCTGAGCAGCTGGGCCTCCAGACGAATGCCGTCCTCAATGGGACGGTCGAGCGCCAGCGGGTGCCGGTGCCTCGTCTCGGTAAAGCGGCGCAGCAGCACCTGCTCATCGCACGTGAGGAAGACCAGCTCTACCACCGCGTCCGGATACTCGCGCCGCAAGGCCTCATGCACAGCAAGGAACTGATCCGCCGAGAAATCGCGGGAGCGTACATCCGAACAGAGCGCAAGACGGGTACGCGCGCTCGCCAGCCCCTTCACCACCAGCGGAATCGTTGGAATCGGCAGATTATCGATGGCCTCAAACCCGAGATCGGCAAAGGTTTTGAGCGCCACAGACTTTCCCGCGCCGGAAAAGCCGATCACCATCACGATACGCATCAGGCGGGCACCCTTTCCGGACGCCAGTCCTCGGCCAGCCAGGCATCCGCGATGGACGCGGCCTGTATCAGGTGACGCACCAGCGCCAGCCGCACAGGGTAGGTACGTGGGAAGGTCAGGCAGGGTAAGGCATGGGCGCCGATGACTTCAGTCGAGCGTCCCACATTGTCGGCAAGACGCACCACCATGGAAAGCGGCGCACTCTCAGCACATGGCAGGGACAGAATGCCCAAGTCGCGCAAGGCCAGAAGGCCACGTAGCGTTTCCGGCGCACTAGCCAGCGGCGCGTCGGGCGCGGCACTCACCACCACCGCATCATCGGCCACGAGCGCCGCTCCTTGATCAATGCATTCGAGGGCAAAGGAGGATTTGCCACTGCCCGGCTCACCCAGGATGAGCAGCCCCCGCCCCTGCCAGACGATGCATGTGCCATGCAGGGGCGGGCTGGCGCTCATGGACAGGAATCAGGCCGCGAGGCTGGCCGCCGGGTCGACCCAGGAGATATTACCATCGGCGCGGCGATAGACCACGTTCACGCGGCCATGCGCGGTGTTGATGAACATCAGGGCCGGGAGGTCGGAGAGGTCCATGCGCATCACCGCCTCGCTCACCGTCAGGTGCTCGATCTCGGTCGCCTTCTCGGCAATCACCACCGGCGCGTCATGGGCTTCTTCCTCATGGTCGGCGATCACGTATTTCACACCGCGCACGGGGGTTGCCTGTGCTTCGGGCAGGCCAACTTTCTCGGTATGGTGGCTGGTCAGCTTACGCTTGTAGCGGCGCAGCTGCTTTTCCATTTTTGCCTCGGAGGCGTCGAAGGTGGCATAGACATCATCGCCGCGCGCGCTGGCCTTCACCACCATGCCGGCATGGGTGCCGATATTGCCAATGATATCCACGCAAAAGGCGTTCTTTTCCTTTGAAACCACGACGTTCAGGGCGGTGACACGATCCATGTACTTATGAACCCCCTCCTGCACCTTGGTTTCGATGTGCGAACGTAGCGATTCGCCTACATCCATATGCCTGCCGGAGACATTGATCTTCATAAAAGCCTCTTTTCTTCGTGGTAATGATCGTCAGAAAACTGGGATTAATTATAGCGCAAACGCAGCATTTTGGAAAGCAGCCGATAGGCCACACCCATCGCTTTCACGTAAACGAACGATGCTAGAATTTCGGGAGGCGCACGCCGAGGCAGGCGGCCAGACGGTCTTGCTCACCGTAATAAGCCACGCGGCGCAGGAAACGGGGCATGATGCCCGTCCACTTGAACTCGCCGCGCAGGCGGCCGTTTTCCTCGCCCGTCACGTGGTAGGCGAAGAGGTCCTGCATGGTGATGACGTCCTGCTCCATGCCGATGATCTCGCTCACATAGGTGACGCGGCGGTGACCGTCGCGCATGCGGCTGATCTGGATAATGATATTGATGGCCGAGGCGATCTGCGAGCGGATGGAACGCGTGGGCAGGCCCAGATTCGCCATGCCGATCATGTTCTCCAGACGGGACAGGCAATCGCGTGGGTGGTTGGCGTGGATGGTGGTGAGCGAGCCTTCATGGCCCGTGTTCATCGCCTGCATCATGTCGAAAGCCTCCGGGCCGCGCACCTCGCCTACGATAATGCGATCCGGGCGCATGCGCAGTGCGTTCTTTACCAAATCGCGCATGGTGACTTCATCTTCACGGAACTGCCCGAAGGTGACAGGCTTTGTCTCCAGCCTTACTACATGCGGCTGCTGCAGGCGCAATTCGGCGGCGTCCTCGATGGTCACGATGCGCTCGGCATCATCGATAAAACGCGAGACACCGTTGAGCAACGTGGTTTTACCGGAACCGGTACCACCGGAAATGATGGTATTCAGCCTGCACTTGCCGACAATTTTCAGGAATTCCCCAAGCTGGTCGGAGATGTTGCCCTGCTCTTTCATCATGTCGAGTGTGATGGCGCGCTTGGCAAATTTACGGATAGAGATGGAAGTACCATCCACCGCCAGCGGCGGCGCGATGATATTGACGCGGGACCCGTCCAGAAGACGAGCATCCACCAGCGGACGGGCCGGATTGATGTGACGACCGACCGCCTTGGCAATTTTGTCGGCGATCTGCAATACCTCGGAATCGTTTGGAAAGGTAATGTCGGTGCGTTGCAATTTGCCATGCCGCTCGACATAGATGGAGTCCGGCCCATTGATGAGAATATCGTTGATGCCATCATCCTCCAGCAACGGCTGCAGTGGCCCCATATGCGAAAGCTGTTCGACGAACTGGGTGGTCAGCGCCTGCACTTCAGCGTGGCGCGAGGGTGCTCCAACGGCGTGTTGGAACCCGCCTTCAGTTACATGACCATTACCGCTCAGGCGTGGCATATGCTGGCGCAATTCAGTCAGCTGCTGCTCAAGGTTCTGCACATAACTAAGCAGGGCTTCGACCGACATTCCATCCATGACGCACTCATTGTTAAAACGCACTCGAGAGAGCTTGCTGCCCATCTATACAAGGAAGTTCTTAAGAGAACATGAATGTTGCGGGCGTGCAGCGCGTTCTATCATCAGGATTTCAGGCCACCTACGATAGTCAGCATACCAGCCTCGCGCAACGCACGACTGAGCTCCTGATGCTTGGGAAAAATGCCGCCCCAGACATGCTGTCCAAGCACGCAGCCCTTCTCATCCACCCCGGTCTGCTTGAAACTGAAGATGTCTTGCATAACAATCATATCGCTTTCCATGCCGACGACTTCAGAAATCTTCGTGACCCGCCGCACGCCATCTTCAGACCGCATGATCTGGACAATCAGGTGAATGGCGGTGGCGATCTGCTTGCGAACCGAGGCGGGCGGGAGGTTAAGATCTGCCATGCTGATCATGTTCTCAATACGCCCAAGACAGTCACGCGGGGTATTCGCGTGGATGGTGGTAAGCGAGCCTTCATGGCCGGTATTCATCGCCTGCATCATGTCGAAGGCTTCCGCTCCGCGCACCTCGCCCACGATGATGCGGTTAGGCCGCATGCGCAGCGCGTTCTTCACGAGGTCGCGCGGGGTAATGCGTTGCAACATGGTATGATTCTCAACCCATTCCAGCCGCACCACGTTGGGGGCGGTCAGACGCAGCTCCGCTGGGTTTTCAATGGTAACAATGCGCTCGCCCGGCCGAATATGATTGGCAATGGAGTTGAGCAGGGTTGTCTTACCCGCGCCCGTGCCACCGGCCACCACGATGTTAAGCCTTACCGAAGCACAGACTTTCAGAAACTCAGCCATTTGCTTGGACAGCGAACCATTTTGCGCTAGCGAATCCAGCTAATGTATGGTGTGGCCAATCTTGCGGATGGAAATGCTGATGCCATCCACCGAAAGCGGCGGCAATACGATATTGACGCGCGATCCATCCGGGAGCCGCGCGTCGATGAACGGGCGGTCCGGCTGCATGCGCAGGCCCATGGAGGCCATGAGGTTTTCTGTAAAATGCTCGAGCGCCTCATGGGAACTGAAGCGAATCTCGGACGGCTCAATCGTGCCGGCGCGCTCAAAATAGATCGTGTCCGGCCCATTGATCATAATGTCATCTACAGAGGCATCTTCCAGCAGAGGGGTGAGGGGCGCGAGATCGCCTTTCTTCACCGGAGTGTGTTCCGCAGATGCTGGCAGCTCGTGATGAACTCCATGCGCTGAACGCAACTGACGCTCCATGGCGGCGCAGCGTTCCTCTAAAAAAGAGCTATATTTGGCCAGAGCCGAAAGAAAGTTTTCTATTTCCACAACAAAGCTGTGCTGCTGGGCAGGCAATTCATTGCTGGCTCTTGTAAAACCATTTTCATCCTTCAGCATAAATTCTTATTCCTAACAAATCAGCCTTAAATATCTCATCAAGCTTTACCGTTAACATGTAAAGAAACGATTAGTTTATGGGCTTCTTTTGTTTCCGTCGGTCAACGGAGGACGGAATATCAAGCTGTTGGCGGTATTTCACTACCGTCCGCCGCGCCACGTCCATCCCGCGCTCCTTGAGAATGCGGGCGATGGTGTCGTCGGATAGGATGTCATCCGGCGATTCGGCGGCAATCATATGCTTTATCTCATGCATGATAACACGGTTGGAGGACCCTTCCCCATCCTCACCGCCGACGGACGTGGAGAAGAAATACTTCATCTCGAACGTGCCGCGCGGCGTTGCCATGTATTTCTGCGCGCTGATGCGGCTGACGGTGCTCTCATGCACCTGGGCGGCGGCGGCGATATCGCTCAGCTTCATGGGCTTGAGGTAATGAATGCCGCGCTCGAGGAAGTCCTTCTGCCAGCGCACGATCTCAGTGGCCACTTTCAGCATGTTGCTGGCGCGCTGATCAAGCGCCTTCACCAGCCAGTTGGCGTGGCTGAGCTGCTCGTTGACGAATTTGCGGTCATCGCGTGAGGTCACCTTCGCGTGAATCACATCATGATACTGGCGGTTGACCAGCACCTTGGGCAATGCGTCGGGGTTCACTTCCACTCGCCATTGCCGATCCGGGCCGCGCTTGACCAGGACGTCCGGGATCATCGTCTCCACCCGCTCGCTGCCATAGCGGTTGCCGGGCTTGGGGTTGAGCGTGCGGATGAGGGCCAGCGTTTCCTGAAAGCCGCTATCGTCCATCCCGCAGAGTTTGGCGAGTTTCTTGCTCTCGCCCTCGGCCAGCAAGTGCATATGGGTGAGGAACGCTACGGTGACAGGCGTCAGGAGGTGCCTCTCTTCCAGTTGCAGGCGCAGGCATTCCTTCAAGTCCCGCGCAAAGACGCCGGTGGGCTCGCAGGCCTGCAGGCGGCGGATGAGGCGCTCGATGGAGGCTTCATCGGTGCCCAGCGCCTGTGCCAGCCCGCGCGTGTCCTCAAGTAGGTAGCCGTTATCGTCGAGCATGTCGGTAAGGTGCAAGGCGATGAGCCGCTCCGCCGCGTCGGCAATCAGCGGATTGATCTGGGCACGCACATGCTCGCGCAGCGACGGGGCCTCACTGTAGCGCTGCTCGATGACGTCGCCCGCTGTACCGTCAAAATCACTGCCAATCTCATAGCGGCGCTCTGCCGCATGATCCTCCGCGCCCTCTCCCCACCAGCTTTCCTCGTTGGTGTCGAGCTGGGCGGTGGCGCCGTCCTCACCGGGCGCGGCCTCCCATTCCGTCTCGCGCGCCTCGCCGTCGCCATCCCCCAGCGAAAGCAGCGGATTGCGCTGCACTTCGGTGAGTACGAATTCCTGAAGGTCGATGGCCGACATTTGCAGCATCTTGATGGATTGCTGCAATTGCTGGGTCATCACCAGGCTTTGGGATTGCCGTAGCTCCAGGGAGGGACGTGTACTCATGTCCTACAGACTGAACCGCTCGCCGAGATAGACGCGCCGCACCTCGGCATTGCCGACGATTTCATCCGGGCGGCCTTCCATCAGCACCACGCCGTCATGGATGATGTAGGCGCGGTCGATGATGTCGAGCGTCTCGCGCACATTGTGGTCGGTAATCAGCACGCCGATGCCACGATCCTTCAGGTGCGAGACGATGTCGCGGATGTCGGAGACGGCAATTGGGTCGATGCCTGCCAGCGGCTCATCGAGCAGGATGTAGGACGGGTGGCACGCCAGCCCACGGGCAATTTCCACGCGCCGCCGCTCCCCGCCGGAGAGCTGCGCCGCCGGGGCGTTGCGCAGGTGGGAGATGGAAAATTCCGCGAGCAGGTCATCGAGAATGCCCTGGCGGCGATCCACCTCCGGCTCGTTCACTTCCAGCATGGAGAGGATGTTCTGCTCCACCGTCATACCACGGAAAATGGAGGTTTCCTGCGGCAGGTAGCCGATACCCAGCCGCGCGCGGCGATACATGGGCAGCGGGGTGATGTCATTGCCATCGAGCAGGATGTTGCCATGGTCGGCACGCACAAGGCCGGTGATCATGTAGAAGCAGGTCGTCTTGCCCGCGCCGTTGGGACCGAGCAGGCCCACCGCCTCGCCGCGATCCACGTACAGGCTCACATCACGCACCACGCGGCGCTTGCCGTAACGCTTGCCGAGGTGACGCACCTGCAGGCCGGATTCCTTCATGATAAGGACGGGGCCTTGCGTGTATCCTTCGGGTGCGTCGGCTGGCTGCATGGCTTACTCCTTCGCTTTGGGGATGAAGACCCCCTTCACGCGCCCGCCCCCGCTGGTTGCACCAGTGGTCGCACCGACCGGGGCACCCGTATCCCCGGAGGTGAGCAGGCTGCGGCCCGTCTGGAGATTATACTCCAGACGGTCGCCATTCAGAACATTTTTATCACGACGCAGCAGGACGTTACCAAACACAAGGATTTGCTTGTTATCGACGTTGTAGACGCCCCGGTCGCCGCTGGCGAATTCGGTGGGGGTGTTCATCTTGACGTTACCCGCCACCTCGATGCGCGAAACCCCCGACTGCCCGCCCCCCTCGCCCGCCGGGCGGTAAAACACGGTCATGCGGTCGGAGTTGAGTTTTATCTTTCCCTGCGTCGCTTCCACATTGCCGGAGAAAATGGCTTTCTGTTCAGGCTGCACCACTTCCAGCCGGTCTGCGTTAATCTCAATCGGTGCATTGCTGTCGCCACCGGGAAGCGATTGGGCCAGCGCCGGCGAGGCCAGCAGAAGGAAAAGCAGGGCTGAAAGCTTACGCATCGGGCCTCAGGGTCATGGTGACGTGGCCAGAGAGTACCATCCTCTCGCCCTTATCGAAAATAGAGAATTGCTCGGCGCGGAAATTTCCGATGCTGCCCTGTCCGGTAAGCGGCGATTCGCCGGTCGCATTGCCGGTGGCGGTATCAATCCGCACGCGCTCGGTGCTGAATTCGTAGCCTTGGTCATGGTAGAGTTTCACGTTTCCTGCCAGCAGCAGCGTCTGGTCCTTCAGGTTCAGCGTGCCGGTATTGGAGGAAAGCGCCAGCCAGGTGCGGTCCTTCATGGTCATGTCCGCCTGGATATTCTCCATCTGCACTGTGTCGGCATCCGTATGGGAGGCACGGGTGGCGGTCACCGTGAAGGGCTGGTTCTGGCCGTCCATCCCCTGAAATTTCGGATTCACCATCACCGGCTGCAATTCTTCGCCGGGCGCCTCACTGGTGAGGGTGATGCGGCTTTCATCCTGCATCAGCGGCAGGATGATGATGAGGCCGAGCAGCAAGGTGATCATCACGCCGAGCGCGATCTTGCTCATGAACACGAAGCGGCTGCGGCGTCCGAGCATCTGCAGCAATTGCTGACGGCGCTCGACATAGCTGCTGGCAAAGCGCGCCATCGCTTACGCGACCCCTGCCCTCAGGCAGTCATGGATATGCAGCAGCCCCGCCGGGGCGCCCGCCTCATCGAGCGCAAACAGGCTGGTGATGGATTTGGCATTCATGATGGCGATGGCTTCGGCCACCAGCATCTTCGGCGCCACGGTGACGGGGTTGGCCGTCATCACCTCGCGCGCGGGGAGATCAAGGAAATCCGACTGGATGTGACGGCGCAAATCACCATCAGTGATGATGCCAATGAGCTTGCCCTGCTCCACCACGCCCGCGCAACCGAACGCATGCTTTGTGATGGTGACCAGCACGTCGCGCATGCGATCCTGCGGCCCCGCGATGGGCAGGGCGTCCGGGCCGTGCATGAGGTCCGCCACGCGAAGCAGGTTCTTGCCCAGCTTGCCGCCCGGGTGATAGACGCGGAAATCATCCTTGCCAAACCCGCGGCGCTCCAGAAGCGCCATGGCCAGCGCGTCGCCATAGGCCATCATCATCAGCGTGGAGGTGGTCGGCGCGCCGGTGGGCGAGGCCTCGGGAATCTCCGGGAGCACGACGGGCACATCCGCCGCGTCCACCAGCATGGAGGTCGGGCGGCGCACCAGCGCGATGATGGGGATGCCGAAGCGCTTGGCGTAGGAGATCATGTCGCCCAGCTCCGACGTCTCGCCGGAGTTGGAGAGCATCATGATGGCGTCCTGCGGCGTGATCATGCCGAGATCGCCGTGGCTGGCTTCGCTCGGATGCACGAAGTAGGCGGGCGTGCCGGTGGAGGCCATGGTCGCCGCGATCTTGCGCGCCACATGGCCGCTCTTGCCCATGCCGGTGACGATGAGGCGGCCGGAGATGGATTCGATCAGCGCCACGGCGCGCTCGAAGCGGCTATCCAGCGATTCGCGGACGGCTTTCAGCCCCTCGATTTCCTGCTCAATGGTGGCGCGGCCACTATCCAGGGCCGAAATTTGGGTGGAGGGACGGGCGTACGCTTGTTCCATGCCGCCTGAGATACCACCCTCGGACGGGTGCCGCAAGCGCTCAGGCCCGTTCCACCAACGGGGCGAGGCCGCCCTGCCGGTCCAGCGCACTCAGATCATCGAAGCCGCCGACATGCGTCTCGCCGACGAAAATCTGTGGCACGGTACGGCGCCCGCCGGCCTTTTGCACCATCGTCTCGCGCAGGGCCGCGTCCTGGCTGACGTCGATTTCCTCATACGTATAGCCCTTGGACTTGAGCAGGCTCTTCGCCCGCACGCAGTAAGGGCAGACGGGCGTGGAATAGACGGTGATTTTCTGCATGGGTTCGGCCTCTTCAATCTTGGTCGAACCTAATATAGCTAGAGACCGGGAGACCTGCTAGACGGTTGTGTCCTTTGAGACTCGATTTTTTCTGCAAAGGACCCTCGTTCAGTAAGAGCTTTGTACAGACCATAACCGGCTGCCGCCCCCATTGCCACGCCCGCACCTACCGTAACGTAGGGATTCTTTAACGCGAATCTTGAAACTGGCCCTACATCCTTTATTCCCAGTGACTCCACCATCTCGATATATTTTGAGAAGAATTCGTCGGATACGGAACTGGTTTTAGCTGCGGCCTCTTCAAAAACCGCTTTTGCTTTGTCTAGGCTGTTTTGGTCAGCCTTGTGAACCCGGATCAAGTAATCAGCGACAGGTTGAAAGTCAGGCTTTGCTTGCGAAGCGGCATTGCGAATCACATCTACCAAAGGCATTTGCGTGATGTGCGCTCTCCGGCTTGTCTGAGACACCCTATTCTTGAAGTGTTCCGCAGCCATACCTCCCGCCAAGGCACCGGCAGTGCTAACCGTTGCTGCTCCAAGTTCGCTCTTGTCTTCTGACATTCTGACTCCCCAATCTAATTAGGTAGCATAGCAGCAAATTATGACAGTTTGATGTAAGCCCTAGAAATCCGGGTTCGCGTAATAGGATGGCGGGAAGAAGCCGCGCACCTTGTCCAGCAGCAGCGAGCGGAAGGAGGGGCGCGATTTCACGAGCGCGTACCATTCCTTGATGCCCTGCGCCTGATTCCAGGAAATATCGCCAAGGAAATCCAGCGCCGACAGGTGGGAAGCGGCGGCAATATCGGCGAGGCTGAAATGCTCGCCCGCCAGCCAAGTGCGGCTGGTCAGCAGCTCCGAAAGGTACTCCACATGGTAGCCAAGGCTTTCCTTGGCAAGGCGGATCAGGTCCGTATCCGGCCCGCCGCATTGCATCAGGCGGCGATAGACTTTTTCGAACAGGATGGGGCGCGAGACTTCGTCGTAGAATTTCTCATCGAACCATTGCACCAGGCGGCGCACTTCCGCGCGCTGCGTGGCGGAATCACCCAGAAGCGGCGGCAACTTGTAAGCTTCTTCCAGATACTCGGTAATCGCATAGGCACCGCAATAGGTGTGGCCGTTTTCTTCCACCAGTACGGGCACATCCCCCGCCGGGTTGAGGTCAAAGAATTCCGCCCGGCCTTCCCACACCGCTTCTTCCACCAGCGAGGCCGCCAGTTGCTTCTCGGCCATGTGCAGGCGCACCTTGCGGCAGAACGGCGAGAGCGGCAGGTGGTAGAGCGTGCGCGTCATCTCAGGCGGCAGCCGTGCGCAGGCGGAAGCGGGCGAGATATTCCGGCACAATCAGCTCCACGGCGGTGGGCGTGATGCCCAGCTCGCGCAGGCCGGGGGTGCCCTCGCTCACCACGTTATTATAACGCAGCAGCGTCACCTGATCGCGCGTCAGAAACGGCTTGGGCAGGAATTCAGCCGCCGTGCCCATCAGGCCCGCCACCATGAAGGGCAGGTCAATCACGCCGTTCTCGCGGCCCGTCACATCAAGCACGTAATCGATGATCTGGCGGAAGCTCATCACTTCCGGCCCGCCGAGTTCATAGGTCTGGCCCTGCGTATCGGCACGGTTCAAACACACGGCCACCGCCTGCGCCACGTCATCCACATACACCGGCTGGAATTTCGTGCGCCCGCCGCCGATGACCGGCAGCAGCGGCGCGAAACGGGCCATGGAGGCGAACTGGTTGAAGAAATTATCCTCGCGCCCGAAAATCACGCTGGGGCGCAGGATGGTGGCGTTCGGAAACACCTGCCGCACGGCCTGTTCGCCCTGAATCTTGGTGCGGGCGTAGCGCGACTTCGCTGCTTTATCAACGCCCAGCGCCGAGACCTGAATGAAACGCTTCGCCCCCGCTTCCTTGGCCATGGTCGCCAGCGTTTCGGCGCCCTTGGCATGCAGCGCGGCGAATTTCTGGCTGCCTTTTTCGTACAGCACACCCACCAGATTGATGACGGCATAGGAGCCCGCCAGCTTGCCTTCCAGCGTCTTCGGGCGGGAAAGATCGGCATACTCCACGGACACCTGCCCGAGATAGCCCTGCGTTTTCACCGTTCCGGTCTGCGGCCCTTGTGGATCGCGGCAGAGCACGCGCACCTGCCAGCCATCCTTCAGCAGACGGCGCACGACATACGTTCCAAGGAAACCGGTGCCGCCGACGACCGTTATCAATTGGGGATTCTGAACCATCACGTTCTCCCTGAAATGGAATGGCCGGGACTATACCGCCGCCTCCGCGCTGCGGGCAACGATTTTTGTGGCATGCCCCTCGCATCAAGAGCCATTGACAGGCCCGCATCTTTTCTATACCTACGGGGCTCCCTGATGTGCCCAGGTGG
>DBAY01000070.1 GCA_002291925.1 Alphaproteobacteria bacterium UBA998 | reverse complement strand
CGCGTACCAAGTGCGGGGTGACTGTTCCTCGTCATTGCGAGCGTAAGCGAAGCAATCCAGCGGGCGGTTCTGGATTGCCGCGTCGCTTACGCTCCTCGCAATGACGGTTCCTCATGCGTCATGCTGAACTCGTTTCAGCATCTATTTATGAAAGGCCCTGAAACATGTTCAGGGCGACAATGAAAAACCCTCGAACCTTACCCACCCCCTTCCGGGCTCCCCGCGCCGCGTGGTTCCCTGCAAGCCTGACCCGCTACGGGCATCGCTTGAGAGGAACCTATGACATCACACCTGCCGCGCGGGCTGGAGCGCATCGTGCCGCCCGCCCTGGAGCCGCTGACGCTGGCGGAAACCAAACTCTATCTGCGGGTGGATCACCCGGACGATGACCAGGCCATCCTGCGCCTTATCCAGACGGCGCGCGAGGCGGCGGAGGAGTATCTGCGCCGCTCGCTGCTGACGCAGGACTAGCGGCTGGAGCTGGAGGAGGGGGCGGACGACACCGTGCCCCTGCCGCGCGGCCCGGTGCAGTCCATCCTTTCCGTGGAGCGCCTGAGCGCTACGGGCAGCGTGCTGGAAACCCTGCCCACCGCCCGCTACCGGCTGGATGCCGCGCGCCGCCATCTGGTGCTGAATATCTCCATCGCCGATCGGCTGCGCATCACCTACCGCGCTGGCAACGCCACGGCGGAAAGCCTGCCCGCCTCGGTGCGCCAAGGGCTGCTGGTGCATGTGGCGGCGCTCTATGAGGGCGATGCACATGGCCTGCCGGAGCGCGCCGGACATCTTTACGCCCCTTACCGTGAGAGGTCGCTGTGAGTGGCCCCGCCTTGCCGCAGCGCCTGCGTCACCGGCTCGCGCTGGAGGTGCCGGACCATACGCTTGATGCGCTCGGCGGCCGCGTGGCCGTCTGGCGCGAGGTGGCGGTTCTCTGGGGCGACGTGCAGCCGCCCACCCTTCGCGGCGTGGAGCCGGATGACACCGGCCAGCCGCGCCCGGTGGCGGAAGTGCGGATCCGCGTGCGCCGCCGCGCGGAGTTGAGCGCGGGCCAGCGCCTGCGCTGGGGCGCACGCTGCTACCTGCTGCGCGCGATTCGCGATGACGGCATCTCCCCGCTGGTCGAACTGATGACAGAGGAGGTGTCCAATGACAACAGCGAGTGAATCCCTGCAACGCGCGCTTTACACGGTGCTCAGCCAGCATGCCGGGCTGACGGCGCTGGTCTCCGGCGTCTTTGACCGCGTGCCGGAAGGTGCGGCTTTGCCCTATCTGCGCTTTGGTGAGGCGCGCACCGAAGATGCCTCGACGGCCACCACCCCCGCCGAACGCATCACGCTGGAGCTACTCATCTTCGCGCCGCCGGATCGCCGTTCGGATCTGCTGGCCGTGCTGGAAGCCGCCGATGCGGCGCTCGCCACGCTGCCGCCGCTCACTGGGGGCTGGCGCTGTGTCCGTCTGCACCGCACCTCGGCTAGCCTTCCGCTGCGCGAGGGGGATCGCCTGCGCCGCGCCACGCTGCGGCTGGCGGCATGGGTCGAGAAACTACCCGTTTGATCGGAGAATCACATGACGATGATGGATGCACGGCAGGTTGCCCTTTCAATCAGTAACGGGCTGACGCAGGAAAACTTCCTGCCCGTGGGCGGCCTGACTGCCACGGAAGCCGAGTGGACGCGCCGTCCGCCGCGCGCAGGCAGCCTGAGCGACGGGCCGTGGGAGCGCGCACTTGAGGAGGCCGGCCCCCGCGCCCTGACCCTGCGTGGGCAGGGCGTCTTTGAAGCCAGCGCAGGCGAGGCCCTGCTACTCACTGCCGTGCAGACCGGCCGCGCCACGCGCTTCCGCCTGACGTTTGGCACCACGCAGACCGTGCAGGGCGCGTTCCATATCACGCGCTACCGCCGCCGCATGGATCGCGACGGGCTGGTGGAAGCCGAGCTGACACTGGAGAGCAGCGGCGAAGTGACGTTGGCGTAGGGTGGTGGCTGGTTGCTGGTCTCTGGTAATAGCGGAGCCCCATACAACCCCCTCCCCAGTAGGGGGAGGATCGGGGCGTGTCTCGACGAAGCGCAGCGAAGACGGATGGGGGCGTGAGGGTACGTATGACTCCGCTTCCGCCCCCCTCCCAGCCTCCCCCCTACAAAGGGAGGGGTTCACGCCCTCTTTCGGAGAGAGCATACCCCTTAACGCCCCGCCGGTGCGGGGCCGGGCAGCGCTTGCATGAACGTATCAAAGCGCTGGCGGATGGGCTCCAGCGTTTTGCTATCACACCCTGTGCGGCTATAGATGACCTCGAAGGAGCCCTGTGCCGCGCTCATAATCTGCGGCGCGTTCTGCGTAGCGTCGAAGGTGGCGAGGTAATTCCACAGCGCCTGATAAAGCCGGGCATTGTCCTCCGGCCGCGCCGCGCGGCATTTGTGCAAATAGTAATACGAGACGAACGCATCCTCGAAATAGGTTTTGATCTTGTCGATCTCGATCTCGCGCTGCACCTCGCTCAGCGCCGGGGTGGACGCGGGCGGCGGTGCCACGCTGGCCGGGGCCGGGCCGGGCACGGGCGGCGCGGCGGGCGGCTCCTGCGTCGGGTAGCGCAGGTCATAGGTGATGATGGTCAGCGTCAGCAGGCCCCAGAGGTAGCACACCATCCAGCCACGATTGCGCGTCAGTTCCTGCAGGCGGCGCAGCGTCTCTTCATCCGGGCGGCTGAACAGCGCCTCGAGATAGCGCCTCTGCCGCGAGAAATACCACAGCAGCCAAGCCAGCACGCCGAGCATCATGGCCCAGATCAGAAAATCCCCCCACGCCTGCAGGGCGAGCGCGGTAGCCAGCATGGTTACTTTCCGCCAGCGGGCATGCCGGGGATTGCTCCCCTCGACTTCTCGCGGCAGTCGAGAATGGCGGGTTTGCGCGCGGTTGCATAGAAGGTTTCACGTCGTACGAGGTCAAGCTCGTGGCAGCGATACTCCACGCGCAGTTCCTTCGTACAGGAGGGAATGGGATCCTTGCCAAGCACTTCGGGCGTGATCGGTATTTCGCAGCCTGCCTTGCCATTGCACAAAGATGAAATCACGCGGATCACATTGTCCCGGCGAATCGCAATGGGCGGGGTTGGGTCTTCCTTCGTGGGTTTAAACGGAGGCAGGCTGGCAGCGAAACGCTCGCAATTCAAGCCCCAGCTGGCGGAGTCGACCTGGACAAAGCCTTCCGGCTCCTTTTCAGCGGCCGCACCAGCCGGCGCGGCGGGAGGCTCGCCAAAGCCAATCTTGCCTGTAGTCACAAGCACTACCATGCCAAGAAGCACAAAAAAGGTGACGGCAATCACGTGGAGTTTCAGATTCATGCCGCTAACATGCGTGCAGTGCAGCAGAAATGCAAGCGGTCATTACGTGCCGATGCGCCTAGCCCATCGAGCCGCGCTGCGCCGTGGCCGCCTCGGCCGTCCGCGCATCCGGCAGCGCTTGCGGCACTGGTCCTTGTGATTGCTGACTGCTTATTTCAGTACCCGTCAACGCGGCCACTGCTTCCCTTGCCCGGTCGAGCAATGGGGTAGCATCACCGACAGGAGTGCCCCGATTCTGTTCGCGGCTCGGTGCAGGCTGCGGCGCAGGAGCAGCGCCCGGTTGAAAGGCCGCGCTTCCGCGTATTTGCGCCAACGCGCTCGAGACGTGTTGCGGCGAGCGATAGAAAACATCCACAATGCGGTTATTCTCAGGCCCGCTACCGGTATCCCTCGCGAGGGCCTCCTCGATCACCTGGCGCGCACTACGGGAGGGCGTTCTGAAAAGTGCGTCCAGCAGTTCGTTCGGCGCGTTCTCACTAAGGTAGCGCGCTTCGGCCACCGTCAGGCGGCTGATCTGATCGCGGATTTCCGTGGTCCATTGCAGGGATTCAGGCCGCACCGGTTGACCTGTTTGCGGGTCGGTGCGTTCGGCCTGTCGCGCAATCCCCTCCACCGGTGCCAAGGGTGAGCGCTGCGTGTCTTGCAGGGCTTGCTGGTACAGTGCCCGCTCATTTTCATTAAGAGAGCGCTGCAGCGCTTCATTGCCACGAATTTCCGCTACTGTGTAGTTGGCGCGCGCAATACGCAGGCGATCACTGACCAGACCCCGCACCGTCTCCACATCACGCGGCTGGGGCTGCGCCGTCGCCAGTAACCGCTGACGCTCCCGCTGCAACAGCGCATCGGATGGGAAGGGAAGGCCTGTACCGATTTCATTCGCATTCCGCTGAGGCGTTGTTGCGATGGGAATGCGGTCATCCACGCCCCTAAAGCGCTGCAGGCTCATATCCACCTGACGCTGGGCAGCTTCTGGGCTTAGGGAGGGCTCGCGCTCCTGAAGCCGCTGCACGAGGTCTCGACGCACCTCTTCCGAAATCTGGCGGCCTGTCTGTGTAAACTGACGCAATTCTGCTTCCGTCATTTCGCCGACACCTTGGGGACGCTTCTCACGAAGGCCAGCCAGAATCGGGCTGTTTCTTCCTTCAGTCCTCATCCAGTCATCCAGCCGTGCCCGGGACAGCGGACCATTCTGCGTGTTGGCACTCGCCTGTTGCAGTTCAGCGAAGGTCTGGTTGAAAAGGGGATTGAAATCCGGCTTTCTGCCGCCGCGCAAATTGCGAAGCGCGCTGTTTACATAATCCTGCTCGGAGAGGGCGGCTCCGGCCTCGTTACTGCGATGGTAGGCAGTGCGAAGGCTTTGTACTACCTGATCATAGATGGGGTTCGGCCGATCCGTCCGGCCTTCGCGGATCAGGAAAAACACTTCCTCACGGCTCAACATCTGTCGACGCGCCTGAACCGTCGGTGATGCCAGGGGGTTGCCCTGGCTATCTGTTTGGTGGCCACTGGCAGACGGGGCCATGCGACCGGCATCGCGCAAGCTCGGGGCGACGCCGAGCATCTGCTCGAACTCCGGCGAAGCAGCGGCTTCCTGCCCGCGCGGAATCATCACTATGCTTACCGCGGCAGCACCGGGTGTGCGGGTGGGGCGAGGGGCACCGCCGAGCGAAGAGAGCCCGGCAATCATGCCGGGAAAAGGAGCATTGCGGATATCGACCCCGGCCATCTGCGCGCCCTGCGTGTACACGCTTTGTGCAACCTGCAGCGACATTTCCCGGGTCATGCCCATGGCGTTAAGCTCATGCGCGGAACGCATGGCGACTTGTTGCAGGGAATCACGCGCCATCGCCTGCATGCCGCCGCTCATGAAGGAGGGCTGTTCGCCCGTGACGCTGCGAAGGGCCCAGCGTAAGGCATATTGTCCAAGGTCAAGAAGCTCGCCCACTGACTGGAAAAAGTTGCTGAGGCTGCCAAATCCACCACGCTCATTGAAACGCTCGGTAAAGCGTCCCCACAATGTGCCGGGGCTGAGGGCATCGGTGGTATTCTGCGTCACTACGGCGGCGATGTTTTCCGGAGCGTAGGTGCGCTGGGTGACCACGCGGCTGAGCCATCCACCCTGGCTGCCGGCGATGTCTCGCACCGAACGGTAGAGGTTTCCGAAACGTCCGCTCTCCAACGCGCTGTATTGCTCCGGCGAAAATTGTCGGCTCGCCAGGCGCGTTGCGTCGAGAAAGTTATTGCGGCTGAAAAGGATGTCATAGGTTGCCTGCTGCTGGTCTGTCGGCAGCAGGCGAATCTGTTCGAGCAGTTGGGGCGAATTGCGCAGTTGGGCCTCCAATTGGGCGCGCTGCTCGGGATGATCGAAAGGTGAGGGAACAGTGGTCGACATCTAGGCTTTTTCCTATTCCTTCTACATTAGCAAATCTTCATGACCATTTCATGACACTTCACCCCAGCAGCGAGCCGGATTCGCGGGGCAGGCGGGGGGTGTGGGCCTCGGCGATGGCGGGGGTGGACTGGCTGGGAACATCCGACCCGGCGGGAATGGAGTCGCCGCCGGTGATGCCCGCCAGACGGACGCCCGTCAGCGAGGCGGTGTTCCCCGGCGAGGACACACTCTGCTCCTGGGCGTCGGCACTTCCCAGCACCATGCCGGTCACGCCCCGTCGGGCGCGGGTAATCAGCCCTTGTGTTTCCTGATCAAGATGGGTGATTTCAAGGTTGTTGAGGAGACGGCTCACATGCGGATCGCGCAGGAGCTGTATACCCGACCATGTTCCGCCCTGCCCGGAAAGCGCGGCTGCCAGCCGCTCGCGTGTCCGTACAGACATCTGGGGCAAAGTATCGCGCAGCAACTGGACGTTATTCGGCGTCAGCAGGCCAGCGACGTTGCGGGCAGCGCCCAGCTCCTGCTGCGGGGTGAGCTGGCCCAGCCGCTGAAGGACGGGAAGGGCCTGCGGGTCCTGCACGATGCCAAGCAGTTGCGGCAGAAGCTGGGCATTGTTCTGGTTGCCGCTGGCAAGTTGCTGGAGCAACTCACGGCCGCGGCCCGTCTGCATGTAGGGTTCATGGACCACCTGCGCCAGCACGTCCAGATTGCTCTGGCCCGCCACGCGCGATGGCTGATTATGCAAACGCACCAGCGTCTGCTGCACCTCAGCGGCCTGCGCACGTGCAGGCTCCGGCAAGCCACTGACATCGAAACGGGTCACGAAATGCAATGCCGCCTCGCGGTTTTCCTGCAATAGGCCAGAGATTTCGCCGAGTGAGCGTACCGCGCGCTGCGCCATTGTCTCGCCTGGATTTCCCTGCCCCAGTGCATTGGCGAGGGTAAGTACGCGGGAGCGCTGCTCTTCACTGAGGCGGGGCAAGGTGTCCTGAATCAAGGCGATGTTTTGCGGGGTGGCCAGAGAAGCCACCGCGGCAACACGCTCCGGCGTCAGGGCCTGCACGGCCTGTGCGGCACCCTCATAGCCTTGCAGGTTAAGTGCGCGCACGTCCTGCACGAGGCCCTCAACGCCGGGCCTGCCCGCCAGGCCAAGCAGGGCAGGCGCAAGCTGGGCCAGGTCACGCTCATTGGGCTTTGCCGTCACAGCCTGCAGAAGCTGGCTAGCTTGCGGTGCCAGCTGGCCATTCTCGCCACGCAGGGCCGGGTGGGCCGCGATGCGTGCCATCACGTCAGCGTTCATCTCGCCGCTGGCAGTGCGCTGGCGGGCAAAATCCTGCAGGTTCTGCAGCCGTTCCCAACTCTCCATCGGCAGGCCGCTGATGTCCATATCGCGCAGTAATTGCATGGTGCGTTGCGGGTGGGCCATCACCAGCGGCGCGAGACGCTCCGGCGTAAGATTTTGTGCATCCGCCAGCAGCGGCGTGGCCGCCTGCAGGAAGGCGCGGCCCTGCGCATCGCTGGCCGTGGCGCGCAGCAGTGCCACGTTGCCGGGCGTGAGGGCGGCGAGGGCGGTGCTGGCACTCCCCATGCCGCCTGGCAGAGGGCCAAGGTTGCGCAGTTCGGCGATGACACCCTCCGAGCCGGGCACGCGAACGAGGTTCAGCACATGGTTTGACAGTGCCGCCGGGGTGCGCCCCTCTGGGCCGCCGGTCAGGCTGGCGAGCAGCGCCTGCGCTTCGGAGCGCAGCTGGCCGTTCTCGCCTCGCAGGGAAGGGTGAGTGAGGGTGCCGACCAGCACTTGCAGGTTGGTGCCGCCGCCCTGCGCCGGTGCGCCGAGGAAGTCCACGGTTTCGGGCGAGAGATTCAGCGTGGTGCCGCGTTCTCTCAATTGGGTGAGTAAAGCCTGCTGATGCTGCGGCTGTTGCAGGTGATTCAGGATGACCGGGTTGGTCAATGCGCGTGCCAGGACCTCAGTATTGTTGGAGGCGCCGGCGGCGGGAGCAGCGCCTGCGGCCAGCGGGATGATCTGCAAGAGCAGGCCGGGATTGCCCGCCAGGATGCGGCGCAGGTTTGGCTGTTGCGCGGGAGTGAGCAGTTCGATGGCGGCGGCCTGCACGCGGCGGGCCAGCGGGCTGACGCTGGCGCCGGCGGGCTGCGCGGCGGCGTGCGCCAGAATCGGCTGCGCCAGCTCGGGGCGCGACAGGATGGCGGTGAGCGCCTGCGAGGTGATGGCGGCTTCGCGCTGGTTGGGGTTGAGCAGGGCGCGGCCGTCAATGCCGGATTCGCGCGCGGCGGCGAGCAGGCTGCGGGTCACGTCCGGCGTGGCGGTCAGCGCCGCGACGAGGGACGCGTTCTCGGCGCCTGCGGCCTGACGCACCAGCTGGCCCGCCTGCGCGATGAGCTGCGGGTTGCGGCGGAAGGCGGCATCGAGATGCGGAGCGTTTTCCGGCTTGAACAGCAGGTCGAGCGCCGTGGTCTGGATATGCGCCTCAAGGGAGCCTTCGCGCACAGCGCCGCCGCGACTAGCCAGCCGTCCCGCCGCGTCCAGAATGCGCGGCGCCAGCGTCGGGTTGCCCAGCACGCGCGACAGGCGCTCCGGCGTGACTTGCGAGCGCAAGGTGACGGCGCTGGTATCGCGGGCGATGGCGGAGACGGCGTCGGGCCCCAGCTCGTTCAGGAATTCGTTGAAGGTGGCGCGGGCTGCCTCGTTGGTTTCGCCCCCGGCGATGGCCTGCACCATCTCGTCTGGCACCCCGCCGAAGCGGCTCAGCCCCTGACGGATGAGGCCCATATTGCCGTTGCGGATGACGCTCTCGCGGCCCTGGCCGTCCGCGTCAAGCGAGGGGAAAAGAAAGCCGAGATAGCCTCGAAACCCGGAGAAGAATTCTCCAAGGTTGCCAAGCAGGCCACGTCCCGCATCCGTCTGGGTCGCGAACCAGAATCCACCGAACAGGGCACCGAACAGAAACAATAGCGGCATCAATATTCCTTCCCATTCTCAGTGTACCGCCAAAATATGACAGTCGCACGAAGGATATGTGACAGCTCCGTGACAAAGCAGTAAAGAAAACCGGGCATTGTTCCATTAAGATA
>DBAY01000065.1 GCA_002291925.1 Alphaproteobacteria bacterium UBA998 | reverse complement strand
CTATCTTAATGGGACAATGCCGTTTTACCAATCTCCCAGGGCGGTTTTCTGCCTCGCTGACCGTTTCCCCGGAGGAGTTCTTCGATCTTATTGCTCCTATGCGGGGGCGCAAGGCAACGCTGGATGATGGAACGGAATATGTCTTGCCGCTGAATGGCGATGAATACTGGAAAAAAGAGACATTCCGCTCCTGGGACATGCTCCCCCTCTCATCAGCCGAAATGGACGAACTTCTGATGAAAAAGGCCGAAGCCATGGGCCGGTTTTCTGCGCTGGTGGATGCCATGTGCGCATTACCCGCAGAAGGGGTGAACCGTGGTTACGCATCCTACATCGGTTTATCCAATGAATGGGTAGAAGACCCTTGGCGCACTATGAATTACGTCTTCACCGGCGATAACAGAAAAATGTCACCGGAAACGCTGACTGCGTCATCCCTTCAGGCCTTGGCCAGAGATATCCGTGAGGAAAAGGACGCCTTTCTGGCATTTATCAACCGAAAATTGCCGCCGAAGGCGGCAAATCGTGTGGGCCTCAGCCTAAGCAATGCTTATGCGAAAACAATGGTGGAGCTGACTGACCAAGTAGGCGTGCAACGCGTGACTGAAGATAAGCTGCAGCGTCTCGAATCACTTCTGCAGGAGGGTGTTGAGAAAGGCTATTTTACCGTCAGCATTTCACATGAAGGCATGCCATCACTGGTACTTTCTTTCGATTTGGATCGCCACCCGGAGCAGGCATGCCACTACTGGATCGAAGGCAAAGGCATATCCATTAATGAGGAGATCGACACCGTATGGTCAAATCTTCTCCATGAAGGCATTGTTCCATCTGAGGCCAAGCTGGTTTTTCACCGGCAATGGCATCCAGAACACACCCCACCACACGGAGGACACCTTGTGCATGAACTCCGAATGCCACTGGCCACTGCGGCCATCCGCACGCTGGCAGAAACCCTATTCGAGCATCAAAAAACGCATGGGCCCTTCGCCAGCGCTGTGTTGAAAATGGCAATGGAAAGCGGTGCCCATCTCTCACGGTTGCCGGATATTCGTCTCTCACATGCGCGCTTCGTACTGGAGACGCCAAATTTTGAGCACAAAGATAAGTTTTCTCTCAAAGAATGGCAGACCGTGCCAGGCGTTCAAATAGTCTCTATTCCCCCGAGCCGCATCCAGTTTGCTTTTGATAAAAATGCGCACGGCTTGCTTGTTGAAAGATTGACCAAGGAATCTAAAAATCTGACGCTTTGATTTAATCTAATTACCAGAAATAGTGTTTCACAGAGGAATATTGGACGTTAGCTGATACTATAAAGAAATCTTATTTTTAAAAAATAGAATTCTACGAATCTGGAGGTCGGGCGTTCGAATCGCTCCGGGTCCGCCATTTCTTTTTTCCAATCACTTATTTAGTACGCGCCAAAAGCTCGTCAATTTTCTGGTGCAAGAGCTCGATTTCAAGCTCCTGTTTCACGTTGACATTGTAGTAATAGGCCAGCTTCTGGCGGTCGATCTGGGCTTCGCGGTTCTGGCTCATCAGGATGACGGGCGCGGTGTAGGCGGCCTGGAAGGACAGCATCAGGTTCAGCAGAATAAACGGGTATGGGTCCCAGTGATGCACATAGGCCAGCACATTCAGGATAATCCAGGCGGTGAGCAGGATGCTCTGAATGATGAGGAAACGCCAGGACCCCACAACCGCCACCACGCGGTCAGCGACGCGTTCGCCCAAAGAGCGGTCATCCTCATAGGAAGGAATGTCCGAAGCAGGGTTGATGGCGCGGAGCTGTTCGATCAGCGCGACTTCGTCCTTGGTCAGGCCCATGACGCTATTTCCCATGATGTTGCAGAATCAGTTGGGCAATCTTCTCGTAGTCGCCGCCGAAATGGTGGCCGCCTTTCATCTCCACCGAGGTGGCGAGCGAGGCATCCAGCTTGCGGCAGGCGCTGTTGTCTTCCTCCGAGCTATAGAGGCAGAGGATGTTCATGCCCTTCAGCTTCGCCACTTCCGGCAGCACCTTGTGCTGGCCGTCGCCGTTATTGGTGAGCCAGTCATCGACATGGAACTCGAAATCGGTGGTATCCTCCATGCCGAGCAGGGCCACGGTTTTGACCTTCGCCTTCAGGGCATCGGGCAGGCGGCTGGCCATGAAAGGCAACGTGTCCGCGCCGCGCGAATAGCCAACGAGCAGCACATGCTCCGCCCCCCCGGCTTGCGTGTAATGCTCCAGGATGCGGGTGAGGTCTGCCCCCAGCGCTTCGGGCGTCTTCTTCTCCCAGAAATACTGCAGCGAGTTGAGGCCGACGACGCCGATGCCATCCGCCTTCAGCGTCTCGCCGATCTGCTTGTTGATGCTCGCCCAGCCGCCATCGCCGGTGACGATCACCGCGAGCGTATCCGATTTCTGCGCGGCGGGGAGTTCCACCAGCGGCAGGTCGCTGATTGCTTCCGCTTTCGGCGCGGGCGGGGCTTCGGATTTCTGCTGTGAAATCATGGATTGGTAGGCTTTCTGGTAGTCACCCATCCAGTTCTTCTGCACGGCAAAGCCGTGGCCGACTTTCGGCAGCATCACCACCTGCCCGCCCGTCACCTTGCCGACAAACGCCTGCGTGGCCGGGGGTGAGCAGACCTTGTCATCCTCGCCCTGCAACGCCACCCATGGGGCAGGCAGCGTGGTGGGCTGGTAGATGAAGCCCAGCTTGGCGTCCGGCGTGCTGGCGAGCGTGCCGCTGCCTTTGCAGAAGGGTTTCTTCGTTTTCAAATCCGGGCAAAAGCCAAGGCTGATACCGCCCGCGAAGGTGTTGGCGGGCGATTGCGCCAGCGTGGCATAGACGATCGTCGCGCCGGAGGAATAGCCCACCAGCACCGGCGGCGTGTAGCGCGGGAACTGGTATTTCTTCTGCAGATACTGGCTGAGCCCCTCGAAATGCGCTGCGCCGTAGCTGCATTTGTCGTGGCTGGCGTTGAGGTTCTTCATGTAGGTCACCACATCCACGCCCGCGACCATGGCGCCCTGCTCCGCGAAGGGCCGCGCCATGTTGACCATGCCGTCATCCCACCCGCCATCGCCGGTGATGAAGATGACGAGCCGCTCCGGCGTGCCTTCCGGCTGGTACATGTGCAGCGTGCCGAAGGGGCCGTATTTGTCGGTGAATTCCTTCAGCCCCTCCGCCTGCGCGGTAGAAAACAGCGCGAGGCACCCCGCGAGGAAAAACAGAAAAAGACGCATCATTTGCTCAGGGCTCCTTTCAACCCACCGGAAATCAGGCTGGTCACCGCCAGCAAGGTAGAGGCGACCTTCAACCCTGCCGGGGCCGCAAGGTAGCGCGGCTGCCATTCAGGGGCGAATTTGCTTTTGTAGTTGTACAAACCTTCAAAATTATAGAACTCGCCGCCATGCCGGTACAGCCGGTTGCCGAGCTTGTGCCAGAGCGGCGCCAGCGGGTGGCGCTCCAGCCCGGAGAGCGGGGCCATGCCGAGGTTGAAATAACGGTAGCCCTGCGCTTTGCCCCACAGCATGAGGGCGATGGTGAGGTATTCCATCACCCCCCCCGGCGCGGCGGGGTCATAGCGCATCAGGTCGATGGAGAGTTCCTCGCGGCTGTCAGTCTCCCACAGATTGGCGAAGGCGAGCAGCGTCTCTCCCTGACGCACCACGGCAATCGGGCCGCGACGGAGATACGCCTCATCGAAATAGCCGAGCGAGAAGCGTTTCTCCCTCACGCGTTTTTCATCCAGCCACGCATTGGAGATGCGGCTAAGTTCCGGCAGCAAGGGCGGCACCTCGGCGGCGGGCAGAATGGCGAAGCTGAGCCCCTCCTTCTCGTGCTTGTTGAAGGCATAACGCAGGCTCTGGCGCTTCTTGCCTTCCAGCCCGAAACCGGCGAGCGGCACCCGTGCCTCCTCGCCCAGCTTCAGCAGGATGAGGCCGAGATCGAGGTAGAGCGGCAGATGGCGCGTGGAGACCTGATAGAACGCCACGCGCGCCTTGTGGCGGTCCGCCTCCTCCCGGAAACGCCAGACCAGCGCCGGGAACTCCGACTCCAGCCCCACCGGGTCGCCAAGCGCAATCCAGAAGTGCGGCGTGGTGTCGTACATAAGAAAACTCTGGCCACTCTTGCTGCGCAGGATGAACTTGTCGCCCACCATGGCCAGATGCGGCATGGTTTCAGGCGCGGCATGCACCAGCGGGGCGATGGCTTCCAGCGTGGCCGCGTCCGGCGGAGTGGTCGCATCCTGGCGGCTCAGGGTAAGCAGCCGGTAGAGCAGCAGCGCGATGATGAACACGCCGCCGCCCAGCAGGGTACGCAGGAAGCGCGAGGCATCGGCGCTGGCGGAGAAGTCCCACCAGAGCTGGCGGGAATATTCCACGTGCTTGTAGGAGAAAAACCCGATCCACACCGCCAGCGCGATGATGGTGCCCGCCGCGCCTACCCAGGAAGGCGGCAGCGAGAGGGAGAGCAGCGCGGAGCGGCGGTAGAAGCTTGCCCGCGAAGGCAGAAGGATGAGCAGCAGCAGGCTTAGCAGCGCCGCTTCCTCGTAATCCACCCCCTTGGCGAGCGAGGCCACAATGCCCACCGTCAGCGCGAGGATGGAGGCGAAATAGGCGGAATCCATGCGCTGCTGCACGGCGCGCGCGAGGAACAGCAGCAGCACGCCCATCAGGCTGCTCACCAGATGCGAGAATTCGATGAGCGGCAGGGGCAGGAAATATTTCAGCACATCCATGCGCTCCGCGATGGCGGGGGTGACGGAGGAGAACAGTAGCACCGCCCCGCCCAGCAGCATCAGCACGCCAAGCACCTGCGGCACGGCAGGCTCCATTACACGCAGCAGGCTGAGCGCATGGGCGGGCACGGTGCGCAGCATGGCGCGCAACTCGTAAGCCACCAGCAGCAGGCCAGCCAGCACGAGCGGCACGAAATAATAGAGAATGCGGTAGGCAATTAGCGCCGCCAGAATCTGCGTGGCGGGATACTGCCCGGCGGTGAGGAACAGGAAGCTTCCCTCGAACACCCCCATGCCACCCGGCACTTGGCTGAACAGCCCCACCATCTGCGCGGCGATGTAGAGCAGCAGAAAGGCCGGGTACGACATCCCGGTGGCCTCCATGAGCGGCAGATAAAGCACCAGCGAGGCAAGCAGCAGGTCCGCCACGGCGGCCAGCGCCTGCCGCAGCGCCAGCCACGGGCGCGGCAGGGCGAACGGCACGCCGCGCAGCGTCACCTCGCCACGCACGAAGCACACCAGCGCCGCCCAGCCGAGCAGCGCCAGCACAGCCACGGCCACCACGAGCGGCAGCACCCTATCCGGCAGGGGCAGCGCAAACCCCGCCACCTTGAGCGAAAGCCCATAGCCCGCGAGCAGCAGCAGCAACGCCCCGATGAAATAGGTGAAGGCGCAGAACAGGATCACCTTGCCCACGGCAGGCGCGGAGACGCCCCAGGCCGTGTACATACGCAGCCGCATGGAGCCGCCGGAGACAGGCGCATAGCCGATGGTGTTGCTGAGCGCGTAGCTGAGGAACGACACCAGCGCGACGCGCGGATAGGGCAGTTTCGCGCCCCCGTATTCCAGCCCCAGCCAGTCATAGAAGGTGAGCACCGCATAGCCGGCGGCGGTAGCGGCCAACATCAGCGCCAGCGTGCGCGGCGAGAGGTCCGCCAGTGCGTGCTGGATGTCGTGCCAGTGATAGGCGCGCAGTTCATGATGGATGATGAATCCGGCGGCCAGCACCAGCAGCAGGCTGACCAGCGGGGCCAGTTTCTTCATCCGTGCCAGCGGCGTCAGGGGGGCAACCTCAGACATGCGCACTCCGTAAGGTCAGGATGGCGCGCAGGCCGGGCGCATGATCCTCCAGAATCAGCGCGCCCTGGTGCAGCTCCGCCACCGCGCGTACCAGCGACAATCCCAGCCCATGGCCCGGCGTGTGGCGGCTGGCATCAACGCGGAAGAAGCGCTGCTGCACCTTGGCGCGCAACTCCTCCGGGATGCCGGGGCCGCGATCCGCCACGTGCAGCCGCACCGCTTCGCTGTCCGCTTCCAGCCGCACGGCGAGCGGGGCGCCCTCCGGGCTGTACTTGCAGGCATTATCGATCAGGTTCATCACCGCCTGGCTGAGCAGCTGGCGGTCCGCGCGCAGCGAGGCGGGGGTCAGATGCACGTCCAGCCGCAGATGCTTCTCCTCAATCATCGGCGCGTAGAATTCCAACACGTTCTCCACCAGTTTCTGCACATCCACCGTCTCGAACAGCTCCACGCCCGTCCGTGCTTCGGCCCGCGCGATGGTGAGGATATTGTCGAACATGGTGATGATGCTGTCGATGCGCTCCGTCTGCCGCGCCGCCAGCTGGCGCGCGCTGTGATCCATGCAGGGCTGCTCTGCCAGCACCTGCATGTCGAGCCGCAACTGGCTGAGCGGCGTACGCATGTCATGCGCCAGCGCGTTGCCGGAGTTGCGGACGGTTTCCAGCAGCGTTTCCACCCAGTCCATCGTGCGGTTGAAATTGCGCGCGAGCCGGTCGAATTCGTCCAACGGTGTGCCGACGGGAAGGCGGTAATCCAGCCCCCCGCCCCGCACCCGGCTGAACGCCTGGTTCAGCCCGCGCATGTGCCGGTTGAGCAGGAAGATCAGCATCACGCTGAGCAGAAACGCTGCCACAAACGCAAACGCCACATTTTCAATCAGCGCAATCCAGAGCGAGCGCTTCAACGCGTCGAGCTTTACCATGTCATAGCCCACCAGCAGGCTGAAACCCTGCGGGTAATGTGTCACGGAAGCGAGGATATGCGCCGGGTGGCGGCTGCCATAGTAGGGAGCCTGAAACTCAACCCAGCGCCCCTTGCCGTGCGCCTCCGGCGGCCATGCCTGAATGTTGCCGACCACGACACCATCCTTGAGAATGGCCAGCACGGCTTGGCTGGCGCGGGCGGGGAGCGGCTCGTCTTCATGCATCGCCACCACGAAATGGCGGTCATGGGCTTCTTCGATGAGAGAGCGGATATATTCTTCCGTCACGGGTTCGCTCGACTGCTCCACCGTAACACGAATCTGGCTTTCGTAGGCGCGAATGATGGCTTCGGTATCATCGCGCGCCACACGCACGGCCTGAAAGTAGAGCATGACGCGCAGAATGAGCAGCACCACACAGAAAGCGCCGAAGGCGGCTACCCCGGCGCGGAAGGAGAACGTGCGGGTGTAAGCTCTAAGCGTCATCTGCGGAGATTTTGTACCCGGCGCCCTTGATCGTCTTGATCAGGGGGGTGCCGAAGGGTTTATCCACCTTGATGCGCAGCTTGCTCATCTGCGCATCGATCAAGTTGGTGTTGGGGTTGAAGTGGAAATCCCACACACCCTCCAGCAGCATGGTGCGCGTCACCACCTGCCCCTCGCGCCGCATGAGGAATTCCAGCAGTTGGAATTCCTTGGCCTGCAGCGTAATCTTCTGACCGGCGCGCTGCACCTCGCGCGTCAGCAGGTTGACCTCCAGATCGCCCACGCGCAGCACGGTGCGCTCGGCCTCGGCGGGCGTCGCACGGCGGGCCAGGGCTTCCAGCCGTGCCAGTAGTTCACCGAACTCGAAAGGCTTGGTGAGATAATCATCGCTCCCCGCACGCAGGCCCTTGATGCGCTCCTCCACCTTGGAGAGGGAGCTCAGCACCAGCACCGGGGTCTGGTTGCCGCTCTTGCGCAGGGTCTCGATGATGGCCAGCCCATCGAGCTTGGGCAGCATCCGGTCGACAATCATTACGTCGTATTTTTCTTCCGTGGCCAGAAACAGGCCTTCCATGCCGTCCTTCGCCCGATCGACATTGTGCCCCGCCTGTTTCAGCCCTTGCATGACGAACTGGGCGTGCCCCTCGTCATCTTCCACCATCAAAATTCGCATTCGTCTCCTTCGCGCATCATGCCGCGCCGGGAGTATATCCCAAGCGAGGCAGGTTGCCACTCCCTTACGTGATAAGAACAACTTGAATGTGCTGCGCCATCCTCAGCGGAGCAGGTTAAGCGGCAGGGCGAACGTTACAGCCCGCCCTGCTGCCATGAAGTTATTGCACCCAGCTGGAGCCATGCTCCAGATTATGCACCCACGCCGTGATCTTCTCTTCGACCGAACCCAGCGCGGATGGCTCGTTCTTGCTGATGCTGGCCTGCAGGTCGCTGATCTCCTGCTCCAGTTTCTTCGCCTTGTCGCCCCCCGCGGCTGGGGCGCTGGATTCATACTGTTTCAGGTATTGCTGCGCATGGCTCAGCGCGAAGTCGGCCGCCTTGTAGTTCTTGTCCTTCGCCAGTTCGCGCGCGAGGATGAGATTGTCCCGCGCGCTTAGAAGGGGCATTTCCTTCACCGTCTCATGGGTGAAGGTGCTGTTGGCGGCTTCCGTCAGACGAGCCTCCGCCTCGCCGTAATTCTTGGTGCGGAAAGCGGCATCGGCTTTCTCCAGCCCTTCCCGCACGTCATGGGTATTGAGGAAAATCCGGGTATGCACCACTTCGGCATCCGCCTCCTCCACGCTTGGCTTGCTCGCCTTGGCGTAATCCGCATCCACCGAGCGCACGACCAGCGCGTCATTCACCAGCGGCAGCCAGAAATCCTTGGTTTTTCCATCCGCCGTGTAGGTAATGCGGCCAGACTTGATCAGATCCGCGTTCAGGCTGCTGGTCTGGGCTTCCAGCGCGCGCGCCTGCTCCAGCGCCGACTTGGTGTTCGCGGAGGCTTCCGGGATCATGTCATGCAGCAGCGCGATATTGGCAATGCTGATATGGCCCAGCATGGCGCTCGCTGATTTCAGCATCTGCTTGTATTGCAGCTCCTCCGCCGGGCTGAGCGTCACGTCCCGGGACGTGACGGTGGGTGTATCACTCGCCTGCGCCTGTGTCGGGGCGGCTGGCGCGGGAGCGGCCACCGCCGCCAGCGTCGGGCCAGCCAGCAGGCTGGTGCTCAAGAGAAAAGTGGTAAGAAAAACGGGAAACCGGGTCATGACACGCTCCTGTTAATGCAATGAAAGCCAGTATGGAGCGTATGATGGCACGGGGAACATGCCGCAGGTTTCAAGCGAACCTCAATCTTCTGCGAGATATGCGCAGGTTAGCGCGGAAGCTCAGTTTCGGCAGGCATCGAGCAGTGCCTGTGGTATCCGGGAAAGCGGCCACTCCGCCATCACCGCGCCGGCGAGCCGGGCGGCACGGGGCATGCCGTAAACCACGCAGCTCGCCTCGTCCTGCCCGAGCGTCAGGGCCCCGGCCTCGCGCATGGCGGAGAGGCCCTGCGTGCCATCGCTGCCCATGCCCGTCAGGATGAGGCCGACCGCGTCCGCGCCCACGCTTGCCGCCACGGAAGCAAACAGCACATCCACTGACGGGCGGTGGCCGGACACCAGCGGCCCGGGAACCACCTGCAACGCATAGCCCCCCGCCACGCCGCGCACTTCCAGATGCTGCCCGCCGGGGGCGATGTAGGCATGGCCGGGAAGCGCCGCCATCCCGTCCGCCGCCTCGCGCACCCGCAGCGCGCAGAGCCCATCGAGGCGCCGGGCGAAGGACGCGGTGAACTGCTCCGGCATATGCTGGGTGATGACGAGGGGCGGCAGGCTCGCGGGCAGCACGGTGAGCAGCGCCCGCAGCGCCTCCACGCCGCCCGTGGAAGCGCCGATGGCCACCAGCGACCGCGTGGCGCTTTTTGCATCAAAACGCAGGCGGGTGGGCGTGGCGGGCACTGTGCGTGCCATCACCCGCGCCGTCGCCGCCGCACGCACCTTGGCGATCAGCTCCTCGCGCTTTTCCTCCAGATTCCCCAGCCGGTGACTCGCTTCCTTAGCGATACAGTCCACCGCCCCCAGTTCCAGCGCGCGCACCGTGGCGTCCGCGCCTTTCTGCGTCAGCGAGGAGACCATGATCACCGGCAGGGGCCGCAGCCGCATGATCTTCTCCAGAAACGCCAGCCCGTCCATGCGGGGCATCTCAATATCCAAGGTCACCACGTCCGGCGCGCAGCGCTTGATGACTTCGCGCGCCTCATACGGGTCGCCCGCCGTGCCCGCCACCTCGATGCCGGGGGCGCCGAAGAGCATCTCTGTCAGCATCCCACGCATGAGGGCGGAATCATCCACAATGACGACACGGATCGGTTTCATGCTCAAAACAGCTCGATGGCCCCTTCCACCGGCGCCACGCGCAGGCTCTCACGGTAGCGGCGCTCCTCGGTCACCACGCGCAGGTTCTCCTTGCGACGCAGCAGGCGCATCTTCACCCGGCCCGTCGCCGGGTAGTAATGGATGCGCCGGGGAAGGTCACCGCCCAGATGCTCGGCGGCGATGGCGAGGCCCTCATTGCGTAGGAATCCGCGCGCAAATTCGGCATTTCGCGAGCCGATCATGGCCGAGCTTTCGATGACATTGCCGCCGCCGAACAATTTCACCTCCAGCCGATCGCGCTTGCCGCCGCGCGCGAGGATGCCGTTGATGAGCCGCTCCATCGCATGCACGCCGTAGCGCGCTGCGTCGCCCGCAGCCAGGTGCAGGCTGCCGCCGTCATCGCCCGGCAGCAGGAAATGGTTCATGCCGCCCACCCCGGCCAGCGGATCACGCACGCAAGCGGCCACGCACGAGCCCAAGATGGTCACCAGCATCTCGTCACGCGCCGGGGTGACGTAGCAATCGCCGGAGAAAATCTTGACCACGTAGAGCCCTTCGCGCGCATCGAACTGGCGGCCGCTATGGGCGTAGAAATTCTCCGGCGGGGTGCGCCGTTCGTGGGGGGCAGGAGTCGGGGGAGGTGCCATGTTCACGCCAGCTGGTAGATGGTACGCCCCGCCGGGCGGAACCGATCGGTGACGTTAAAGAGGCTCTCCGAATGGCCGATATAGAGCCACCCGTCCGGCTGCAGCAGGTCGGCGAAGCGGTCGAACAGCCGCCGCTGGGTGGGTTTGTCGAAATAGATGACCACGTTGCGGCAGAAGATGATGTCAAACGGCCCGCGCATCGGCCACTCGCCCAGCAGGTTGAGCGGCAGGAACGTCACCAGATCGCGCAGTGCGGGCCCCATCTGCAGGTGGCCATCCGCTTCCTCCGAAACGTATTTGGCGCGCTTGGCGGCAGGGATGGAGTCAAGCAGCGCAGCCGGGTATTCTCCGGCGCGGCCCTTGGCGAGCACGGCGGTGTCGATGTCGGTGGCGAGGATTTTGACATCGCCCCGCCGCGCAGGGGGCAGTGCATCGAGCACGCACATGCCCATGGAGTAGGCCTCCGCACCGATGGATGAGCCCGCCGACCACAGCCGCAGCCGGGGCCGATTCATCTGGCGCAGCACCTGCTCCAGATGCTGGAAATGGTGCGGCTCACGGAAAAAGGCGGTGTGGTTGGTGGTGATGGCGTTGACCACGTGGGGTAGTTCGGCCTCCCCCGCTTCCCCTTGCAGCAGGTGGCAGTATTGCTCGAAACTCTGTAAGCCCAGCTGGCGCAACCGCTTGGCCAGCCGACCATAGACGAGGTCGCGCTTATGTTCCTTGAGCACGATACCGGTATGCTGCCCGATAACCTCTGCAAGGAAGCGAAAATCGCGGTCGGTCAGCGGAAATTCACGGGGAGCGGCGGACATGAAACAGAAGCGTATTGCAACTATTAGTAGAGTTATATAAGACTTATTCTATTATTGCTCTATGTCCTTGGCAAGCCTCATGCGGTGGATTCTTGCTGAAAACGCCTTCAGCGCGGCCAATCCTCGGGCGTGATGGCGCCCACCACCTTGTGCACGGGCCGCATGTTGGGGGAAAGGAAGATGGTCTCCGGGTAGCTCACCACCTGAAACGTATCCTGCGAAATGCGCTTGCCTTCGTCCCACACCTGCACAAGCTGCGGCATCGAGCCGAGGGGGATGCCGCTCATATCTTCCATTTTCTGCATGAAGGGGGCGATGGGCGCCACCTTTTCATCCGCAGAAATCAGTACCAGCTGCCATTCGGGATGCTCCTTCGCCAGACGCAGCAGGCTCGGAAATTCCTTCACGCAGGGCGCGCACCACGTGGCCCAGAAATGCAGCACGGTCGGCTTGCCCTGATAATCATACAGCTGCCGGATTTCGCCGGAAGTGAGCATCACCGTCATGTTAGGCACGGGATCAGCAAGCGAAGGACCGTTGCGCGAGGACACGACAAAGGCCCCTCCGACAACGGCAATCAATAATGCAATGGCAACGGCAAACGGTTTCATGCGGAATATCCTCTTCGACGAATGCGGTAGCACAGCCCAAAGACAAGAACAAACTCCACCAGGCAGAACCCCGCCAGCCCGGCGGCCGTCGCCTCGGTAAATCCATAGGAGTGCAGCCCAATCCCCAGCATGTTCACACCAAACCACGCCAGCGCCACCACGACCGTGAGCAACGCGATGGCGGCCACATAGCCGAGGACAGAGAGTTGCCCCGCCTGCCGCGCATGCAGAAGCCAGATGATCCACAGCACGATGAGCAGCGCACCGTTCTCCTTCGGGTCCCACCCCCAGAAGCGGCCCCAGGACTGGTCCGCCCATACCCCGCCGAGCAGCGTGCCGGTAGCGGTGAGGCCAAGCGCGGCGAGGGTGTAGAGGGTCAGGGGGCGGGTGACGAGTAGCGGTGCCTCCGCCCGCGCCTGCCGGAACAGCTCCGCATGCGCCATGCCCCCCGCCAGCAGGCAAGCGGCATAGCCGGAGGTGATGCACAGCACATGGACGGTGAGCCAGAAATCCGTGTTGAGCACAGCGGTCAACATGCCCATCGTTTCATCCGAGGCGAAGACGGGGGCGATGATAAGGAGCAGCGCCGCGAGCCCCGCCCCCACACCCCGCGTACGCCGCGCGGCATGCGTGGGAAGCACGCACACCGCCAGCCCCGCCCATGCTACGAACAGCAGCGATTCATACAGCGTCCCCACCGGCGGGCGGGCGAGGATAAAGATGCGTGCCGCAAGGGTGAGAGTGAGGAGGGTGAGCGCGAGGAGCAGGAGGGGACGCGTTATTTTGGCGAGCGCTGCCCTGAGGTCCCAATGTCCCTCCCCCAGTAGGGTGGGGTCGACGCGTGCAAGCGTCGACGGGTGGGGGGCGGAAGAATCGTCAAACGTGCCCTCACGCCCCCACCCCGACCCTCCCCCTACTGGGGAGGGGGTTAACAGCAGCGCCACACTTGCCAGCAGCAGCCCCAGCACCCAATTCAGCGGAGCAAGAACGACATACCAATATTCCACCCCCAGCCGCAGCGCTGCCATGCCGTGCGCCTGCCCTTCCCCGGCATTCGCGAGGGCGGTGGATGCGCTGGCCCATGCCTCGGCGTCGCTATCGCGGTAGGCAAGCGCGGCGGCCTTCCAGCGCTTCAGATACTCCCCGCTTTGGGGGGAGCCGTAGCCCGCACGCAGCAGGGCCCATGGCGCGAACCATTCGCTGCCCGCCTGCTCCCATGTGCCGGGCATCACCCGGAAGCTGCGGCTTTGCAGGGCCTGCTGCTCCAGCCGCTCGGTGAGGAAGGCGAGCGCCACCACCTCGCGCTCCGGCGCGCTCAGCGCGTCCAGATCGCCATGGCTGCGCTTGGCGATGGCCTCGGCATCGGCGAGCAGCGTTTCGCGGATGCGTTGCAGATCGAGGTAGGTGAGCGGCGTCGGCAGGTCATACCCCGCCGGACGCGGCGCATTCAGCGGCAGCAGGATGGCGAAGCTCTGCTGCAAATCGGTGAATAGCGAGAAACGCTGATAGAGATCCATCAGCGCCTGCTGCTCGGGGCTGCGTTCCTTGGCAGGCATCATCACAATGGGCATCACCAGCGGACGCTTTTCGGTGAGCGGCGTGGCCAGCTCCTTCGCGGCGTAGCGATGACCAGGCCGCTCCGGCAGGTTCATCGAGGCGCGCAGCGAGTCTTCCTTGATAGTAAAAATCGGGCGCTCGGCGGCGATCTCCGGCGTGAAGAGCAGCTCCATCAGCCACGGCAGCGCCTCAATTTCCTTCAGCGACTCCGCGCCGCTCAACTGCCGCAGCGTCACCCGCGCGAACTGCTCCAGCGGCTTGATGCGACCATCCTGCTGGACGGGGATGCGCCCCAGCATATCCACCGAAAGCGGCTCGGCGGCATGGGCGATACACGGAAGAAGGAGGAGAATAGCAAACGTCATTGCCCGAATCGCGGCACGCGATTCTAGGGCAATCCAAAGGACGGTGCGGGCTGCTCTGGATTCCCCTATAATTTGCTGTCGCAAATTCGGGGAATGACGAGGAGTAGAACTCATCCCGCCCTCCGCGCTCGCCAGTGCCAGAACAACCCAAGCGCCAATAGGGCGGTGGCAGCGTAAGGGTAAATCCATGCGCCGCTTTTCTTCACGGCCAAAATGGTCGCCTCCCCTTGCTCGCTGGTGAGGTAGGAGGACTGGTAGAAGGTATAGCCGCGATAGCGGAGCGGCTCGTTCAGCTCCAGCGTCACGGGCAGCTTCAGGCCGCCATCGTCGATGACCAGCTCGGAGCGGTAATCTCGGGCTTCCTCGGTACCGGGATGGGCGTCCTTCACCACGTTGGAGAGCGTCAGTGTGAAGGGCAGCGCGCGAATTGGCGTGGAGAAGCTTTGCTTGAAGTCGTCGCCGCGATCCTCGTTATATTCATAAACGGCAGCGGAACTGTTGCCTTCGGGGATGAGCATGTAGCCCTCCTCCCGCCCCGCCCCGGCCGCGACGCCGCCGAGAATCAGCAGCAGCGCGCCCAGGTGGGCCAGCCACAGCCCCGCCTTGGAGAGGGTGAGCGGCATGCGGGTCATGCGCGCTGCCAGATTCAGCGCCATCAGCGCCAGCACGCTGCGCATGGCGGGCAGCGGCACGGGGCCAAGCCACGCCATCCAGCTCTCGAAATAGGATTCCTGCGCCACCAGCAACCCCACCCAGCGCTGCGCAATGGTGCCCGCCATCAGCAGTAGCATGGCGTAGGCGCATAGCCAGCTGAATAGCCGCAGGGCCCCTGCCGCCTCCAGCAGGCGCATTGGGGTGTAATGGCGAAAGGAGGCGTTTGCGGCTGCCGACTCCGGAGGGGTCATCGTCAGATCTGTCATATAATTGGCAATGAGGCAAACCCGTGCTTGCCAAGGCTTTACGCATGATATGTCATGCAATGTGCAAGGCCATAAATAGGCGCTGAACGAGGAAAAGTCTATGAGAAGCTGCAATCCACGAAAAAGGCCGCTGGAGTGATCCAGCGGCCTTTCGTATTAATGGAACCAATGGCGCTTACGCGTAGCTGTGCAGTCGCTCAACGTCGGCTTTTTCCGACTCGATCTGCGTCAGGAACTGCTGGATGAGATTGCGCGTCTCAACGCTCACATCGCGCTCCAGTGCCCGCTCAAAACGCTCGGCCAGATAGCTCTCGCCGCGATCCACTTCGGCCAGCGCGGCCTTTTCATTGTCCTGAATGGACGCACGCAGCTTCATGAAGCCTTGGTGCAGATGGCCCGCCGTGGTGCCTTCGCGATTGACGGCCTCGCCCGGCTGCAGCGTGCGCAGACGCTCGGCGAATTGATTGGCCACCTTCTGGCGCGAAGCGGCGCGGCGGCGGAACAAATCCCCCAGCTGCGGGTCTTTGACAATTTCAGCGGCGTCCGTGTAGCCGTTGATGGAATCCTGTACATGCGCGAGGAGGTCTTCGATCACCTCGCGGTCATTGGTAGTGCCTGTTTCCAGAGCCATGGTCTCTCTCCTTGGTAAATGAAGGCGGGCAGAAGAACTCTGCCCGCCTTTGATATTAGTAGCCTTTATGCTTCTCAGCGGTGCGCTCGAGCTTGTCGCCGCCCGCTTCTACGTCTTCACCGATGCCCGACATGGTGTTGCAGGCCGCCAGCATCTGGAAGCCAGCCAGCATACCCAGCAGGATAATGGCACGTTTCATAGGAACACTCCTTTGTGGTTAATTTATTTAAGTCAGTGAAATCAACCGTATCCGGGGTGGCGTCAACTTCCCATGCGGCATTGGCGAAGCAGCAGTCAACGCTGGCTAAAAGCGTGCTAGTAGCGGTAGGACAGTGTGAGCGCGCCGAACGAGTCCGGGCTGCGCTGACCCTCGAATTCCTTGCTGCGGAACACGTGGGTATAGGCCAGCCGAACCGTCTCGAAGGTGACCGCCAGGCCCAATTGCGCGTCCCCGACCAGCGGGTTTTTATCGACACTGGGACTGTCGGTAAACGTGTTGCCGTCAAGGAAAATGTTGCGCGCCACGGCCCGCCCATCCACTCCGGCAAACAAGTACCAGCCGAAATCGCGGCTCGGCACGAAGAAGTCGGAGCCCGGCAGGCGCGGCTGAATGCCCGGCGGCCCGTAATCCGAGCCGAGATCGGTGCCCACCCGCAGCGTGAGGCCTGCATTGGCATGGGTGAAGACGTTGCCCGCCGCCGCGCCGACATGCGGCGAGAGACCGATGCCGAAGCCGCCCGGCTCAGTCTCCCAGATGTTGCGCCATTTGCGCTCATAGAACAGCGAAACGCCCGGCTCGTTCTTCAGCTGGTTGTCCCAGCCCTGTGGGTCGGGGCTGCCGATGAGATCATGCACGAAATCCTGCGTCTGGCCCGCGAGCGAGGCTGGGCCAACGATGCCGAGTTGCAGCTGAAGACTATCCATGCGGTCGCCCTTGTCGGCGATCAGGCTGATGCTGCCATAGGTCCAGCCCGCATAGGGGCGGTCGCGCGGGTCGGGGCTGCGCAGCTCGATATTGGTCGGCGTATACATGTTCTGTCCCAGTGCGAAGCCGTAGCGCATGTTGCCAGAAGGGTCGAAGAACGGCAGCTTCTCCGCCGAGCGCTCCAGCCAGCCGGGCACGCCAATCTCGGAGGAGAACCACGCGAAGCGCACGCCGTTGGTGTAGTTATTATCCTCACCGGCGAAAATGTCGTTTTCCAGCGTGGCCGAGATGATGCCGCGCGTATCGGGAAAAAGCGGGGCCTCCGGCGTGAGGGCTTCCCCCGCGAAGGCAGGCGCCGCAAGGCAGGCAAGAACGGCAGTGGCAAGACAGGCATGCGGCATGAAGAACGCTCGGGCAAGAGTCAGGCAGCCCAGCATGGCGCAGGTCAATGCGTGCTGGAAGAAGGGGTATGCGTCACCGGGCGCGTGATGGCCCCCGCCGCCGGGGCGACCGTGGCGGTGAGGTCTACCTGATGCGGAGTCACGCGGGCGCGGCGGGGGACGGGTTCTGCCATGGCGGCCGGGTATTCCGCAGCCGGTGTCATCATGCCCTCAAGGAAGGCGGAGAAAAGCGATTGCACTTCCCGCTCCGCCTGCTGCACCGCCACGTCCGGCCGACCCTGCAGATCCTCGCGCAGGTTGGCTATCACCAGCACCTGACGGTAGGCGTGCCAGAGCAGCGCCCCACCCGCCATCATCACCACGATGCCAAGGCCGATGAAAGCCGTCAGCGGGTGTGATCCCTGCTGCAGGAGCAGTACGTAGATGCCGCCAATGCTGGCGAGCAGCAGCCCGCCCAGCAGCACACCGCCGATGACGGCGCAGATGAGCGCAGTCAGCCCCTGGCGCAGCCGGAAGATCAGCACCGGGCGCAGCGGCATCGCGAGGCCTGCCAGCCACCAAAGCAGGCGCTGCCAGAGCAGCGTCTTAAGCATCAGATCGCCCGGATTAGCGGCGGCGCATCAGCGCGGCGAACAGAACCCCGCCCGCGAACGCGATGGCCGTGGCCGAGATCGGGTGACGGCTCACCGATGCTTCATAATTATGGTAAGCATCCTCGGCGGCATGGCGGCTGCGCGACCAGGCCTGGCGCAGCGAGGCACCAGCATTGCGGGCGATGTCGCGGGCATCTTCGCGTACGTCCTCCGCCAGATGGTGCAGCTGTTCACGGGCGCGGCCATTGCGCAGGCCGGAGGAGATGCTGGCACGCAGCTCTTCCAGTTCAGCACGCAGGTCACGGATTTCTTGATTGGCAGTTGCCATGATGATGACTCCCTCGTTGTGATTGAATAGGAATTAGATAGCCGTAGCCGCGGGGCCGCCGCGGGTTGCGATAATGTAGACGGCGTGGATGATGCCGGGGATATAACCCAGCAACGTGAGCAGGCAATTCAGCCAGAACTGGCCGCCGAGGCCCACCTGCAGGAACACGCCGAGCGGCGGCAGGATGATGGCGGCAATAAGTCGGATGATATCCATGATATGTGCTTCTCCCTTGAAATGCTTTGTGCGTTATCGCGCCAGATGCATCTGCTGCATCTGGTAAATATGGTCGAGCGCCAGATGCCGGGCGACGCCGTGGCGCAGCTCGATGAGGCGTGCCAGCTCGATGCCGCTGCCCCCGGCGCGCTCGATGTCTTCTTCCGTCAGCCGCCGCCAGGCCTGCCGCAGCGCCGCCTTGTAGCGTCGGAAGCGGATGCCGGAGACGCTGAGTTCCCGCAGGCGCGGACGGGCTTCTGCATTAAAGCGCATATTCCATCTCCCATCGATTGATTTCCCGCTCGACCTCGGCGCGCGGGCGTCCGGAATGCTGCTGCACCCGGCGGATGAGCCGCTCGCGGTTGCCGCCGATGGCCTCGACCTCCTCCAGCGTGAGGAAACCCCATTGCTGCTGCAGGCGGCCCATACAGGCACGCCATTTGTGATGCAGGGCCGCCGTGGGGGCGGAGGAAGAAGTGGTGCTATCAAGCGGTATGGTCATGTGACCACTCTCGCCCCGGCAGCCTCAAGCTGCCATGCGAAGCCCGGCGGGATTTGTCAAGATGATGTAAGAAAAGGAAAGAACAAGCGTGGTTCGCTCAGTTTAGGCTATCAGTCCACGTAGATATAGATTTCGTGCTGGGTGGCGTCGTTCACCGCCTCGCGGCTGACGCGGATGCGCTCCTGCGGAATGCCCATGCCGGTCATGTCGCGCAGCAGCGTGGTGGTCTGCTGCGTGGCGCGGCTCTGCAAGACTTCGTCACGATCGCTATCCCCGGTCTGCGGCACGAAGGAGACGACCTCAAAGGTCACGTCAGGCTTGATGGCGACGGCGCGCGCCACGGCATTGTAGAGCTGGCGCTGGTAGAACACTTTCGGCTGGTTGTAGCGGATGACTACCAGCGGCACCTGCGAGGGCGCATTCACGGGCATGACGCCCTCTGCCATGCCTTGCGCCTGTGCCGGAAGCGCGGCCAGCGGGGAGAGTCCCAGCATTAGGGCGGCCGTTGCGATCATCCAGGCGTTGGGCATAGGCGCTACTCCGGTATTTTCCTTCATCATCCTATACCGGGCCGAACAGCCGCTTGCCAACAAGAAACTGACGGGCGCGCGCTTTCCACCGCTTATAGCACCCTGATTAATCCATTCTGCTGCAACACAGAGAATTGAAATCAACCGTTGCACGATGGCGCAAACACAGGAGTTTGACCCTATGCATGCCCGTCACGCGTTGATTCTTGGAACCCTGCTCGCCGCTAGTCCGCTGCAGGTGAGTGTCGCGGAAATCATCGAGCAGGACGGTGTGCGCTACCGCGTGGAGCGCGTCGAGGAATATGTCGCCCCGCGTAATGGCTGGGAAATGCTCGACGCGCTGCGCAGCCAGCCGGATGGTCAGGGTTTCGCGCAGGCCATTGAGCAGGTGGGCCTGTCGCAGCCGCTGATCACCGAGGAAGGGTTCACCGCCTTCGTTCCCGTCGATGCGCGCTTCCACAGCGCCGCCGTCCCGCCGGGCTTTCTCGATCCCGCCAATCCGGCGGCTGCGGATTTCCTCTCAGGTCATGTAGTGAACCGCAAGATTAATATTAATCTTATTCACGGCGCCTATGAGCGCTTCCCCACGGTGGCGGGCACCAAGGTGGCGCTGCACCGCGTGGGTGACCGCGTGACCGTCAATGGCGAGCCCATTGTGGGAGCGGTCAAAACGCCCTATGGTTTCATCTATTACATCAACGGCTTCGTCGAAACGCCGGGCGATATCGCCACGGCCGACAATCGGTAGTTTCACTGTAAGGAGGATTTTTCATGAAACGCACGCTTACACTTCTTCTCGCCACCTCGGCCGCCCTGGCGCTCTCTGCCTGCGGCGAATCGCGCACGGACCGCGCGCTCAGCGGGGGCGGCATTGGCGCGGGTGCCGGGGCCGTGGGCTCGGCAGTGCTGGGCGGCAACCCGGTGACCGGCGCGGTGGTCGGTGGTGCGGTGGGTGCCGCCGCCGGTGGCCTCACCGATTCGGATGATGTCAACCTTGGCCGTCCGGTCTGGCGCCGCTAATCGCCCATCTTTGTGACATTCTCATGACAAGATGTCGAAAGGCCGCGGGGTTCCGCGGCCTTTTGCGTTATAAAAGAACCCATGAAACGAGCGTCACTTCTTCTGCTTTGCCTGAGCCTCGCCGCGTGTGGCACGCGCTGGCAGGAACGCGCCGTCACCGGCGGCATGATGGGCACCGGGGCCGGACTGACCGCCGGAGCACTCATCGGCGCGCCCTTCTCCGGCGCGGTGGCAGGCATGGCGCTGGGCGGCGTGGCAGGCGGGCTGACCAAACCGGAATATCTCTACTTCGGCGAGCCGTTCTGGTACGATAACGGCTATTATTCCGGCGCGGAGCCGCCCTCCCCCAATGCGGATTATGTCCGCAACCCCACCTATAATTACAAGGCCGACAACGCCGCCAGCGTACGCAGCCGCCAAACCGCGGCCAGTCCCACAGCACCGCAGGTAGCCGCCGCGAACGCCGCTCCCGCACCGGTGGCCGTGGCCCCGACGGCGCGTTCCGCCGCACCCGGCGCCGGCACGCAGATGGCCTCCGCCGCCGCCATGGCGCAGCTGGCCCCAGCCTCGGGCCAGGCCCCCGCCTACACGCCGACCGCCCAGCCGCAACAGCCTATGGCAGGCTATTACTACCCGTACGGCTACTCCTATTACCCGGTCTATTACTACCCCGCCCCGGCACAACCGATGATAGCTCCGCAGGCGGCCTATGGCTACGCGCCTTACCCGCCGCAAGCGATGCCGCAACCGCAGGCCATGCCGCAGCCGCAAATGATGCCGCAGACCGCGCCGCAACCCGTTCCGTCGCAAGCAGCCGTGGCTTCGGCGGCTCCGGCCTATCCAGCCTATGGGGCGGGCTATCCCAGCTATTACGCGGCCCCGGCCCCCACGGCCGCCCGTGCGCCGCTGCACCCGGCCATGGCCAACCGCCAGTATCCGCCTGTACGCTAGGCCCCTTAAGCCCTGCCTGACGAAGCTGGCCTTCCGGCGCGCGGTTTTTTGATGTGCGCAACGCTACGCTGATTCCCACTATTTACTGGGAGGATTTCATGCTTACCTACGCCATCATCTTCTTCGTGCTTGCCATTGCCGCCGCGCTGCTCGGCTTCGGCGGGCTGGTCGGCACGTTCAGCTCCATCGCGCAGTTTCTGGCCATCCTGTTTGCCGTGCTGTTCGTCGGCAGCCTGATCTACAGCGCCGTCACCGGCCGCCGCGCCCCGACCTCGCGCATCTAGTATTTACGCGGCAAAACAAAAGGGCCGATCAGATGACCGGCCCTTTTTACATGCATAATCGGAAGGATTAGCCCTGACGCGCCTTGAAGCGGGGGTTCACCTTGTTGATGACGTAAACGCGGCCCTTGCGGCGTACGACGCGGCAGTTCTTATCACGGGTTTTGGCCGATTTGAGCGAGCTCAGGACTTTCATGGCATACCTGCAGTATTTTGTGATGAGGGGCATGAATTAAGGGCTGAAACGCTGGAAGTCAAGCAGTTTCAGGCGGCCTCCGGCGGGATTTCACGATTTTTCACCGCCGTCACCCCGTGCTGGGTTTTGTCCCAGTGGGAGGGCGCCACCAGCAGCTGCCAGAGGGCGCGGAAACTGGCCAGCGAATGCAGCATCCAGTAGGCGGGAAAGCCGAGGGTGGCCCACCCCATGCCCCGCCAGCCGCGATCCCGCGTCAGCTGCCACGCCATCTGCCATTGCGAGGCCCAGCCCAGCCCCAGCATGCTCCAACAGCCAAGCGACACCCAATCAGGGACCGGCGGCAGCCGGGCGGGCATGGCCCATCCAAGCAGACACACTACCCACAGAATGGGCGCTATCAGGTAGACCAGCGACGCTCCGCCGATCAGGAATTGCAGCCCCAGCCACGGCCAGAAACCGCCATGACGAATAAGCCGCTCAGGCGCACGCATGTGAACGATCCAGGTGGAAAGATATCCCTTTATCCAGCGCGACCGCTGTTTCAGCCAAGCGGGAATAGTCAGCGGAGCCTCCTCAAGCGTCAGCGAATCAAGGGGCAGAGTGCGAAGCCCCGCCGCTGCAAAACGCAGACCGAGATCGGCATCCTCGGTGACATTGTATGGGTCCCATGCGCCGAGCTCACGCAGCCGACGCAACGCGATATGGTTGCTGGTGCCTCCTAGCGGAATCGGAATGCCCCAAGCATGCAGCGCGGGAATCATGCGGTCGAATAACAGCGCATACTCCATCGCAAAGCAGCGCGTCAGCCAGTTCTCCGCATAATTATAGTAATTCAGCCGCGCCTGCAGGCAGACAACGTCCGACGGATACGCCGTGAACAGCGCCACGGCGCGGCGGAGCTGGTCCGGGGCGGGCACATCCTCGGCATCATAAATGGTGACATACTCCCCGCGCGCGAAGGCGAGTGCATAATTGCAGGCCTTCGGCTTGGTACGCGGCTGCGAGGCGGGCACACAAAGAATATCGACATAGGCCGGTGGCTTCGCCGCGTAGGTGGCATGCAGGGTTTCCTCATCATCCGACTCGATGATGAGTTTCACATCTAGCTTGTGTTTGGGATAATCAATTCCTGCCATGGCAGAGAGAATGCCGGGCACAGAGGCGGCTTCTCTATAAAGCGGAAGCAACACCGTATATACCGGTAGCGCCTCGTCTGGCACCGAAGCAGCATCAGCCCGCGGCCAAGGCACGTGGCGGCCTTTCTCCACCAGCCGCCATTTGAACAGAATGGAGGCCAGAAATAGTAAATTGGCGAATACCAGTACCGTCTCTACAAAATGCCCAGAGAGCGGGGCAATGGTCATCAGCGTGAGAAAACCCAGCAGGCCCGCAAGCATCCAGCGATCGACCGGGCGGCGGCAGGATGACCAGAGCGGGTAGCGCTCAAACAGGTCCTGCCGCGCCTGCCAATCGAGATGATTGACGAAGCGCGAGGCGAGTGCATACCGAAGATCGCGCGGCGAGGTGAGCAAAAAGGCGAGAGGCTGACCGGGGTCTGTATGACGGCGCACTTCGGCCATGAGTGCAGGAGTTACTTCTTGCGCCGCCACATAGAGCACCCCATTCTGCTGCCGCCACGGCACCCAGCCATGTGCCTGATAACTGCCCAGGGACGCCGCATAGAGCAGGGAAGTGTCGCATGGCTCAGCAAAAAGATCCACGCTGGCCAGATTCTGCTGCTTCGCAAGCGCCGCAACCAATTGCGGCCAGTTGAGCGATCCCTCCATTACCAGCAGTTCGCCTAGCCGGCCACCTTGGCGCAACTGCCTTTCCAACGCGGCCGCGATACCCGCTTCCGTGACCGCCTCATCCCGGCGTAATAGCTCTCCCAGCCGGGGAAACGCTTTGGAAAGAGAAAAATCTAAAACCTGCGCCATAGAGAAAGCAGAGCTCCTCCTCCGGTGCCGGTATTATCGCCGCTTAGATGGCGAAAAATCCCGACTTGCAGCCCAGTGTTATCGCGCAAGAAATAGACGGCGGAAAGCTGACCTTTCAACAGCCGGTAATCATTCTGCCCTGCCACCGAGAAATTGGGTCCTACTCCGCCCATGGGCACGGTCAGGAACAGTTCAGGCAGCAGCATCCAATCTTCACCGAAGCGTAATCCGGTACGGGCTTCCAGTTGCACTTGATCGCGCAGGATACCTAAGCGGTGCCGGTATGCCGCACGCGCTGCAAGGAAATGCTCGCTTCTCCACAAGGTGAATCCTTGCCCTATATTGATGGCCGCACCAAGATCATAGTTGTTGCGACCGGCGCGCGGGTCCGCTGCGCGGGCGTAGACCGAAGGCAACGCGGCGAACCCGTCCAGTGACATGGCACGGCGGCCGCTTTGCCACGCTTGCCAGCGCGTAAAGACCTCACTGTTGCCCAAGCCCCAGTTATCGGCGTTTAGGCCATTCGCCTGACGCTGTTGCAGGCGCTGAAGAAACACCGACCCGCCAACGGTTCAATGCTCGTTCAGGCCATATTCAAGGTAGGGATTCAGCTCGTACTTGCTGAAGCGCGGCTGAGCGGTTTTCTGGCCCTCGCTATCAAAGTAGGTATCCGTGGCGTAAGCAAGTCCGTTGAGGATTAGCAATCCCTCCCCGGGTTTTTGCAGCCAGGGATTCGCCAGCGCCGAGTTAAAAAAATTAATGGCTGCAAAAAAGCACAAAAAAACCCGGGCGAGGTGCATGGATACTGCTCCTCCGCCCGGCTCTTACTATCCTAGTGAAGCGTGCGGCCGGAATCCTTGATGGCCAGCGCGATGAGTTTCTCGTTCGCCTCGTCGTTCATGTCGTCGGAGAGAATGTCTTTCGCGGCCTCGACGGCGATTTCCACCACCTTGCGCTGGATGGCGGTGACTGCCTCCTGCTCCTCGCGGGCGATCTTGTCGTTGGCCTGCTGCACGCGGGCATCCACGGCACGCTGAATCTGCGCACGGGCTTCCTCTTCCAAACGCTTGGCGGCGGCGCGGGCGGAGGTGAGCATCTCCTCCGCTTCCTTGTTGGCGTCCGTCAGCTTCTTCTGGTAAGCCGCGAGCGTGGCCTGGGCTTCTTCGCGCAGGCGCACAGCCTCGGCCAGTTCCGCTTCGATACGGGCCGCGCGGGAATCAAGCGCCTTCGTCATGGCACGCGACACAGGGCGCCATGCTGCCAGCACGAACAGCACAAACGAAAGGCCAACAAAGAAGGTAGCGTCAAACATCCAGCAATTCCTTTTCGTCTAATGTGGACCCGGCGCGCGGCTGGGTCAAGCGGGATGGATCACGAAGATGCCGCCTTGACGGCCTTCTTCACCCGCGCCCCATCCGGGGAGACGCCGAGCAACTTCTCCACGATGAGCGTGGCGGCCTCCTCCGCAATCGGCGCCATGTCGCGCTCGATGCGGGTGCATTGCTCCCGCAGCGACTTGTCAGCTTCCGCAAGCTTCTTCGCCAGCGTCTGGTCAAGGGCGGCATGCTCCTGCTTGGCCATCTGGTCATGGGCGGCTTGCGCCTCCACGATCAGCGCGTTGGCACGCAGGCGCGATTCGGCCAGTGTCGTCTCGTAGGACGTCTGAGCCTCCTGCGCCTGACGGGAGAGCGCTTCCGCTGCTTCTAAGTCCGCCTGCAAGCGCTGACGGCGCGTCTCCACCACTGACTGGATCTTCGGCAGCGCGCTGCGCGAGATCAGCAGGTAGAGAGCCGCAAAGGTCAGCGTCAGCCAGAAGAGCTGCGAGGCAAAGCTCTCGGGGTTGAGCTGGGGAGAAGGCTCCTTGTGCTCAATCCCGACCGAGGCGTGGGTCGCCGTATGCTCGGACATGCCGTCCATGCGCGTTCCCCGTAAATGGGTGGTTGACGATTAGAACAGGTTGGCAGCGGCGACGGCGAACGCCATGACGCCCAGACCTTCCGCCAGCGCCGCACCGATGAGGGCGTTGGTGAACAGCTTGGGAGCGGCGGCCGGGTTGCGGGCCACGCCTTGCAGGAAGGCGTTGAAGATCATGCCCACGCCGATGGCGGAGCCGAGAATGCCGAAGCCCATCAGGCCGGCGGCGAGGAGTTTTGCGGATTCTGCGTCCATGGTGTTAGTCCTTTCAGGTGGTTTGTTGGATTAATGCATGTGAAGCGCGTCGTGCAGGTACACGCAGGTGAGAATCGTAAAGATATAAGCCTGCAGGAACGCCACGAAGACTTCGAAACCGATCAGCCCGACCAGCGCGAGGATCAGCGGCGCGCCCATCAGGCCGAGCGACACCACGAACCCAGCCACAACCTTCAGCAGCAGGTGGCCCGCGGTCATGTTGGCGGCCAGACGGATGGAGAGGGTAATCGGGCGGGCGAGGTAGGAAATCACCTCGATCGGGATCATGATGGGCACCAGCGGCCAGGGCACGCCGGACGGCAGGAACATGTGGAAGTAATGCAGGCCATGCTTGTAGAAGCCGACCGCCGTGACGCCGAGGAACACCAGCGCCGCCAGCGCGAAGGTGACGATGATATGGCTGGTGACGGTGAAGGAGTACGGCACCAAGCCCAGCAGGTTTGCCGTCAGAATAAAGAAGAACAGCGTGAACATGAAGGGCAGGAACGGCTTGTAGCCCTCGCCCGCCGTGTCGCGCAGCGTGTTGTGCACGAAGTCGTAGCCCATTTCCACCATTGACTGCCAGTGACCGGGCACCAGCGAACGCTGGCGCATGCCGAGCGTGAGGAACAAGTAGATGACCGCCACGGAGGCGACCATGAAAAGGGAGGAGTTCGTGAAATGGATGTCGTACCCGCCGAGCTTTGGCAGCTCAAACAGCGGGTGCACCTCGAACTGATGCATCGGACTATGGGCTTCGGCCATCGGGAGAGAAACCGTCTGAAATTCGGCGTACTGTGTAGGTGATTCGCGGGGGCTTGTCCAGCCTTTATTGCACCTTGGAATGCATCACTCTCACGCGCGGTTTTCTTCGGATTTTTCCATCGCTTTAGCGGAGCGGATGGCGTTGCGAACCCCTGCCGCCATACCAAAACAGATGCCCAGCAGGATGCCCCATGGCGCGGAGTCAAGCCAGCGATCCGCCCAGTAGCCGAGAAACACGCCGACGCCGAGGCACACCATCAGATCCGTGGCGATGCGGAGCGCCGAGGATTTGCCGGCAAGGGCATCGTTGGAGCGGTTCGCACCATCCACTTCCGCGCGCAGGCGGGCCGCTTCGGCCTGGATATCCTCCGGGCGGCGCGGATCGCTCACTTCGGCGCCTTCGCGGGGGCGGCGTTCAGCGCGGCGTCAATGGCCTTGGCGAAGACTTCATACTCGCGCGCGCCGTCGATCTTTTCCTTGCCGATGAAGAAGGTCGGCGTGGCTTCCACGTTCAAATTGTCGCGGGCGGACATGAGGTCTTTCAGCAGAGCATCTTCGGCGGCCTTGTCATCTAGGCAGGCGTTGAACTCGGCTTCCGTGACGCCCCCGACAGCAGCGATTTTCTCCAGCGCGGCGCGGCTGTCCATCGACACCCAGCGATCCTGCATCTCAAATAGCACCTGCTCGAACTTGGCCCCACGCTCCGGCGAAAGGCAGCGCACCAGCATCGCACCTTCCAGCGCAGGCTTGTTGGTCGGGAACTGCCGCATCACCAGCACCGCCTTGCCGTCATTTATATAATCTTTCTGCAGTTCCGGCAGGATGTCCTTGTGGAAATGCGCGCAGTGCGGGCAGGAGAGCGAGGAATATTCGAAGATCGCCACCGGGGCTTTGCGGTCCCCCAGCACCACGTCCTTGTCGGTCAGACGGAGGATTTCCTCGCGCGGCACCGGCGGAGCCTTGGCTTCCAAGGGGTCGGCCTGCGCACTGCTGGCCGCCGGCGCAGCCTCCGACTCGGCGCGCAACGCCCCGGCCATCCAGACGGACGCCGCAAACACCATCCCGGCCATCGCCACCGATAGCGGTAATTTCATGAGGTAGCCTCCCCTGCCAAGCGAATGAACCCGCTTTCCTTACGGCTTCTTCCCGCAAAAGGCAATGGGGAGTACGGGCTTGCCCCTCTCCCAGTAGGGGGGAGGCTGGGAGGGGGGCGGAAGCGGAGTCAAACGTATCCTTACGCCCCCTCCCCAACCCTCCCCCTACTGGGAGGGGGATAGGGGGCTCCGCTTTCACCAGCGACCAGCAACCAGAAACCAGCAACCAACTTTACGCCGCCTTGGCGCTCTTCGGCTGCTTCTCGCCGTCCGTGGTCTCGTCGCTGGCCACCTCCATCACCGCGATGGCGGCCATGTTGATGATATCGGAGACGGAGGCGTTCATCTGCACGATCTGCACGGGGCGCGACATGTTGACGAGGATCGGGCCGATGGAGGAGCCCTCGCCCAGTTCCGTCATCAGGCCCGCCGAGACGTTGGCGGTATGCAGCGCGGGCATCACCAGCACGTTGGCCGGGCCGCTGAGGCGGCAGAACGGGAACAGGCTCATCAGCTCCGCGTTCAGGGCCACGTCGGCGCCCATTTCGCCGTCATACTCGAAATTCACCGAGCGCTTGTCCATCACCTTGATGGCATCAACGATGCGCTTGGATTTCTCGCGCTGCGGGTTGCCGAAGCTGGAGAAGGAAAGGAACGCCACGCGCGGCTCATGGCCGAAGTGACGCGCCACTTCCGCCGTGCATTCCGCGATGTCGGCCAGTTGCTCCGGCTCGGGCAGCTCGTTCACCATTGTGTCGGACATGAAGATGGTCTTGTTCTTCGCCACGATGATGTTGACGGCGAACGGGAAGCGGCCATCCTTCGGCGGGATGATGCGCGAGACGGTCTCCAGCGAGCGGTGATAGCCGCGCGTGAGGCCCGTGATGAGCGCGTCACCATGCCCGGCTTCCAGCATGAGGGAGGCGAAGGTGTTGCGGTCGTTCTTCACCATGCGCGCCACGTCGCGGTAGAGGAAGCCCTTGCGCTGCAGCTTGGCGTAGAGCATGTCCACGTACTGATCGAGGTGCGGAGAAAGCGCGGCGTTGGTGATCTCGATGCCATCGCGGCTGGTGATCTGCATGCGCTCCATCGCCGCCAGGATGCGGTCCTTGCGGCCGACCAGCACCGGCGTGCCGTAGCCGTAATCACGCCAGGAGGCGGCGGCGCGGATGATCTTCTCCTCCTCGCCTTCCGCGAAGATGACGCGCTTCGGATGCGCTTTCACGCGGTCCAGAATGCGGTTCATCGTGTTGGCCGTGGGGTTCAGGCGGGCGGTCAGCGAGCGGCGATAGCCCTCCAGATCCATGATTGGCTTGCGTGCCACGCCCGTTTCCATCGCCGCCTTGGCGACGGCGACCGGGATGGTGGAAATCAGGCGCGGATCGAACGGCGTCGGAATGATGTATTCCGGGCCGAATTCCATCTGGCGGCCGGCATAGACGGAGAGCACCTCGTCCGGCACTTCCTCGCGGGCGAGCTGGGCGATGGCTTGCGCGGCGGCGATCTTCATCTCCTCATTGATCTCGCGGGCGCGCACGTCGAGCGCGCCACGGAAGATGTAGGGGAAGCCCATCACGTTATTGACCTGGTTCGGGTAGTCCGAACGGCCCGTCGCCACGATGGCGTCCGGACGCGCTTCCTTGGCGAGTTCGGGCAGGATTTCGGGCACCGGGTTGGCCATCGCGAAGATGATCGGCTGCTTGGCCATCACCTTCACCATGTCCTGCGTCACCGCACCGGCGGCGGAGAGGCCGAGGAACACATCCGCGCCGGTGAGCGCGTCGGTGAGCGTGCGCGCATCCGTCTTCACGGCATGCGCGGATTTCCACTGGTTCATGCCTTGCTGGCGGCCCTCATACACTACGCCGTCACGGTCGCAGAGCAGCACATTCTCATGCGGCACGCCCATGCGCTTGAGCAATTCAAGGCATGCTATGCCCGCCGCGCCCGCGCCGTTGACGACCACCTTCAGGCTCTCGAATGTGCGGCCAGTGATGTGCGCCGCGTTGATGAGGCCCGCCGCCGCGATGATGGCGGTGCCGTGCTGGTCGTCGTGGAATACGGGGATATCCATCGCCTCGCGCAGGCGCTGCTCGATGATGAAGCAGTCGGGCGCCGCGATGTCTTCCAGATTGATGCCGCCCCAGCTTGGGCCCAGAATCTTGATGGCGTTGACGATTTCATCGACGTCGGTGGAATCCACCTCGATGTCGATGCCGTCAATGTCGGCGAAGCGTTTGAACAGGATGGCCTTGCCTTCCATCACCGGCTTGGACGCCAGCGCGCCGAGATTGCCGAGGCCCAGTACGGCGGTGCCGTTGGAGATGACGGCGACGAAATTGCCCTTGGACGTGTAATCATACGCCGCGTCCGGATTCTCGTGAATTTTCTGGCACGGCACGGCGACACCGGGGGAGTAGCCAAGCGAGAGGTCGCGCTGCGTAATCAGCGGTTTGGTAGCCTGCACCGCGAGCTTGCCGGGCTGCCCGCGCATATGGAATTCAAGGGCTTCCTCATCGGAAATTGGTTCATTATCCATTGCCATGCTGGGCGCTCCGCTGTAATCCTGTTGGGCGTGAACCGGGATTGTGCAGCGCAACATATTGATTTCGCGCACATCCGGGGCGGCCAAACATACCGACGACCATGAGAATTGCAAGCGAAAAGCCTCCACAAAACGCCGCGCCGCAGGGTGTCGTTGAACCGTCTCTCTCCCCTGGCATGGCGCAGTATTTCGCGCTGAAGGAGCGGCACAAGGACTACCTGCTGTTTTACCGCATGGGCGATTTCTACGAGCTGTTCTTCGAAGACGCTGTGCAGGCCGCCGCCATTCTAGATATTGCGCTCACCAAGCGCGGCAAGATTGGCAACGAAGACATCCCCATGTGCGGCGTGCCCGTGCATTCCTCGGAGATGTATCTCTCGCGCCTGATTGCCGCTGGGGTGAAGGTCGCCATCTGCGAGCAGCTCGAAGACCCCGCCGAGGCCAAGAAGCGCGGCAGCAAATCCGTGGTGAAGCGCGATGTGGTGCGCATCGTCACCCCCGGCACCATCACCGAGGAAGGGCTGCTCGCCCCCACTCGCTCCAATTATCTGGCATGTCTGGCGGGCAGCGGCCCCATCGCGGCGCTGGCGTGGATGGAGATCACCACCGGAGAGTTCGCCGTCACCGACACCACGCCGGAGCGCGCGCTGGCCGACCTCGCCCGCCTGCAACCAAGCGAGGTACTGATGGGCCAGACCGCCATGGCCGAGGATGCCTGGCGCGCCGTGGTGCAGGAGCTGGATGCCCGCCTCACGCCCATCGCTGATGCCAGCCTGCATGCGCGGCGCGGCACCGAGCGGCTCAAGGAATTCTTCCGCGTGCAGACGACGGAACCATGGGGTGAGTTCACGCCGGTCGAGCTATCCGCCTGCGGGGCGCTGCTCGATTACGTGCTGCTCACCCAGAAGGACAGCCTGCCCCGCCTCGACCCGCCGAAGCGTCAGGCCGCCAGCTTTGGCATGGCCATCGACGCCGCGACGCGCCGCAATCTGGAACTGACGCAGACGCTCTCCGGCAGCCGTCAGGGCAGCCTGCTCGCCGCCATCGACCGCACGCGCACCGCCGCCGGTGCGCGGCTGCTCACGCGCTGGCTGTGCCACCCGCTCACCGTGCCCTCGGCGATTCACTTACGGCTGGATGCGGTGGATTATCTGGTGCGCGCCTCCACGCTGCTCGCCACCGTGGAAGACCGCCTGCGCGAGATGCCGGATCTGGAGCGTGCGCTGAACCGCCTGCTCATGCAGCGCGGCGGCCCGCGCGACATGCAGCAGATCGCCGCCGGGCTGACGCTGGCGAACAAGCTGCGCGGCCTGCTGGAACTGGAAGCGGAGCAATTGCCGGATGCGCTGAACACGCTGCGTGAAGGGCTTAGCGATCACGCCGTGCTGGTGAATCACCTGAACGCCGCGCTGAAGGAAGACTGCCCCCTGCTCGCCCGCGACGGCGGCTTCATCGCCACGGGCTATCACGCAGCGCTCGATGAATTCCGCATGTTGCGCGACGAATCACGCCGCCTGATTGCGGAAATGCAGGCACGCTACGCCCGCGAGACCGGCATCGCCTCGCTGAAAATCAAGCATAACAACGTGCTCGGCTATTACATCGATATCACCCGCCGCCACGAGAAACAGGTGCCGGAGAGCTTCATCCACCGCCAGACGATGAAGGACGCGCTGCGCTATTCCACCGTCGAGTTGGGCGAGATCGAGCGCAAGATCACCGAGGCCGCCGACCGCGCCCTCAAGATTGAGCTGGAGCTATTCGAGGCGTTGCTGGGGGAAATTTGCGCACAGGCTGAGTCCATTCTGGAAGCCGCCCGCGCCGCCGCCGCATTGGACGTCTTCCACGGGCTTGCTCTGCTGGCGAAGGAGCAGCGCTATTGCCGCCCCGTCATCGATGATTCATGTGCTTTCAGCATCGTGAAGGGCCGCCACCCGGTCGTCGAGCAGATAATGCGCAAAAGCGGCACGCCGTTCATCGGGAATGATTGTGAGTTGGGCAGCACCTCCACTCCCCCCTTGCGGGGGAGTCAAAATCGCCTTAGCGATTTTGGTGGGGGGAATAACTCCGACACCGCTGACGTTTTCCCCCCACCAAATCCTGCTGCGCAGGATTTGGCTCCCCCGCAAGGGGGGAACAGAAACGCACGCCTCTGGCTGCTCACTGGCCCTAACATGGCGGGGAAATCCACCTTCCTGCGCCAGAATGCGCTGATCGCCATCCTCGCGCAGATGGGCGGCTTCGTGCCCGCCGAGTCGGCCCATATCGGCATCGTGGACCGCCTTTTCTCGCGCGTTGGCGCGGCGGATGACCTCGCGCGCGGGCGCTCCACCTTCATGGTGGAAATGGTGGAGACCGCCACCATCCTGCATCAGGCCACCGAGCGCTCGCTGGTGATTCTCGATGAAATCGGGCGCGGCACGGCGACCTTCGACGGGCTTTCCATCGCATGGGCGGTGGCAGAGCATTTGCACAATACCATCCGCTGCCGGGGGCTGTTCGCCACGCATTACCACGAACTCACCCACCTGGCGGAAACACTGCCCGCCCTCGCCTGCCATACCATGAAGGTACGCGAGTGGAAGGGCGAGGTCATCTTCCTGCATGAGGTGGCGCCCGGCACGGCGGATCGCTCCTACGGCATCCACGTGGCGCGGCTGGCGGGGCTTCCCGCGCCGGTCATCAGCCGCGCGCAATCCATCCTGAAGGCGCTGGAGGATAAGGACAACAACCCGGCGGCTGGACTGACCGCCGAAAGCCTTCCGCTGTTCGCTTTTGCCAGAGAATCCACACCGGACATGCCAATCGAAACCCCGCCAGATGCGCTACGCGACGCCATCAGCGCGCTTGACCCGGATCATCTCACCCCCCGCGAGGCGCTGGACGCACTTTATCGGCTGAAAAGCCTGGCCGAGTAATCAACGAAGCTGCATGGGCGGCAGGCGCACTTGCGCACCGCCGGGCCGCAATACGCGGTCACATTGGCGCTGCACGGTGTCCGTTGCGCTGCCGCCAATAAAGATGTCACTCAACCGCAATGCGCCAAGCTCTTCCCGCAAGCGCGGATTGCCCTCGATTATGGCACAGACATTGCGGCGCACTTCGGGCTGGCGGTCAACTGTTTTTAGGGCTTGCATGAATTCCACCGCAAACTCGTGCCCCAACATAGAAGATTGCAGCGCCCTGCCTTGGGGCGTCGGAGCAAGCACTGGCATTCCAAGCGGATTGAGCAACCGCTCGCGCTCGCCTGGCAAAAGGCGGGCATAATCTGCCACGCTGCTAAGGCGCACATTGGAAGTGCTGTTGATGTAATGCATCGCTAAAGCCTCGGCGCGCGTCGCTCCCGGAAATTCGCGCATCAGGCGCGGCAGCAGATTTGGATCGCGCTCGAACTGGCGAAAGAATTCCGTGGGAGAGATGCGAGAGCGAGACGTGGGCTGGGTGGACATATTGACCTTATGAAGCGTGCAGGTTTTTTATAAATGAATTGCGACAGCTTCATGACAGTCGCCTGTTTTTTTCTTTTTCCCCGGTTTTCATCCTCGCTAACGTGACGCTGCATCGTTGGACAAAGGAGAACGGACAATGCTTCCACTGGAACAGAAACCGGCCCTGTTGCGAGACAGCAAACCCTTTGCCGCAGAGGCCCATCGCGCTTTCGCCCGCCTGAGTAACGCCCAACGACAGGAACTGTGTGACCACGCCCAGCGCTCACGCGGACCAATGACTCGTGAAGACGGGGAGCTGCTGGTCACCTACAGCCTGCGTCATGTAGCGGGTCACCTGCAAAAGCATCAGCAGCGCATGGATGACGTGTCTGCCGAGGCGTTGTGCTCCCTCGCCCGGCAGGTGCTTGGGCGTATGTGGCATGAGCATTCGCCGGAAGTAGCAGAGGGAACGCGTGCTGCGGCGCTGGCACGCAGGCGCGCCGCTGAGCAGGCAGAGGGCACCCCTAGCCGCTAGGCGGTCTCCGCAATTGCCAGACGCGCCACCACCTGCCCGCCCTGCAGGTGATCGCGGATGATTTCGTCCACCTCTTCCTTTGTCGTTGGCCGGTACCACGTTCCCTCGGGATAGACCACCATCACCGGCCCCAGCTCGCAGCGATCGAGGCAGCCGGAAGCATTGATGCGCACATCGTTCAGGCCCAATTCCTTGCAGCGCTGTTTCATGTAATCGCGGATCGGCCCCGCGCCGCGGTCGATGCAGCAGCCGCGCTCATGCCCCTCCGGGCGCTTGTTGGTGCAGCAGAACACGTGCTGGCGGTAAAACATGCGGACTCTTCAACCCCACGGCCCGCGCGGCGTGGCGGCAGGCGCATCGGGGGATGCGTCCGCCACTCTAGCGGAAGGCGCGTCCGGCGCAAGCGGCACATCCCGCCCGCCCATCATCACCAGCGCGGCGATGCGGTCTTCCATCGGCGGGTGGGTGGCGAACATTTCACTCAGGAAACCATGGCTGTGATTGTCGATGAACATCTGGCGCACCTCGTCGGGCACGTCTGGCATCTGGGAGCGGCCGGAAATCTTCTTCAGCGCGCGGATGAGCGCATCCGGGTTCTTGGTCAACTCCACTGCCCCCGCATCCGCTAGATATTCCCGCGAGCGCGAGATAGCCATGCGAATGGCGATGGCGAAGAAATAGCCAACGAACAGTACCAGCAGCGCAATGAGCAGCCCCGCACCGCCCTTGCGATCATTTGATATGCGAATGCCTCCACGCGCGATCATATGGTAGATGGCCTCACACAAAAAGCTGATGATACCGACGAAGATGACACTGATCACGAGCAGGCGCACGTCACGATTCATTATATGCGTCAGCTCATGGGCCAGCACAGCTTCAAGCTCATCTGGCGTAAGTGTTTTTACAATACCGCTCGTGAGGGTGATGCTATAGCTTTTCTTATCAATACCGCTGGCAAAAGCGTTGAGTACAGGCGTATCAATGATTTGTAGTTTTGGCATGGTAACACCGCGCGAGATGCAGAGATTCTCAAGCAAGTTATAAATCTCCGGTGCTTCCCGCCGCTCCAGTGGGCGGGCATGGGTGGCGGCGCGGATCATGGAACCATGAAACAGGTAGGCAATGGCAAACCAGATTGCTGCAGCAACGAGTGTCCAATGGCCATACACCCTTAACCCCTGTAAGCCATACTCCCAGAATGAGCGTTCGTGAGGATTTTCAGCATACAAGTAAATGTAATGCATCCCGTCACGGTAGTCATATGAGGGCCCTGCAAGACCGAAGAAAACGAATAGGAGAATGGCCAGCAATAGTGGAAACCCTGCCAGCAGCAGGGCGGAGCGGATCTGGTTGTTCCAGATTTGCGTCTGCAGTCCGACGGCCTGAAACATGGTCTAGCTGAAGGACACCTTCGGCGCGGCCTCGGCCTGCGGACGCTCGGCGGCGCTGATCTCGAAGAAGGATTCCTGCGGCGCAAAGCCAAATAGGCGCGCCACCAGCACGGCCGGGAATTGCTGCACGGACGTGTTGTACTCGTTCGTCGCGTTGTTGAAGAAGCGGCGCGCGGCGGCGATCTTGTTCTCCAGGTCGGAGAGCTCGGTTTGCAGCTGGCGGAAATTCGAGTCGGCCTTCAGCTGCGGATAATTCTCCGCCACGGCAAACAGCCCGGCGATGGCTCCACCTAGCGCTCCCTCGGCGGCGATGCGGTCATTGAGCGAGCCCGCGCTCATGGCCGCCGTACGGGCGCGGGTGACTTCCTCCAGCGTTCCTTTCTCATGAGAGGCATATCCCTTCACCGTCTCCACCAGGTTGGGCACCAGATCAAGGCGCTGCTTGAGCTGCACATCGATGTCCGAGAACGCGTTGCCGCGATTCTGCCGCAGCGCGACGAGGCGGTTATAGAGGATGATGAGGTAAAAGATGAGAAAGCCAGCGATGCCGAGAATGATTATCCAAGGTTCCATGAGACCCTCCTAGTGCGAGAAATAGACGATGCAATACTGGATGAACTGTAGCCCGAGGAACAGGATCACCGGCGCGATATCAAAACCGCCCACCGGAGGCACATAGCGGCGGATGGGCCGCAGTGCGGGCTCTACCAGCTGTTCCAGCGCCTCGAAAATGCGCGCCACAATCGGCTGGTAACGGTTGATGATGTTGAACGAGATCAACATGCTGAGGATCACCCACGCGAACACCACGTAGAAATAGAGGTGGATGGCCTGGTAAATCAGGAAGGCAATCGGGTTCATCGGTGGCCCTTACGCTGCCGTGGCGGGCATGGCGGTGAGGTGCGCGGGCAGGAAGCCCTCCTCCGCCCCACGGCGGCGGCGCTGGGCGAGGCGCTCTTCGAGCAGCGTCTGCACGGATTTGCCCTGATGCACATGCTCGTTGGGCCACACAAAGGCTTCCATCAGATCGTTCTTGCTGACGCGCAGGACGAATTTCCCGGCCTCCGGGCGCACACCCGCGCTGACATGGCGATACTGGAACTCTCGCGAGAGCTGGCGGGCTTCTTCATAATCGGCCACATGGAGCACGTAATCCACGCGGGTGACGCCGTCGCGCATCGTGCGGCTGCCGGTTTCCAGCTGGATGAGGCCAAACAGCTCGCCGAGCATCTCCTCGATGACGCTGACCACCTCGACGGTACGGATGTAATCGTCCTTGTGACGTTCCGTGAAACGCATGGTCCCTCCTTGTGGAATCCCCATCGACTATAGCAGATGCGATGAAAAAAAACAGCCCGCAGAAATCAGATAAATACCACCGTCTTGTTGCCGTTGAGCAGGACACGGTGCTCGCAGTGGTATTTCACGGCGCGGGCCAGCACCACGCGCTCGATGTCATTGCCGACGGCCACCAGCTCTTCCGGGGAATAGGTGTGGTCGACCCGCTCCACCTCCTGCTCGATGATGGGGCCCTCGTCGAGGTCGTCCGTCACGTAATGGGCGGTGGCGCCGATCAGCTTCACGCCGCGCGCATGGGCCTGATGGTAGGGCTTGGCGCCCTTGAAGCTGGGCAGGAAGGAATGGTGGATGTTGATCGCCTTGCCGCGCAGCTTTGCGGAGAGTTCGGAGGAGAGAATCTGCATGTAGCGCGCCAGCACGACGAGGTCGGTGTGCATCGCCTCGATGACGCCCAGCACCTTGGCCTCCTGCGCGGCCTTGTCGCCTTCCATGGGGAACCAGTGGTAGGGAATGCCGTAGGATTCCGCGAGCGGGCGCAGATCGTCATGGTTGGAGATGATGGCCGGGATTTCGACATGGAACCAGCCGGAGCGCCAGCGATAAAGCAGGTCATGCAGGCAATGGTCGAACTTCGAGACCATCACCACCACGCGCGGCTTGCGGTGTTTGTCATGCAAGGCCCAGCGCATGGCGAAGGGCGTCGCGACCTCGCGGGCAAAGCGCGCCTCGATGCCCGACTGGTCGGGCGTCTGCGGCCCGGCGGCGAAATGCATGCGCAGGAAGAATGCATCCGTCGAGGGGTCGCCGAACTGGGTGGATTCGATGATGAAACCGTCAATGGCTGCCACGAAGCCGGACACGGCGGCCACGATGCCGCGCACGTCGCGGCAGGACAGCGTCAGTACATATTCACGCGCGAAGGGCGGCTCGGTCATGCTCGTCTTTCTCCGGAGCCGCGTCCCCCGCATCCCCGGCGAGGGAGGCAGGCTGCGGCAGATAGCAGGTGACGGTCGTCCCACGTCCGGGGGCGGATGTCAATTCCACATGCCCGCCATGCAGCTCGATGAAGCTTTTCACCATGGAAAGGCCCAGCCCCGTGCCGGAAGCGCTGTTGCTGCGCTGGGAACCGCGATGGAACTTGTCGAACACGGCCAGTTGCTCGGCCTCGTCGATGCCCGGGCCCTCATCCGACACCCACAGCTTGATGCGTGTCCCCTCGCGGGCGGCGCCGATGGTCACCTTGCCATCTTCCGGCGAGTATTTCACCGCATTGGAGAGCAGGTGGAACATCACCTGACGGATGCGCGTCTCGTCGGCGAGCATGATGCCGATATCGAGCGGGCAGGCCAGCACGGCGCGGATGGAGAAGCGCTTGATGCGCTCATTCAGCAGCGCCAGGACGGAGCGCAGCATCTGCTCCACTTCCACCTCGCGGATGTCGAGCGTCATATAGCCCGCCTCGATGGAGGCGAGGTCGAGAATATCGTTGATGAGGTGCATCAGATGCTGCGAGGACTCATGAATGCCTTCCACATATTCGCGCTGGCGGTCGGTCAGCTCGCCGAAATAATCCTGCCGCAGCATTTCCGAGAAACCGCTGATGGAGGTGAGCGGCGAGCGCAACTCGTAGGAGACGTTGGCGAGGAACTCGGTTTTCAGCCGGTCAGCGGCCTGCAATGCCTCGTTCTTCTCGCGCAGGGAGTGCTCCACGAGGGTGGAGTCGGTGATATCGGTGAAGGTCAGCAGCGTGCCGCCGTCCGGTAGCGGCACCACGCTCATATTGAGCACGGAGCCATCGGTGCGCTCCAGCCGTGTGGCGTAAAGCGAGCGGGACTGCACGCGGCCGATGAAGCCTTGCTTGTAAAGCCCCCAGTCCTCGGTGCGGAACAGATGGCGGGTGAGCTCCAGCACTTCGGAGATGTGGATATCATCCTGCAGCTGGCTTTCCTCAAGCTGCCACAGATACGCAAAGACCGGGTTGAACAGGCGCAGCCGCCCGTTTTCGCCGAACACGATGACGCCCTCATGCAGGTTGTCGAGCGTTTCCGACTGCACGGCAATCAGCGTGTTGTAGGAGCGCTCCAGCGCGAGGCGGTCGGTCACGTCCTCGTAGGCGAACATCAAGCCGCCCTCGCCGTGCGGGATGGCGACCACGCGCAGCGTCTTGCCGTCGGGCAGGTAGAAGAATTCCTCGTTCGGCTCCAGCAGGTCGGTGAACAGGCGAACGCGCTGTTCCTTGAAGGCCTTGAAATTGGCCTGCTCCGGCAATTTGCGCTTTTCGCGGAGCACTTCCAGCACTTCGCCGTAGGTCGGCTGGCTGTCGAGGAAGCCTTCATCCAGCTTCCACAGGCTCGTGTACGCGTTGTTGTAGGAGCGCAGCCGCATGTCACGGCCGAAGATCGCCATGGCGCTGGTGGAGCTTTCCAGGAACACCGACTGCGCGGACATATGGCGCTCGATTTCCTGCTGCGTCTTCTCCAGCTCGGTGATGTCACGCGCGAAACCCACCACCGTGCCGTCGGGCAGCGGAATCTCGCTGATCTGGTAGAGCTTGCGCTCGCCATCCACCACGATGTGGCGGCGCTCGCGCTGGCGCTGGTTGGTTTCCTTGGCTTTCTCCGCCATCTTGCGGGCGCCGGAATAAAGCTCTGGCACTCCCGCATTCGCTTCCGCCCCCTGCTCATCCACTACCTTCGTGTAAGCAAGATTGCACCAGGTGATGGCCAGCGACTTGTCGCGCTGCCAGATGAGCTCGGTAGTGGTATTGAGCAACAGGGAGCCGCGGCGCACTTCGCTTTTCAGCGTCTCGTTCTCCATCTCCATCATCTGTGTGTGACGGTATTGCGGGGAGATGTCGCGCAGCACGATCATGCATTGGCCCTTGCCTGCGGCCAGCGCCGAGCATTCGATATGCAGATGAGCGTTCGTCTTCAGCACCAAAGGTGGGCAGGCCACGCCCTCGCCGCATTTATGCACGAGGTGGGTCAGCAGCGCCGCGCTTTCTTCATTGAAGGCCGCCAGTAATTCCTCAAACGTGGCGGGCTTGTTCGCAAGGCCCAGACATTGCTCCACCTGCGAGGCTTCCAAAATCTCCTGCCGCTCGGCATGGTAGGCGAAGAAGGCCATGCCCGGCTGGTGAAACAGGGCCGCCAGGCGCTGCATGAAAGACAGCGGCAATCCTACGGTATAGCGGCGCAGAACATACACCACGAGGCAAACCGCCGCCGCGGCCACCATGAGAATCAGGATTCCCAGTAAATCCGGAATGGGCGTGCCCCCTGCTGGTTATACGACGCTACCCTAAAGGGCGATGGACAGACTGGCAAGCCATCCCCGGGGCTTTTATCCCGCTGGAAGCGCGAAAACGCTGCGCCGTGTCTAGTAACGGTACCCTTCGCCCTTGTACGGCCCCTCGACGGTGACGCCGATATAGTCGGCCTGCGCCTTGGAGAGCTTGGTCAGCTTCACGCTGAGCTTTTCCAGATGCAGGCGGGCGACCTTCTCGTCGAGATGCTTCGGCAGTACGTAGACTTGCTTCTCGTACTTCGAGGCGTTCTGCCACAGTTCGATCTGCGCCAGCACTTGGTTGGTGAAGGAGGTGCTCATCACGAAACTCGGATGGCCGGTGGCGCAGCCAAGATTCACCAAGCGGCCCTTGGCGAGCAGGATGATGCGCTTGCCATCCGGGAACTGGATTTCATCCACCTGCGGCTTGACTTCCGTCCACACCATGTTGCGCAGCGCCTCGACCTGAATCTCGTTGTCGAAGTGGCCGATGTTGCACACGATGGCGCGGTTCTTCATGGCGCGCATGTGGTCGATCGTGATGATGTCGTGGTTGCCCGTCGCGGTGACGAAGATGTCCGCGATCGGCGCGGCCTCCTCCATCGTGGTGACCTGATAGCCCTCCATCGCCGCCTGCAGGGCGCAGATGGGGTCGATTTCCGTCACGATCACACGCGCGCCCTGCCCCTTCAGCGAGGCGGCGCAGCCCTTGCCCACGTCACCGAACCCGGCGACCACAGCAATTTTGCCCGCGAACATGATGTCAGTGGCGCGTTTCAGCCCGTCCGGCAGGCTCTCGCGGCAGCCATACAAATTGTCGAATTTCGACTTGGTCACCGAGTCATTGACGTTGATGGCCGGCACGCCCAGCTTGCCCGCTTTCACCAGCTCGTGCAGGCGGTGCACGCCGGTGGTGGTCTCCTCGGAGACGCCCTTGATGTCCTTCAGCAGTTCGGGATAATCGTTATGCACCATCAGCGTCATGTCGGCGCCGTCATCGAGCAGCAGGTTCGGACGCCATCCATGATCGGGCGCCACTGTCTGGCGGATGCACCAGTCATATTCCTCTTCCGTCTCCCCCTTCCACGCGAACACCGGGACGCCCGCCGCCGCGATGGCTGCCGCCGCCTGATCCTGCGTCGAGAAGATGTTGCAGCTTGACCAGCGCACTTCCGCACCGAGCGCGGTGAGTGTTTCAATCAGCACCGCAGTCTGGATGGTCATGTGCAGGCAGCCTGCGATGCGCGCGCCTTTCAGCGGCTGCGACGCGCCATATTCCGCACGCAGCGCTATCAGGCCGGGCATTTCCGTCTCGGCGAGCGAGATTTCCTTGCGGCCCCACTCGGCGAGGGACATGTCAGCCACCTTGTAATCGGTGAATTCAGCGGCGCGCTTCGGCTGGGCGGTCATGGAAAACTCCTGTGCATCTATTTGCAGCCTCAATACTACCACCCCGCCGCCGGGGCAACCCCTAATCCCGCCGTGCGCACAGACCCGGCAACCCCGCAGAATTGCTGCATTGCACAAGCGAATTTCATTGGTCGCGTCATGAAATTGACATATTCACACCGCATTAATAGTGAATGCATGACGCGATGAACAAGACCGAGCGGCAACGCGGACTCTCTATCGATCTGGAGCGCTACCCGCACGGTGCCGGCACCGTGGCGTACGGGCGCAGCAAAGGCATCGCGGACAGTTTGGGTCTGCTCGACTCACGTCAGTATGCCGTGCTGCCGCAATTTGCCCAGCTGATGCACTCGCCCGTCGTGGGTAAGATGATGCGCCTGCGAGGCCAGTCATTTCACGCCAAGAGCAGCACCCCCACCGCCGAGCAGGAAACCTGCCGGCTCTTCAATCATCAGTTTGTTACTTATAACGAGAGCGGTAGAGGGGAACAGCCGGACAGCCTCAACATCATCGACCCCGTCGCGCTCATCCGCAAATGCTTCCCGGAAGGCCGCGAGGATCAGTGGCCGACCCTGCTGCTCACCACCAACCATGCGCTGACCAGCGACCATACCCACATCGCGGGCATCATGCGCGGCCTGCGCAAGATGGTGGAGGATGCCCACGGCCGCACGCTCGATTACGTGGCGCATCCCGATGACCATGAAAACTTTGGGGGCAAAACACTGATTCTCTCCTCGATCTTCACGCAGCCCACCCCGCAGGAAAACGGCGCCGACCTGCTCGACCGTCTGCAGGAACTCGGCAGCAACCGGGCCCGGCCCGGCCATACCCCTATGCGGGGCACGATTTCCTCGCTTCCTGCTGCCTGGTATGATTGGGCCATCAATGTTGGCGCAAACCCGTCAGAATTGCTGAACCCACGGAGCTTCACCCAGCATTTCCTGCCTTCGCGCCGGCCGGAGCGGGAGCACGCCTCGCCTGCCGCGCGCCGCCTCTCCAAATTCCTGCTGGCCATGATGGTCACCGAGCCGGAGCGCATCCACTTCGACGGCCCCTGCACCGAGGCCAAGCTGATGACCGGGGACGCCGAAGGACGGCGCGCCAGCGTGCCCGATTACCTCCAAATACCCGAGCCCCCGCTTGTGCTGCGCGAGGACGCCTCCCGCGCCGTCTCGCGCGTGCTTCTGGCAGGCTACAGCAAGGGCGGCAACATGGTCAGTGACGCCGTGCGCCTGTTGAAGGACGAGCTGGAAGGCGGACTGCGTCAGGGCATGCTCGATACCAGCAGCTTCGCCCGCATCAACGGCTCGGGACTGCCGCCGAAACCGGAGCAGGTTGTCTCGCGCATTCTCAGCAGCATTGGTCTGATGTCCATCGCCGCCGGGGAGGAACCGCTGACCAAGGCGGAAAAGGACGCCGGTATCCGCCGCGTCAATATCCTGAGCGACAAGGACCTGATCGCCGGGCACTTCGCCGCCGGGCGCGAGCATGAATACCATTCGCGCGACGAACTCATCTGCGTGAAGGGTACCGGGGCAGATATGGGCCATCGCTGGCAGGAAGCGCTCCTGCAGGCGCCGGGCCGCACCACCGGTTACATCATGGCGGATGAGAGGGCACGCCAGCATGTACAGGCCATTTCCTCCCAGCTGATAGACGGGCTGCCCGCCATCTGGGACTTCCGTCTGGAGCCGACGGCGGGCCGGGAGCGTGAATACCGCCTCTCCTTCCGCCCTGGTGTTTTGCGCAAGGACATTGTGCAATGGGGAGCCGAACTGGGCGACTATGTGCAGCAGCATCTGCGCCCGGCGGGCAATGTTCTCCCACACCCCGCTGTGTCGGTGAAAGTCAGCGTCACCAAGGAGGCGCCCACGGCCATCGTGCTGCACGTACCGGAGAACGCCAACAGCGATGCAGGCTTCCCGCCACGTTTGCAGGCGGTTCTAAAAGGATTCTGCGAGGAAAAAGGCATCCTGCTTCCCCCCTACGTCGCGGAGGATGTGCTCGACCAGACGCGCCTGCTTTCCTCTCCCTCGCCGTCCCATGTGGAGAAAGTCCGCCCCTCCTTTACGGACGCAGGCGCAGGCATCGCCCGGCCTTGAAAAATTCGCCATTTTTCCTATCTTTTCAGTATGTACGATGAACAGCGGCGCCAGCTTCTGGACGCCTATTTCAAATACACCACTGAAGTGCTTCCCGGCATGGCCAGCGAGAATGGCTGGGCTGCGATGGAAGATGCGCATTTTCAACGCATTATCCTTGATAACGTGCTCGGCGGCGTGTGGTATGGCCGCGTCAGGGAGCCAGCCATCCTGCATCTCAGCAAGACACAGCTCAAGAAAGCCGCCCGCATGGCACAAGACCTCGCGGAAGGCCGCATCAGCTTCGACATGCTGAATGAGCAAAGCCTCGCCTGGCGCGAGGAAAAGGGAGTGCCCCCGCAGCTGGAACTCTACCGCAAGCCCGCCCCGGAGGAAGCCCTGCCACCCCGTTTTCGGCCGCAACTGGTGAAGGCGTGATGAAGGGCATTAAACCATTTGCCCACCCCTGCCAAATCCGCTAAAAGTCGCGGCTGAACAAGGATTCAGCGACTGTGATACCCTTCCTCAAAATGCACGGCCTCGGCAATGACTTCGTCATCATCGACGAGCGCAGGATGCCGATGCAGATCATCGAGCCCGAACAGCGCGAGGCCGCCGTACGCACGCTCGCCGAGCGGCGCACCGGCGTCGGGTGCGACCAGTTGATTGTCATGCGCCCCACCAAGCGCGCCGATGTCTATATGCAGATCTACAATGCCGATGGCAGCGAAGTCGCCGCCTGCGGCAATGCCACGCGCTGCGTGGCGTGGATCATCATGCGCGAGAAACACAAGGACGCCGCCCTCATCGAAACCGAGGCGGGGATTCTGGAATGCTACCTCGCGGGTAAGGGGCTGGTGCGTGTCAATATGGGCATCCCGCGCCTAAGCTGGCTAGACATGCCTTTATCACGCGAAGCAGATACGTTGCATCTGCCGCTCGTCGCCGAGGGCGTAGCGGACGGCGTGGCGGTGAACATGGGCAACCCGCACGCGGTGTTCTTCGTGCCCGATGTCGGCAAGGTGCCGCTGAAGCGCATCGGGCCGGAGCTGGAGCATCACGGCCTGTTCCCCGAGCGCGCCAATATCAACGTCGCCCGCATCGACGAGCCGGACCACATTACCCTGCGCACGTGGGAGCGCGGCGCGGGTGAGACCCTTGCCTGCGGCACCGGCGCCTGCGCCACGGTGGTGGCCGCCCGCCGCCGCGACCTCAGCGCGGCCTTGGTCACCGTGCAGCTTCCTGGCGGCGAATTGCAGATCGAGTGGCACGGCAGCGAGGCCGACCCGCACCACCCCGTCTGGATGACCGGCCCCGCCACCGAAGCCTTCCGCGGCGAACTCAGCGACGGGCAGTGGGTGTAGGCAGCCTATGTCTTCTCCCACCCCCTGGTCTCGTCGGCTGCACCTTCTGGGCGCCTCCTCGCGCCGCCCGGCGAACAGGGACGACGCCCCCACCCCGCACGAGATGGAGATGACGGCTGAGCGCGACATGGCCGTGAGGCTGCTGTGCGAGACGTTATGGGAGCGTCTGGAGGAGGAGGAAGACCTGCCCCTGTTGCTGGAGCTGGCGAACTACAATAACTTCGCGGACAGCGAGGCTGCCGTAAAGGCCGCACTCCTGCACGTGGTAGAGCATGCGGTAAAAACCGGACGGCTTCCGGAAGATCTTGCCGAAGACGTGCAGAGAACATTGACGCATATGGAACGCAACGCCATTCCCTATGTAAAACTGGAACCAGAGCCAGAAGTTACCGCCAGCATGAAGCGTCTTTTCGGGGGTGGCCGTGAGCGTTGACGTCCACACCTTCGGCTGCCGCCTGAACACCTATGAATCCGAGGTGATGAAGCAGCATGCGCAGAAGGCGGGGCTGCAGAACACACTCATCTTCAATACCTGCGCGGTGACGGCCGAGGCGGAGCGTCAGGCGCGGCAGGCCATCCGCCGCGCCCGGAGGGAGAACCCGGACGCCAAAATCATCGTCACCGGCTGCGCGGCGCAGATTCACCCGGACAGCTTCGCCGCCATGGCGGAAGTGGACGCGGTGCTCGGCAATCAGGAGAAGATGGAAGCGGCGGAATGGCTTTCACTCCTCTCCCGCTCCCCCCTTGAGGGGGAGCCAGCGAAACCAAGCATAGCGCCGGTTGAGCGGTGGGGGGTGTCGTCCCCCCACGACTCAGCCATCGCCTCCGGCTCGACTTCGTCCGCTCCCCCGCAAGGGGGGAGCAGTTTTAGGCTCAACTCCGAAAAAATCCGCGTCAACGACATCATGTCCGCGAAGGAAACTGCCGGGCACCTCGTCGCGGCGTTTGACGGGCATACGCGCGCCTTCGTGCAGGTGCAGAATGGCTGCAACCATCGCTGCACGTTCTGCATCATCCCGTTTGGGCGCGGCAACAGCCGCTCGGTGCCGATGGGCGAGATCGTGGCGCAGGTGCGCCTGCTGGTCGAGCAGGGCTACAAGGAAGTGGTGCTGACCGGCGTCGACATCAGCGATTACGGCAAGGACCTCCCCGGCACGCCCACGCTCGGCCAGATGATGCGCCGCCTGCTCGCCGCCGTGCCGGAGCTGCCGCGCCTGCGCCTCTCTTCCATCGACGCGGTGGAGGTGGATGAGGATTTGTATCGCCTCATCGCCGAGGAACCGCGCCTGATGCCGCATCTGCATGTCAGCCTGCAGGCGGGCGACGACATGGTGCTCAAGCGCATGAAGCGCCGCCATCTGCGTCAGGATGCGCTCGATTTTTGTGCCCGCGTGCGCGACCTGCGCCCGGACGTGGTGTTCGGCGCCGACATCATCGCGGGCTTCCCGACAGAAACCGAGGAGATGTTCGAGAGCACACTGCGCTTCGTGGAGGAAGCGGATCTGACGTGGCTGCACGTGTTCCCCTACTCCGCCCGCGAAGGCACGCCTGCCGCCCGCATGCCGCAGGTGCCCTCCACGCTGCGCAAGGAACGCGCCGCCCGCCTGCGCGCGCTGGGCAAGCAGCAGGTGCAGCGCTTCCTCGCCACGCAGGTGGGCCGCACCGCGCAGGTGCTGATCGAGCAGGATGGCACGGGCCGGACGGAACATTTCGCGCCGGTGCGTTTTGACTCGCCTCCTCCTTCCGGCAGCCTGCAATCGATTTGTATTGCCGCAGCGAAAAACGAATACTTGTACGCTGACGCAATGTAACTATTTTGTGCCCACTTAACCTATTGTCATTCCCGCGCAGGCGGGAATCCCTAACCCCAGACCGTGAGTATGGATTCCCGCCTGCGCGGGAATGACATCAAAAAGAAGCGTCATGAGCGATACGGAAAAAAAAGGCTGGCTGACTCGTCTGCGCGAGGGGCTCTCGCGCACCTCCAGCGGCATTTCCGAAGGCATCACCGGTATCTTCACCAAGCGCAAGCTGGATGACGCAATGCTGGAGGAACTAGAGGAGCTGCTCATCATGGCCGACATGGGCAGCGCCACCGCCGCGCGCCTCGTCGCCGAGTTCGGCAAGGGCCGCTTCGACAAGGAAATCGGCGCCGACGAGGTGAAGCAAGCGCTCAGCCAGCAGATCGCCGCCATCCTTCGCCCCGTGGCCACTCCCATTGATATCGACAATAAGGCGAAGCCGCACGTGATTCTCGTGGTCGGCGTCAACGGCAACGGCAAGACGACGACCATGGGCAAGATGGCGAGCGTGCTGCAGCAGGGCGGCTATTCCGTCCTCATGGCCGCCGCCGATACCTTCCGCGCCGCTGCCGTCGAACAGCTCAAGGTCTGGGGCCAGCGCAGCGGCGTGCCTGTCATCACCGGCGAGGAGAATGCCGATCCCGCCAGCGTCGCCTACCGCGCGCTGGAGCAGGCGAAGGGGGAAGGGCGCGACGTGCTGCTCATCGACACTGCCGGACGGCTGCACAATAAGAAGAACTTGATGGACGAGTTGCAGAAGATCGTCCGCGTGCTGAAGAAACTGGATGAGTCCGCCCCGCACACCGTGCTGCAGGTGCTGGACGGCACCACCGGCCAGAATGCGGTGGCCCAAGTGGAAACCTTCCGTGATCTCGCGAAGGTAAGCGGCTTAGTCGTCACCAAGCTGGACGGCACCGCCAAGGGCGGCGTGGTCGTCGCGCTGGCCGACAAGTTCAAACTGCCCATCCACGCTATCGGCGTCGGTGAAGGTATTGAGGATTTGCAGGACTTTAACGCGGATGATTTCGCCCGCTCGCTGGTGGGTTTGGCGTAATCAATTAGCGCTCTAGGCCACCCGTTGAGGAGTCCTTTCCGCGCAAAGCGGACAGGCCACCTTCACGTACTCTTTGGAAGTAGGATTCTATTTTCTGACCAGATTGAAATAGGCCAGTCATAGAGTGTTCTTTAAGCTCATTTAATAGCTTATCCGGCAGGCGACGCTGACCTGAAGCAAGCCATGCATGCAGCTCGGGTGAAATATGGGCACCATCTCGAATGGCTTCTTCAACAAGGCCCCTGATCCTTCCCGTGCGGTTTAGTAAACTCAAGCCCCAGCCGATTCCCTTATCCATGGTTTGTGCGGCCTTTTTCAGCGCGACAGGCATGTCATTTACCACTTCTCCGGCCTTGCGCTGTTCAGGCTTGGTAATGTTTTTGCCAACCTCCTTCACGCTAGCGCCCAGCCAGCGTACGAAGCGATCAGTTAAGTTCTCTACGAAACGGGGTATTTTCATGAACACCCATCTATCAAAACATTCTGACGATTTAATAACATAGCTAATCTCATCCCACATGGACCTTGCCATGAGAAATGAACGTTGTTTAGAACCCCATCTCTTATGCAGTGCTGAGATTAAGAGACGGTTCAAGCCAAGCCTTTATTCCATCGGATGTGGCGATAGAACATTGACGATTTGCGGATTGATGACGCGACGGTGATTTTTGGGCATTCCATGGTGGAACTATAACCTACGGGTTTTTTATATATTTGTCATCATTCTAACCCAATAGACCATTATAATATGTTGATAATTATTGAAGATTTATGGCACAGCACGATCAACGTCGCCGACCGCAGCGGCCTTCCAGAGCACCCCAGCAGCGGGAGCGGGGCTTTACCCTGCATGAATGGCGCGAGGGGTATCGTGCCTCGGCCGGCCAGCGATCCCCGAGGAGAGGCAGGCCACCCAGGTCATTGACTCTTTCATGCGTACGGCGGGTGTTGACCGGGTAGAGAATCCATCCTGCGCACAACTGCAAGCGCGCGAGGAAGTATTGCAGGAGGCCCGCGCCGTGGCACAGCAATTATCGCTGAATGCCGCCAATGTGGAAGCCAGCCTCCTTGCTTATGGCGGGGGTGACGAGTCGCGCCTGAACTGCGGCCTGCCCAGCCTGATCGGTGGAATGCCACCCCATTCACGGTAAACACCAAACCGTGAAATGCGCATGAAAAAAGCCGCTTTTCCCTGAGAAAAAGCGGCTTTTTTGCATATTTCAGAAGAAAATCAGAACGGAATCTCGTCATCCAGTTCCGGCACCGGGCTGGACTGGCGCTGACCGCCGCCGCTGCGGGCGGGGGCGCTGCTATAGCCGCCGCTGGAGCCGGCATCGTCGAAGCTGCCGCTCTCGCGCTTGCCGCCACCGGCGCCGTCCAGCATGGTCAGCGAGCCGCCATACCCCTGCAGCACAACCTCGGTGGAGTATTTCTCCGCGCCGTCCTTGTCCGTCCATTTGCGGGTCTGCAGCTGGCCTTCGATATAGACCTTAGAGCCTTTGTGCAGGTAGTTCTTCGCCACGTTCACGAGCCCATCGTTGAAGATGACCACGCGGTGCCACTCGGTGCGCTCCTTGCGCTCGCCGGTATTGCGGTCTTTCCAGCTTTCGGAAGTAGCGACGGCGAGGTTGGCGATTTCCCGCCCGTCCTGCGTTGCGCGGATCTCCGGATCACGCCCCAGATTGCCTACCAGAATCACCTTGTTTACGCTGCCTGCCATCACTCACTCTCTTCACGAAAAAACAGTCCTTCATATATAGGGCACGATTAATAATTTAAAAGGGTTTTCTGCCGCTTTGCGGCGCTTTTTCCGCATAAGCAAAGACTGAGAAAATTTAGGCATAGCGTCATAATACCTTCATTTAACAGCAGCGAACTTACTCGTTATGGTGTGGCCTAAAAAATTAACAGGAGAACGCATGTCGAGAGACACACGCCCCATGGCAAGCGCCGAGGAAATAATGCGCGCCTGCGCGTGGCTGGAAGATATCTTCGGTAGAGGCAGCACAGGCAAGGGGCCTTTGGTGGCATCCGATGATATGCGCTGGTTTGCGGTCCGGCCCAAAAAGCCTACAACAAAAACAGCGACGTGGGACGAGCGGGAACAGTTGCTTCAGGTGATGCAGCAAATGGGCGTAGCCGTACGCTTCACAGCTCCCTCAGAATCGCCTCGTGTGCATGTCAGCCGGACTGAACCGCATCACCGGATTGAAGCCATGCGCGCGAGATGGCGCGCTGCAAGCCGCCGGGAAAAGCGAGTCTTCGAAAAAACGGGGGAACTTCCTGCCACAATTCCCCCAACACCTCGCTCCCGCGGGATGGAACAAGGAAGAATATTTATTGATGCGGACGCGCTGGCGCAGGAATGGCGGGTGGTGGACCACTTGGGCGAGGGATACGGCTTGACCTGCTGGCAGGCCGTTGAGGGCCATCAACAGTCGTCATTGGACTGTGTTCTGCGTGATCAGGGAGAAGTAGATGGCCCCTCGGAGTGGGTTGTGGAATCGCACGAGGATATTCACGACACTTCCCCCGAAACACGTCGACTCAAAAATTTCTGTGCTACCCATGCATATGCGGATCCCCGATTTCCTGAACACCCCGACAAAGACATGACTTCTACAGAGATCAAAAGACCGACCCGCGACCAATGGCAACAGATGCTGGCTGCGCGCAATGCAATAAAGAATAAAGGAAATCTTGGACATGGATGAGAACATCACTGGTTTCATCAACAGCGAACCGGCCTATCGCTGGCTGCAAAAAACCTTTGGTGAGGCGAATGTCAGCGACCGTTTGAAAGAAATTAATGGCAACGATTACTTTCGTGTTTTCACCGACCGGTGGCCTATTGGAAAAATAGCAGCGAGCGCCGAACAAATCGTTGAGAAACTTAAGGATGCGGACATAATGTCCGGGTATTATCCTGAGGATGTCTACCATTCCCGAAGAGGCTGCATCTACATTTCCCTCAAGCACTTATCGGCCCATTTAGCGAAAGCCGGTCAAGCACTTGGATTTCCTCTGGAACATAATGTGACGTACCTTCCTGAGCGCCCTTTGACCAAACGTGTCGGTATCAAAGACGCAGAACATGCGAAACACCATGCTGATGTGATCGCTCTCGACCCATTCCGGCGCCGCTAACCTGTCATAACAAGCGATTTTTCTTCCTATTGGGGCTGTTCATTCCTTTAGGGGGCGCTTATATATCCTGCCTCCACAAGGAATGATGCATGAAAGACCTTATCTCGATCCGCGGCGCCAAAGAACATAACCTCAAAAACGTTTCGGTCGACATCCCCAAGAACAAGTTCGTGGTGATCACGGGGCTGTCCGGTTCGGGCAAGTCCTCGCTGGCGTTTGACACGCTCTATGCGGAAGGCCAGCGGCGCTATGTGGAGTCCCTCTCCTCCTACGCCCGGCAGTTCCTCAACATCCAGGACAAGCCGGATGTGGAATCGATCGACGGCCTCTCCCCGGCCATCGCCATCGACCAGAAAACCACCTCGCGCAACCCGCGCTCGACGGTGGGCACGGTCACCGAGATCTATGATTATCTGCGCCTGCTCTATGCGCGCATCGGCGTCCCCTACTCTCCCGCTACCGGCCTACCCATCGAAAGCCAGACAGTAGGCCAGATGGTGGACATCATCCTCGGCCTTCCCATCGGCACCAAGCTGCACCTGCTGGCACCGTTCGTACGTGGCCGCAAAGGCGAGCACAGCAAGGAAATTGCTGCACTGCAAAAACGTGGCTTCACGCGCATCCGCATCAATGGCGAAATGTACACCATCGAGGACGCGCCGAAGCTGGACAAAAACAAGAAGCACGACATCGAAGTCGTGGTCGACCGCCTCGCCATCAAGGAAGACATGGGCAACCGCGTCGCCGACTCCGTCGAGACAGCGCTGAACATCTCCGAAGGGCTGGCGCTGGTGGAGATTGTCAGCATCCCGGAAGGCAGCAAGAGCAAACACAAGAAGGGCGATATTATCACCCTCTCCGCCAAGTTCGCCTGCCCGGAGTCCGGCTTCACGCTGGAGGAGATCGAGCCGCGCCTGTTCTCGTTCAACAGCCCGTTCGGCGCCTGCCCGGTGTGCGACGGCCTCGGCAGCCAGCGCGAGTTCGATGCCGACCTCGTCGTGCCGGACACGGCGAAGTCGCTGTACGAGGGCGCCATTGCGCCATGGGCCAACGCGCAGACCAAGTATTTCATCCAGACGCTCGACGGGCTGGCGCGGCATTTCAAATTCAGCCTGCATGTGCCGTTCGGCGATCTGCCGGAGAAGGTGCAGGACGTGCTGCTTTACGGCTCAGGCGATGAGCCGGTGAAGATCTCCTACATCGACGGCCCGCGCCAGTATAACAGCCACAAGCCGTTCGAGGGGGTTATCCCCAGCCTGCAGCGCCGCTGGCGCGAGACCGACTCCGCCTGGATGCGCGAGGAGCTGGAGAAGTTCCAGCACACCACCGACTGCGACGCCTGCCACGGCTTCCGCCTGAAGCCGGAAGCGCTTTCCGTGAAGGTCGGCGGCAAACATATCGGCGAGGTGTGCAAGCTGTCGATTGATGAGTCCACCCGCTGGTTCTCCACGCTGGAGGAAAAGCTCACCAAACAGCACCAGCAGATCGCCGAGAAAATCCTCAAGGAAATCCGCGAGCGCCTCGGCTTCCTCGTCAATGTCGGCCTGGATTACCTGACGCTGGCGCGCGAATCCGGCACCTTGTCGGGCGGCGAGTCGCAGCGCATCCGACTCGCTTCGCAAATTGGTTCGGGCTTGTCGGGCGTGCTTTACGTGCTCGATGAGCCCTCCATCGGCCTGCACCAATGCGACAATGAGCGCCTGCTCGGCACGCTGCAACGGCTGCGCGACCTCGGCAATACCGTCATCGTGGTGGAGCATGACGAGGACACCATGCGCCACGCCGACTGGCTGATCGACATGGGCCCCGGCGCGGGCGTGCATGGCGGGCAAATTGTCTCGCAGGGCACCGCCGCGCAGGTGGCGAAGGATACCAAAAGCGTCACCGGCGATTACCTCAGCGGCCGCAAGGAAATCGCCGTGCCGGCCGCGCGCCGCACGCTTTCCGCCAACCGGCGCATCCGCCTGAGCGGTTGCACGGCGAACAACCTGAAGGACGTCAGCGTGGACATTCCGCTCGGCGTCATGACCTGCGTGTCGGGCGTCTCCGGCGGCGGCAAATCCTCCCTCGTTATCGAGACGTTCTACAAGGCCGCCTCGCGCCGCATCATGGGCAGCAAGGAACAGCCCGGGCCGCACAAATCGCTCACCGGGCTCGAATATATCGACAAGGTCATCGAGATCGACCAGTCGCCCATCGGCCGTACGCCGCGCTCCAACCCGGCCACCTATACGGGGGCCTTCGCGCCCATCCGCGACTGGTTCACGGCCCTGCCGGAATCCAAGGCACGCGGCTACAAGGCGGGCCGCTTCAGCTTCAACGTGAAAGGTGGCCGCTGCGAGGCCTGCCAGGGCGACGGACTCATCAAGATCGAGATGCACTTCCTACCGGACGTCTACGTGGTTTGCGATGTGTGCAAGGGCAAGCGTTACAACCGCGAGACGCTGGAAGTGCAATATAAGGGCAAATCTATTGCCGACGTGCTGGACATGACCGTGGACGAAGCCGTGGAATTCTTCGCCGCGACGCCCTCCATCCGCGAGAAGATGGTGGCGCTGCAGGAAGTCGGCCTTGGCTATATCAAGCTTGGGCAGTCAGCCACCACGCTCTCCGGCGGTGAGGCGCAGCGCATCAAGCTGGCGAAGGAGCTCTCCCGCCGCGCCACGGGCCGCACGCTCTACATCCTCGATGAGCCCACCACCGGCCTGCATTCCGAGGATATCCGCAAGCTGTTACAGGTGCTGCATACGCTGGTGGATAGCGGCAACACGATGGTCATCATCGAGCATAACCTTGACGTCATCAAAACCGCCGACTGGGTCATCGATATCGGCCCCGGCGGCGGCTCCAAGGGCGGCACCGTCGTCGCCATGGGCACCCCGGAAGAGGTCGCGGCCAACAAGCACAGCGTCACGGGGCGCTATCTGGTGCCGTTGCTGCAGAAAAAGCTTGCCAAGCCCGCGTCCGAAGTCAAGGCGGAGCCCACCCGCAAGCCCCGGCGTACGAAAGCTGCCTGAGGCGCTAGCGTCCGCGCCCTGAGGGTGTGGGACAGTTGGCGCGGCTCGCTTCCATCGTTAGGGCATTCGCACCTTCGCGGTCTCCCGCCATGTGCGCCGCCTGCGCCTGATGGCCCAGGCTACGGCAAAGATCCAGTGTCTCTGGCGTCAGCCCGGCCGGGGGCTGGGGGGATGCTGCATTGGCACGCTGCGGCAACGGGTTGATGCCTTCCGCTTCGTAACCATGGCCTCTTTTTAGGTGGACCAAAGCGTCGGACATATTCTGCTGTGAAAAATCGAATCGGGTTCTCTGGCTATTGTTGGCCATATAATCCCTCAACTTACGCAGCACCCCCCGTCCACGCGCGAGATCCTCACCATCCGGGATAGAATTGCGCCCGAACGGGGTATCGCGGAAATTAGGCAGACGCAGGTTGCCTTGCTGTACATCGACCGCCATCTGGTTGCGCTGTTCGTCCAGCATGGATTGGAAACGGTCTGAGGCCGCATCGACGCCGCGCTCGGCCCGCATGGCCTGACTGTAGCGCTCAAGTTGGGCCGGGTTATCGCGAAACCCGTTGATAATCAAGTCGTTCACCATGATTTTCTGCTGCGTGCTCAGCCGTTCGAAAGGGGTGCTCATGCGTGGCCTTTTTGAAGGTTAGTCAGTTTATTATATCCACAATTATGTTAACATGAGTTAACAAGGCCCGGCGTGAAAGGGCCTGTCATGAAATCTTCATGCAACGACATCACTTTGTTAAGAATTTTCGTTTACCATGAAGGGATAGATTGAGAGAAAACCATGTCCGACCGCCGCCGCCCATCCCAAACCCCTTCCAATCCCCAGGCTGACGACCTGGCTCCGCCGGTTTACCAGCACGCCCCGCAATATCAGGGGCAACCTGCAGCCCCCTCGCAAGGCACAACCATCGACCCCCGTTCAATCCCGGAGCAGCCCGATTTCAGGAGATTGTGCGTGGAACATGGCGTTTGCATGGGCCCATTTGCGCCCCAGCCCGCCTCTCCCGGCCAACCGATGCAACCCGTCCCCATGCCTCGGATTGAAAATCCGGTAGGCCGTAATTCGAATCCGTTACGCAGCACGTAAAAATAGGCGCTCAATACCCGCGTAAAAAGTAGTAAAGGCCACGCCCCAGCGCCGCGGCCAGCAGTACAAGCCATGGCGGCAACTTCAGGAAGCCTGCACCGAAAAGCAGCAAATGCCCTAACGGCAGCAAGGCATAGAGCGCCAGCACGGGCAGCCCGAAAACACGGCCAAGACGGGCAATTTTCTTGTTCGGCAAGGCGGCGATACCCCCGGGACGCATGAGGGCGAAGCCTTTCGCCATCAGCCGGCCTAGCGTATAAACGACCCCGCCCCCCGCCGCGGCCCCCAGCATGGCGAGCGGCAGGTAATGCAGCGGGGAGCCGGCATTAAACCACACCATCGCCGGCAGCGTGATCTCGCGCATGCCCGGCACCCAGACGGAGCGGAAAGCCTCGAGCAACACCCACTCGGAAAAATCTTGCAAACGCCGCTCCGCGCCGGATGATACGTATATCGGGAGATTAGGAAATGCCGCCCGCCAAGGCAAGCCTGCTGCGGCGATAATACCATTGGACCACGCCGAGACTGAATAGGATAACGGGTGCGGTTATGTGCCGGAGTTGCCATGACTGGCGCAGGAATTATGAACGCCGGGCAGCGAGGAGAAACTCCTTATTCCCCTTCGGCCCGGTGATGGGGCTTTCGGCGATGCCGTCCACCGCCCAGCCCTGCGAGGGTAACCATTGCCGGATATCGTCGCAGATGGCCTGATGCAGCGCTGGGGCGCGGATAACGCCCTCGCCCTTGTCCACCTCCGCCTTGCCCGCCTCGAACTGCGGTTTGATAAGCGTCACCATCACCGCCCCCGGCGCACAAAGTGTCATCGGTGCAGGCAGGACGGTTTTCAGGCTGATGAAGCTCGCATCACAGACCAGCCAGTCAACGGGCTCCGGCACATGCGTGTGGGTAAGATAGCGCGCATTGGTCTTCTCCAGCGAGACGACGCGCGGGTCGTTGCGCAGTTTCCAGTCGAGCTGCCCGTGGCCCACATCCACCGCGTATACTTTCGCGGCGCCATGGTGCAGCAGCACATCCGTGAAACCGCCGGTGGAAGAGCCCACATCGAGACAGATTTTTCCTGCGGGGCTCAGCCCAAAATGCGCCAGCGCGTGCGCCAGCTTCATGCCCCCGCGCGACACCCATGGATGCTCCTCGCCCTCCAGCACTATCTCGGCATCCTCCGGCAGCATGTGGCCGGGCTTGGTGAGGCGCTGCGTGCAGAGCATCACCTTGCCCGCCATGATGAGCGCCTGCGCCTTGGTGCGCGTCGGCACCATACCGCGCTCCACGAGCAACTGATCGAGTCGGATTTTGGCCATCGGCTCAGCTAACACGCTGACCATGCCCGCGCAACCGCCCTGTTCCCCGGCATATGGGAAACGCTGGACGCTGATGCATAAGTTACCGTATGTTTTGCCGCATCTATTTTGCGAAGGGATCGGGAACGATGACGAAATCAGCATCCGCGTGGCACGTCTGGATTATCAGTTTCGGATTCATGGGCATCCAGTTCGGCTGGGGCCTGCAGATGGCGAACATGTCGGCCATCTACACCATGCTCGGCGCCAAGGAGAGTGAGCTCGCCATCCTCTGGATTGCCGCCCCGCTTACCGGGCTGCTCGTCCACCCGATTGTAGGCCATATGAGCGACCGCACCTGGAACCGGTTCGGACGGCGCAAACCTTATATCCTCTTTGGCACCCTCCTCTCCTCGCTGGCCTTGCTGGCCATGCCCAATGCCTCCGCCTTGTGGATGGCGGTGATGCTTCTGTGGGTGCTCGATGGGGCGATCAACGTCTCCATGCAGCCATTCCGCAGTTTTGTATCGGACATGCTGCCAAAAGCGCAGCGCACACTGGGTTTCACCGTGCAAACCGTGCTGATAGGAATCGGCGCGGTGCTCTCCTCGGCCATGCCGTGGATTCTGACCCATTTCTTCGGGGTGACGGACGATGCGGGCGCCGCGGGCCATATTCCTGCCTCCGTCACCTGGTCCTTCTATATCGGCGCGCTCGTCATGGTAGCGTGCGTGCTGGTGACGGTGCGCGGAACGCAGGAGCAGCCGCCAGAGCAGCTTCCGTCTGCCAGCCATGCCAAGGGATCGCTCTGGATAGATTTGCGCAAAGGGGCGCTGGAGATTCTGGGCAATCTCTCCGCGATGCCCCAGCGTATGCGGCAGCTGGCGTGGGTGCAGCTATTCACTTGGGCCGGGTTGTTCAGCATGTGGACATATTTCACCCCGACCATCGCGCGCAATGCGTTCCACGCGCTGGAAGCGAACACCCCGGAATATCTGCAGGCGGCGGAATGGGGCGGCGTGTGCTTCTCCGTCTATAACGGCGTGGCGCTGGCCGCCGCGCTGGCCTTCATCCCCCTCACCCGCCGCGTCAGCGCGCGCAGAATCCATGTCGTGAGCCTTGTGCTGGGCGGTGCCGGGCTGCTGGGGGCATCCTTCATTACCAACCCACAGATGCTGATCCTCAGCATGGCTGGCATCGGCATTGCCTGGGCGTCCATCCTCGCCATGCCCTACGCAATGCTGGCCGATGCCCTGCCCCCCGGTAAGACGGGGGTGTTCATGGGCATCTTCAACCTGTTTATCGTGATTCCGCAAGTCATCGTGGCACTGGGGGCTGGACTGTTGCTGGATCACGTGTTTGGTGGGCAGCCACATCGCGTGCTGGCCTGCGGGGCCGCCAGCGTGCTCGTCGCCGCTTTGCTCGCCTGCCGGATAGAGGGCACTTCCAGTGCCAGCGAGGCCGTCAGCGCGCCGTCGCACTGAGGCGGTTTCAGCGTCCCAGATGGCCGAAGAACACGCCGTAGGGCGGCAGGGTAAGCGTGGGCGCGGACCACTCCGCCCGCAGCACAGGTGCATCCGTCAGCGGCGCAACGTTATCCTGTAGCGTGCAGGTGCGGGATTCGGGGCTAAGATTGAATACGCAGAGCAGATGCTCATCTTCCGTTTGCCGCTTGAAGGCGAGTATGCCCTCCGGCACATCCACGAACTGGATGCTTCCCAGCACCAGCGCCGCATGCGAACGCCGCCAGGCGAGGAAACGGCGATAGAGATGCAGCAACGAAGCCTTGTCAGCCTCCTGCACATCCACGGCGCGTTCCTTGTGGGACTCGGGAAGGGGCAACCACGGCTCACCGCTGGTGAAGCCCGCCTGCGCGGCGCCGTGTTGCCACGGCATGGGGGTGCGGCAACCGTCGCGGCCCTTGAACTCCGGCCAGAAACGTATGCCGTAGGGGTCTTGAAGCTTCTCGAAAGGAATGTCGGCTTCCTCGAGCCCGAGCTCCTCGCCCTGATAGATGCAAAGCGAGCCGCGCAGCGACCCAAGCAACGCCAGCAGCATGGCGGCAAAGGCTTCCTGATGGTCGGGATGACGCACGTTCCAGCGTTGGACGGCACGTTTCACATCGTGGTTGCTGAACGCAAAACACGCCCAGCCATCCGCCAGATGCTCTTCCAGCTGTTCGATATACTCGCGGAAATAGGCTGGGCTAAAATTATCGTTGAGAAAGCGGAAGGTGTAGACCATGTGCAGGCGACGATTGGCCACCGTGTATTGCGGTATGAGCAGATGCGTATCGGCCGCGCCTACCTCGCCAACCGCCGCAGCGCCGGGATACTGATCCAGCAGGCGCCGGAAATCCTCGAGCAAACTTAGATTCTCTGGCTGGGTGATATCGTACAAATGCTTCTGCATGGCATAAGGATTGGATTCCGGTACGTTCTCCTGGCAAGGCCCATCATGCGGCGGGTTATCTCGCAAGTTCTTGTCGTGGAAGCAGAAGTTCACCGCATCGAGGCGGAATCCCTGCACACCGCGATCCAGCCAGAATTTCGCAGCATCGAGAATGGCGGCGCGCACTTCCGGATTATGGTAGTTCAGGTCGGGTTGATAGCTCAGGAAATTGTGCAGGTAATACTGGCGCCGCTTGGTGTCCCATTCCCACGCGCTGCCACCGAAGACGGACAGCCAGTTATTGGGGGGCGTTCCGTCATTCTTAGGCTCCGCCCAGACATACCAGTCAGCCTTGGGATTGTCGCGGCTGCTGCGGCTTTCAATAAACCATGGGTGCTGGTCGGAGGTATGGCTGAGCACCAGGTCGACCATCACCTTCAGCCCGAGCGCGCGCGCCTTGGCGATCAGCGCATCGAAATCCGCCAGCGTGCCGAACATCGGCGCAATATCGCGGTAATCGGAGACGTCATAGCCAAAATCCTTCATGGGAGAGGCGAAAAAGGGCGAAATCCAGACGGCATCCACCCCCAGCGAGGCGATGTAATCGAGCTTTTGCGTCACGCCATTGAGGTCGCCGATGCCGTCGCCATTCGTATCCAGAAAGCTGCGCGGATAGACCTGATAAATCACCCCACCGCGCCACCATTCGTTCATCATAAGCCTACTTTCCATCGCCTTTCAATGTCTTAACGATTTGTTAACTAGCATTCAGAGGATGGGATTTTTTACGAGAAACCAAGGCCTTTGTCATTAAACTTTCACAGACGGGTGGTATACAGAAAGCTCAAAGAATATAAGGTTTTGACAATGATTTCACGCTACACATGGCAAGATTCCGCGATAAACGCCCTGGATTTCTCAACCAATCTCAGCGGCAATCCCGAAGCGGCCATCCACGTATCTGCCAGCGCTCGGCCGGAACAGCTGGCCGATCTGCGCAAATCATTGAGCGACAATGGTATTTCAAGCTATCTGGATACCAAGGGCGACAGCACGGTCCTGAAAGTGGTGGGCTATGGCAGTGAAGAATCTCTGCTTGCCACACTGTCGCGTCAATCCCTCACCCACGGCCCCGGGCAGAAGGAAATCGTCAATGAAGAGGGCAAAAAAGGTGGAATTTTTCAGAAAATTCGTGAAAATGGCACCAATATCGCCGGTGCGCTCGGCATGCTGGGTCACGCAGCGCTTATTCGCTCGGGCCAGATTGCGCACGAGAAAGAGCGCGTCATGGCCGGTATCCAGTACGGCACATCGGCGGGCATCCTTGCGGTCTATGGCAGCGGCCACGAAGAGAAAATCGCCAAGCTTTGCGCGGGCCTGCGCGAGCATCTGGCCCATGAGGGCCTTGCGTTCTCAGCATCAAGCAGCCTGACGCCCCTCGAGGCCTACCGGCAGCGCAATATGCTGCAAAAAGGGCATGATGCGTTCAGGGCGAATTCGATTCTGGCAGCCAACCTGATCGGCGTCGGCGGCAATTTCTCGATGCTGAAATCCGGCTATGACCTCGCCAAGCGCGAAGGCGTCATGATGGGCCTCGGCCGCGCCGCGCATGGCGGGATCAATCTGGCAGGCGCAGGCGTCGCCTCGTTCGTCGATGAGAAGGATAAAGAGCAGATCGAGGCCGAAAAGCAGCGCCGGGAAGGCAAGCCCAAGGGCTTGCTCGGCAGTGCCAAGGATCTGATTTCCCGCGCGCCGCTGGCATTCCAAGGCTCTATTTTCCTCCTCGACAACATTGCCACCAACTACGATGCGTACAAGATTCGCGAGCGGTATTTCCAGCGCCAGAGCAAGGATGTGGTGCCGCTCCCGCCCATGCCAGAGGGGGTGCAGGAGGGTTCAAAAGAGCATAAAGCATGGAAAAAGGCATACGAGGCCGCACTCCATGAGGCGGGCCATATGCAACGGCTCGACGAAAATTGGAAGAAGCTGACGGGCATGCTGGAGAAAATTCCGGGCAGCCAGGCTTTGAAGGAGCAACTTTCTGTTGCCTCGCACTCGATCCCCTCAATGGAGGAATGCCTTTCGAAAGTCAAAACCATCGAATCGACGGTCAGGCATAACGAAGCCCTCAAGGGCTTGCTGGCCGAGCGAAAACTGCTCCTGCAGGAACTGGAAGAGGTACAGAAATATCCCCGCGGCTGGATTCTGGCGGCGGTGAAGGCCGGTGCTTGGACGCTCTCCAGCGCCTTCCAGGCCGTGGCGTTGAAAAACCGCGAGGCCACGCCGGACCAGAAATACAGCGAACTGGCGGCGCAGGTTGCCACCATGGTGCTGGAAATCGCGCCTGAGCAGCGCGAGGCCGCCATTCAAAAATCCGCCGAATACCTCTCGGCGTCCAAGGATTTTGTCCATGTGCGCTCCGACGATCTGGCCAAGCGTATCCACGCCAAGATCGACGCGATCAGCAAAAGCCCCTGGGCTGCCGTGATGAAAGGCATGGAAACGCCGGTGCCTGAGGCCCAGGTCGCTTCCTCTGCGGCGTTCGCTGCGCCTGAAGTACCCGGCACTGTGGTGGGAGCCGCCCAGCCAATGGAAACGCGTGCCGTTGCCGCCAGCGAGCCTGTGCGCGCTGCTGGTTGATAAAACAAGGCGCTTTCGCCCGCAACCAAACATAAAAAAGGGGCGACGCTGGTGAGCGTCGCCCCTTTTTGTTTCGCGCGATCAGGCTACCTGCCGTGTCTGATCAATGCTCAGTTCACGACGGACTTTCTGCTCCAGTGCACGACTTAGCTCAATGCGGCTGTCGCAATGCACGCGAAACCGGTCTGGCTCGTGCGACTCATCAGCGTTTTTCATGAGGTAAATCGCTTTCGCCAACTCCATCACCGTGGGGTGGGTTGGGAAGGTTTCGCCCAATTTCTTCTTCTTCTCGACACTAATTTCGCTGGCGATCTTCTCCAACTCCGCTTCGTCGAGGACTTTCTTCTTAACCGTGCCTGGCTCCGTCGACATGAGGATTACGTCCGTCACACCCTTGTAGCCTTCCGTCTGGTGGCGTTCGATCACCACAAGATTGTCATCGCGATCCACGGACTGCCGGACGGCCCAGTACCCAAGGTGGGGGGCGGAGAGGCGCCTCACAATACGGTTGATGTCGCGCACATAATCGCTGAGATCGACCCCTGGAATTTTCTGTGCCTTGCAATGTTCGGCAAACACCGAGCGGGGGCCGACCTGCATGAATTCATCCCCCCCGAACAGAAAATGGCCACCCGGGGCAAGCAGCATGCTTTGCGCCATTTTCTCGCGCAACGCGGTTTCTGCCGCGTCGCAATTGAAATGGTTGAGCGGATGGTCGTTGGTCACAACGCGAGGCGGATTACCTGGTAGCAAAACCTGTCCTTTCTCAAAATCAAGAAATGCCTTGTGGTTTCCGGGTGCCTCAAATTCGCTGCGCGAAACCGTGTATTTGTCGGGTTCCATGACAAAATGGTCAACGATATTTGGCTCATCCACCGATCCCGCATTGCCCACCGGCCCGCCAACAAGGCTTTTCCTGTTGGTACGAAGGCCTGAAGGACTGGGCTCCGTATTCAAATTCATATGCAGATTACCCATTTCGTCCGTCGCGGGGTTGTGATTCAGCAACCGGTGCTCCTCCCAGAATTTCTGGCAGGGTACACGTCCGCTCCTAGGCAAAACACTCCCATCGCTCTCGATGCCATTGGTAGGCATCCAGTACGTACTGCTGTAACTGTGAGTAATCTCATTGGTTTTCTCGGCATAGTTCTCAATGTTCTGGCCGAGTGTTTCACCGAGAATGACAACGTCCTGCGGCAGAATACGCTTATTAGTCTTTTCAGAGAGCTTCTGCTTGAAATAGCCCAGCACCTCATCCAACACATCTGGATGATTCTGGGCAACGGAGTCCACGCGAATTCCCTCAAAGCCCTGGTCGATCAGAAAATCCATGTAGGGTTTCCAGAACTCGTCAATAATCTCTTGGCGCACTTTTGGATTATCGTAATCGAACAACGCGATGTCCGCCCACACCATCTTTCTATTGGGTTCACCTGGATTTTCTTGGTCTTGCTCAATCAGGCCATTGCTGTCGACACCTTGACGCATTGGCTGGTTTGCCATCGCACCGTTCTTGTAACGCTTGAACCAGGAGTAAGAGTTAACCTTTTTACCCCCTGACAGTGTCAGAATCCCATCTTTCACCATCGGCGAATCAAGGGACATATGCGAGAAAGCGATGTCGCACATCGGGATCATGCCCTTGGCGGCAATCGTTTTTGTAAGTTTCTTCAACGAAGAGAGATTATTCTCATTGTTCGTAGGATTGTTTTTGTCATCGGCAAACTCGGGGTTGATCTCAAATGCGTCGTAGGTAGCGTAAAGGCTGCGAGTTTTCTTCGAATCCTTTTTCGGATCAGGAAGCGGCGCCTTCCCATGGGCTCTAGCCTGATTGCGATTAAACGCTTCCCAGTCGGGTTGTGCCACATTACCGACCTCGCAGAGCGGATTGATCCACACCGCGTTGAAACCCAGCCCTGCAATACGCGGGATGTCCTCGGCCATGTGCGAGAGGGAGGTATAATTACGGGGATACAGATTGTAGCAGGCCAATCCGCGAACATGATGCTTATTGGGGTAATTCTTTCTCTTATGAGCAAGAAATCTCTCACCCCAAGAAGATGCAGGTCTATTTGCGTCCTTTTGTGCATCTCTGGCCTTCGCAAGGGAGGCCCCGTAGAGTTGATCGTACTTCTCGGCGCTGGCGGTCCATGAAAAATCCTGACGCATGGCCTGGACCTTCATCTTGTGCCATTCATCCGGATGGTTGGTGTAGGTATCAATCGCGCGTTTGGCCGCCGCAACAAAGTCCTCAGAGCGTACGGACGGCCCCTTGGACGTCATGACCGGATCAAACAGGAATCCCGTTTCGTGCTGCTTGATGGTATCTCTCAGGCCGCCCGTTTTCGTGGCAATCGGCAACGTGCCAACCGCCATGGACTGAAGCTGGGTAATACCGCAGGGTTCATAGCGGCTGGGAATGGCGAAGGCATCACTGCCGGCAATGATCTTGTGCGTCCGCGCCTGTTCCGAATAGCCTCTCAGAAACTTGACGTTCTTGGGATGCTTCGCTTCAGCGTTTTGCAGCTCATACTCCAGCTCCGGATCACCCATACCGGCGACGACGATGTTCCAGCCCTGCTCCACCAGGCGATCGACCGACTTGATGAAAACGTCGATGCCTTTCTGCTCACTCGTCAGCCGGCTGACCAGGCCCATGAGCGGGCGGTTCGGGTCCATCCCGAACTCTTCACAAAGCTGGCGCTTGGTCTCCCGTTTGCCGTCCAGATTATTGGCATCGAAGCGGGGATGGAACGTATTTTTCGCCGACGCGGGGTCCCATTCATCGGTAATTCCGTTCACAATCCCCTTGATGGGATACAGGGTTCCCACGGAATTGTCGGACGCGCTCCAGCGATTGCGTAATTCCGTGGCGTGGGAGGGGCTTACCGTCGTCACGTGATCGGCAAAGCCGGCTCCGGCGGTCAGCGCGTTGGCATAGCCGTTGCAGTTGAAAGGCGTAGCCGCGAGCTTTTCAGGCAGGTTCATCCATTTGAGAACGCTGCGGATATCCGCTTTTCCGTCATGGCCGGCATTGTGAATGGTGAAGACCGTTTTAGCCTGTGCCCCAAAATCCTGTTCGTTGCCCTGTACATCCTTCACCTTGGGCAAATCGATTTTTTCTTTCAGCAGAAGTGGGATGTACCCCATGTGCCAGTCATGGACGTGAATGATGTCCGGGTGCGAAAATCCACTGGCCACGCTAGCCTTTGCGAACGCTTTATTGAAAAGGGCAAATCGCTTAACGTTGCCGTCATCGTAGCCGCGCGCGGAATGAAGGAAATCCTCATGTTCGATGAAGGCGTAGAAAACGGGATCTTCTTTGGAGAGACGGTAAAGGGAAACGTTGATAGTCTCTTCGGCGCCATCAAAGGTGAAGCTGATAGGGGAAGTAGAGATCTTCTCAAGCTCCATGTCTTTGATTTTCTTTAATGTCTCCCTATACATGGGCGAAACGACCAGCACATCGTTCCCCCGCTTGGCCATGGATGTCGCCAACTCACCCGAGGCATCGGCCAAGCCGCCTGTTTTGCTGAAAGGCACAACTTCAGAAGCTGCAAAGATAATCTCTTTTCGCGGAGACAAATTTTCCATGATGGCTTTTCAGGTAAAGGGGCCAAATTGATGATGCGTATAATAGAGAGGTTGTCCGATTAACAAACCTTAATGATCATGTATGTAATGAAATCTTCATATAGCGCGAAAAGCCTGGAATTTTTTTATAAATCCTGAGTCGTTTCGCATGGATTTCTTATGAAGTCGCCACTTGGCGATGGGGGCATAATTCCTGCAGGAATGCAGAAGCGCGGGCAATGGCCCCACCGAAATATTCAGCACTGTAAAAGGCTGAAATAGCGCTCATATTTCGATAGCGCTGGCGCAGTTCGGCTTTCTGGGGGGGACCGGAACGGTTGAACTGGTAGATATGCGCACAGACATCGGCGATCTGTTCGACCAGTTCCTCGCGTGAAATACCGTGCTCCAGTACGAATGCCCCCTCCTCGTCACAAAAAAGCAAATCCGACGCACCCGTGCCGGAGGTGGTAACAACCGCAAGCCGCGCATTTCGGCGGTCCGCCTGTGCGTCGGCGGCTTCGCGCAGGGTGAGGTCGTGACCGTCGCGCTGGCCGACGCCGAGCAGCGCCACCACGTTGGGCTGACGCAGCAGGCCCATGACCTCACGGTGATCGATAGCCTGTGGAATGACGAGGACGCTGTCCCCATAGCGCAGCCGCAGCCGGGAAGCATAGGCCAGCACTTCCTCCTCGTAGGTCTGGTAGTCTTCGATGCTCTGGCGCGTGGGTTCAAGAAAGAAGAGGAAATGCGCCGTGCCGAGCGCCTCAGGCGTACGCTGAAGAAACCGCTCTGCCGCCATCAGCTTTTCCATCGTGCATTTGGTGTAGTCATTGCGATGGACACTCAGGAAAATCTGCTGGCCCTGACGCCTGCCTCGCAATAGCGGCCCAAGCAACTCCTCAATAGTCACCTGCCTGCGCGCGCCTGTGGCGATGCCGGACAGCGCCAGTCGCTCCGCCGTAAGTTCTGTCAGAGTCAGGCGGTGCTCAAAAGCGATGGCCTCGCGCAGATTGGTCTCCTGACTGGTGCCGACCGGCAAGTTCATGGTGGCGAAGATGCGTCCGAATGCCCGTAGCGGCGTCAGCGAGGTGATACCCAGTGGGGGCAGCGCCTCGGAAGATTCTGGCTTCGGATCGTCATAGGTCACAGGGCTTTCCAGTAGAATGTCCGGATCCAACCGGGCGATGAGTTCGAAGAAATTCTGCTGGTCCACAGGCCGCTGAAAGGTGATGAGTCCGTAGCGCGAGAGCATGCGCACGTATTCGATGAAACAGTTGGTTTGCAACAGTGGCACCCGCCCCTCCCCGTCTGCACCGCGCAGTTGGGCTTTCTGCAAATAGTCCATGGCGGGAAAGGGGATGTGATAGGAAAAAATACGCTCTTCGAAGCAGCGCTCGCCAACACCAAGGCATTGGTAATCGTGCACCCATAACCGGTCTTCAGAATGAAAGATACCGTGGCGCTTCAGGTGACGAAGATAAGCGGTGGCGATCGCGTTGAAGTCGCAGTAGGCTTTGAATGCGCGCTCCAACTGCGGTTCTTTCAGCGGAAAAAGATGTACTGCGGACTCCTTTACCTGCCTGAGCGCCTTCAGCGGATGGCGAAAGATGCGCGGATCGGTGGAATGGTGCAGCGGCCACAAAAAGCGGTTGGAAAACAACTCATAATGGGCCTTGTGCAGCGATTTCGGCACCGGGAAGGTGAACACGCGGACGTGTCGGCCTTCGCTTTGAATGGTGGTGAAATGTCTGGGAAAGCGTTCCTCAATCGGCAAGGCCGCATAGGCCTCGTCCGACAGCACCCGGCCCGGCCCCACCCAGGCCGAAATCGGCGAGCCCAATATCACCCGCACGGCCCCGCCGGAGAGGTTTGGCAACCAGCGGCGGCTTTTGGCGTCGCGTATCACGGGGGGCTTGTTGCTGTAAACGATCAGTTGGGAAGCCATCGGAGCGTACGATAACCATTGCGGGATAAAAAACGGCCCCTTTTTTGCGATCGCGAAAAGGTAGTTAAAATGCCATTAATTCGTAAATTTATGTTAACTATTATTGCCTATTCTGGTTTTGCATGTAGCACAAGGAGGAGAGCATGAAGGTATCATCCGCAAACAGTTACACGCCACGGCCACTGGCCGACAACATGGCGCTGACCTATAACCGGCAGAAACAGGTGGCGCAGCAAAACGCCCAGTCCGGTTCCCAGCTCAGCGTGAAAAAAGAGGTCAACGCTCAGGTGGCGCAGACCATCGTCAGCATTTTCGCCTAGCGCGGAAACGCATTCCTTCGGGAGGGGGCGGCGAGTTGGGCGCTGCCCTTTTTGCGTTCATGCAGATGGCTGTCGAAAACGGCGTGATGCGAGCACCGCCGCGCAGCGTACACGAGCTACGTGAGCAGCGGAGTGCAGCATCACGCCGTTTGCAGGTGCCAGATGCGTGAATGCCTTAGCTGCGGCGGGTGACGACGTATTCCGCCAGTGTGCGGAGGTGGCCTGCCTTCTTGTCGAACACATCGAGGTGACGGATGGCCTGACGGGCCAGAATCTGTGCCTGCTCGCGGGCGCGCTCGATGCCCAGCGCCTGCACCAGCGTAGCCTTGCCGCGCTCGCTGTCTTTCATGACGGCCTTGCCGGCTTCCTCGCGGGTGCCTTCGGCGTCGAGCAAATCATCGGTAATCTGGAAGGCGAGGCCCATGTCGTTGGCATAGCGGCGCAGCGCCAGGCGTAGCGGCTGCGCGCCCTTGCCGAGGATGGCCCCGGCTTCGCAGGAGATGGCGAACAGCTCACCCGTCTTCAGGCGCTGCAGGCGGATGATCTCATCCACGGAAAGTTCCTTGTTCTCGGCTTCCAGATCAAGCATCTGGCCACCGACCAGGCCACGGCAGCTGGCGGCCTTGGCGACGGCGGTCACCAGCTCGCAGCGCACCGCCGCGTCCGGATGCACCGACGGGTCGGCCAGCACCTGGAAGGCCAGCGCCTGTAGCGCGTCACCGGCCAGAATCGCCGCTGCCTCGCCGAATGCCTTGTGGCAGCTCGGCTTGCCCCGGCGCAGATCGTCATTGTCCATCGCGGGCAGATCGTCATGGATGAGCGAGTAGGTATGGATGAACTCGATGGCCGAAGCGGTCATCAGCGATGCCTCGCGCGACACGCCGAACAGGCAGGCCGAATTCACCACGAGGAACGGACGCAGGCGTTTGCCGCCGCCCAGCGTGGAATAGCGCATGGCCTCCATCACCTTCGCCTCGCCGCCCACGGGGGAGCGCTCAGCCGAGGCGTTGCGGTCCTTCAGCGAGATGATGTTGGATGAAACACCCTCCGGCTGCGGCAGCAGCTGCTCCATCATGCGCTCGAGGGACTCGGAGACGTCCGCGAGTGCCTCCTGCATGTCGTTCACCGCGGTGGTCTGCAGACTAGCCATGGTCAAAATGCTCCGTTTTCATAGTGCCATCCGGCTGGGGAATGAGTTTTTCCACCTTCAGCCGCGCCGCTTCCAGTTGTTGCTCGCAATGCTGTTTCAGCAAGGTGCCGCGCTCGTAATCGGCAATGGACTCGTTGAGCGTGCTCTTGCCGCCCTCCAAGCGTTTGACGATGTCCTCCAGCTCCTTCAATGCGTCTTCGAAGGAAAGCGTGGCGATGTCTTTGGCGGGCGAAGCGGCGGGATGCGCCTTGCTCATGGTGGGTTTCCTGAGGTTTGCGTGCGGTAATCTATGGAATTCGCCTGTTTCGGGCAAGGGAAATGGAGAGAGGAATACGGGAATGCGGGAATACGGGAATCTGGAAAATCATTTTTCATACGCTTGTCATTCCAGCGCAGGCTGGAATGACAAAAAATGGCGGATTTCTTCTTTTCCAATAACCAAAATTCCCTTATTCCTGATTCCCGTATTCCCGCATTCCCGTATTCCACCCATGTTCGACTGCCTCAATAAACGCCTCTCTTCCATATTCTCCGGCCTGCGGCGCAAGGGCGCGCTGACCGAGGAGGACATAGGCAGCGTCATGCGCGAGGTGCGCGTAGCCCTGCTGGAGGCCGACGTGGCGCTGCCGGTGGTGAAGGAATTCGTCAATTCGCTGAAGGAAAAGGCGGTTGGCGCGAAGATCATCGAGAGCGTCTCCCCGGCGCAGATGGTCATCAAGCTGGTGCATGACCACCTCGCCGAGCTGCTTGGCTCGGAGACGCAGCAGCTGAACCTCGCCATGAACCCGCCCGCCGTGGTGCTGATGGCGGGCCTGCAGGGCTCCGGAAAAACCACCAGCATGGGCAAACTCGCCCTGCGCCTGCGGACAAAACAGAACAAGAAAGTGCTGGTCGCCTCGCTCGACGTACAGCGCCCCGCCGCCCAGGAGCAGCTCGCCGTGGTGGCGAGACAGGCCGGCGTCGAGAGCCTGCCGATTGTGCCCGGCCAGCCGCCGGTGGAGATCACCAAGCGGGCCCTGCATGAGGCCAAGATCGGCGGCTTCGATGTGCTGCTGCTCGATACGGCAGGCCGCCTGCATGTCGACGAAGAATTGATGGCCGAATTGCGGGAGGTGAAAGACCTCGCCCGCCCCATCGAAACGTTGCTGGTGGCGGATTCCCTCACCGGTCAGGACGCGGTGAACATCGCCCGCCAGTTCCATGAAACCATCGGCATCACCGGCATCATCCTCACCCGCATCGACGGCGACGCACGCGGCGGGGCGGCCCTCTCCATGCGTCAGGTGACCGGCCAGCCCATCAAGTTCATGGGCACGGGCGAGAAGCTGGAGCAGCTGGATCCGTTCCATCCGCTGCGCATCGCGGGCCGTATTCTTGATATGGGCGACGTCGTTTCACTGGTTGAACGCGCAGCTGAAACGATGGATCAGAAAGAGGCTGAAGCCACGGCCAAGCGCATGATGGATGGCAAGTTCGACCTGAACGACCTGCTCTCCCAGCTACGCAATATGAAGAAGATGGGCGGCATGGGCTCTCTCATGAGCATGCTGCCCGGCATGGGCCAGCTGCAGGACAAGCTGGACGGCGTCGATCTGGAGGGCGGCTTCAAGAAGCAGGAAGCCATCATCCTCTCCATGACCCCACAGGAGCGGCAGTTCCCCAAGCTCCTCAACGCCTCCCGCAAGACGCGCATCGCGGCCGGGGCGGGCACCTCGGTGCAGGAGATCAACAAACTACTGAAACAGCATCAGCAGATGGAAACCATGATGAAGCGCTTGAAAAAGATGGGCAAAAAAGGCATGACCCGCGGCGGCATGGCCCAGCTGTTTCAGGGGATGCGGTAGGCAATGAAGGCTAGCCAATCATATTGTAGCCTTCTACCGGCTTCAGTCCGTGCTCAGCTCTCGTTCTATTGAGCCTGGCCGTAAAGCTATCCGTATTCAGCCCCAGATGCTCCAAAAGATAAGGCGTGACCGTCAATACCGGTCCGTGGTCTGAGAATTTGTCAAAGCTGACGACCATATTCTTCACCGCGCGATCCAAGGCAAAAAGCTCCTCCAGCGGCTGGATATCTTCCTGTTTGATAATCGTCTTTTTTCCCTCTGCGGAATCTTGCCACTGGTATTGGGATAGAATGTCAAAAAACCGTCTGCCATAGATTCCCGGCGATTGATAAACCGTCATAACATACTCCTACAAAACTTAGTTGGACGGAGAATTAGCAGAAACAAGCGCCCAGAAGCGTGAAGATTCTGTGACTGTCCGGGGCCGCAATTTTCGCTGGATTTCGCTTGGAAACTATGCTTTATATCGCGCCCCTGAACGAATTTTTGCAGAAAAAACAGGCATAGACACTATGGCAACCACCATTCGCATGGCCCGCGGCGGCACCAAGAAGCGCCCCTTCTACCGCATCATCGTCACCGATTCACGTGAAGCGCGTGATAGCGGCAACTTCATCGAGAAGCTGGGCACCTACAACCCGCTGCTCGCCAAGAACAACCCCGAGCGCCTGAAATACAACGCCGAGCGCATGAAGCACTGGGTCAGCACCGGCGCACAGGTCAGCGAAACCGTCGCCCGCTTCCTGCGTGCGGATGGCATCATCACTGCCAAGCCGGCCTACACGCCGAAGCCGAATTCCGGCAAGCTGCCCCCGCGCGCCCAGGCCCGCAAGGACGCCGCCGAAGCCGCCGCCGCGGAAGCCGCTGCCGCTGCCGCTGCCCCGGCTGCGGAAGCCCCGGCCGCTGAAGGCGACGCGCAGGCGTAAGCCACTCCACACGGATTTTTCTGAAAAAGCCCACCTGAAACCAAGTGGGCTTTTTTGTTGGTAAAGTTTCCCCATCATTCCGAACGAGCAACGCGAGGAGGAATCTTTATACAGGGAACATCGCGGCTATCCCTGTATAAAGATTCCTCACCTGCGGTTCGGAATGACGGGATGGAAAGATGGACACGGGTGAAAGACGAGCGCAATTGCGCCCTTCCCTGCAAACCGCTATAGGTGTCAGCCATGCGCACTCTATCCCTGCTGCTTGCCCTGGTCATGTTCTCGCTGCCCGCTCATGCGGCGGCCCCGGCACCCGACACCCTGGCGCGTGTGGAGGACTACCTCAACAGCCTGACCACCATTGAATCGGAATTCGTGCAGGTGGCGCCGGATGGCTCGCTGGCGTCCGGACGCTTCTTCCTGAAACGGCCCGGCAAGATGCGCTGGCAGTATGAACCGCCCGTGCCGGTGCTGATGATCTCGAACGGCACCACGCTCGTCTATTATGATTATGAGCTCGATCAGATGAGCCATATCCCGCTGGATGAAACCTTGGCCGGGTTCCTCGCGCAGGAGCGCATCCAGCTGCGCTCGGACGCTATCAAGATTCTGGATCTGTTTGAAAAAGACGGCATCATCCGGCTGCGCCTCACCCAGGCGAAAAAAACCGATGAGGGCGAGCTGACGCTGGAGTTCTCCGACGCGCCTCTGCAGCTTCGCAACATGATCGTGAAGGATGCGTCGGGTCAGGAAACCAACGTCTCCCTCAACAACGCCCGCTTCGGCCTGCCGCTGGAGAACAAGCTGTTCATCTTCCGCGACCCGCGGCTGTTCAAGCAGCGCTAGGGCCTTTGCTAGCCGCGCTGAACAGCAGCCGTCCGGGCATCAGGGAGCGACGCATTCACGGAGGCGGCCTCCTCAGGAACAGAGCGCACACCGCTTTCAGCTAGGGAAACAGCAGCGGATTTAGCCAATTGTTGCAACGAAGGCGCTGCCTCCCCATCGGCAAGCTGACGATTACTGCTCTCCTGCTCTGGCACCTCTCCATAACAGCGCCTGCGTACCGTTGGCCTTAAATCCTGCAAAGGCCCATTAGGTGTGTAAATGTATCCGCCAAAATTGTTATTGGGTACTTCGCAAAGAAAAGATCTGCGGGGAGGTGCGTAATATAGTGGTGGCGGTGGCGGAGCGTAGAGTAAGGGGGGCGGCACCGGAGCATAATATCTTGGTGCAGGCGAGTAATAGCGGGGCGCTGGCCCATACTGAAAATAAAATCCACCGCCACGATTACGCCTGTAGTGCGCTTCTTGAACGCCTCCAGCTTCATTTTCATCCTGACTCATCTTTTCTCTCCTCAGTATACTTTAAAATGGGCAATCTATCGGGACGGGCGCGGCTGGCCGAAGCCGCCGCCTTGCGGCGCCGCGGGGGTGCGAGGCGGATGCTGCGGCTCAACCACGGTGCAAATCTGCTGGATGGCCGCTGGAGCTTGCGGCATCCGCAATTCTCTGGCCGGGCTGAAACTCTCCATGAAGTTGGAAAAATCCCGCGTGAGCAATTGCGCGGGCTGCCCACCTTGTGAAAGCATGGCCTGGGCCTGCGCAACGTTTTGCAGGCGTCCCCCGCTCAGGCTTTGGATGGCCGCATCCGGCACCATGCCACTGGCCAGCACACGCTGCATCCCTTCCGGCTTCAGCACCCGCACGCGCGGCGCAACTTCTTGTGACAACAACGGATCACGCGCAGCAAGGTGATACGCATCACGGCCATTATCCAATATATTCTGTGCATTCAGATGACGCCCGCGCGCCTCGCGCTGCTGCGCCTGAGCCAGTTCGGCCGTTGCACGGTCAGGCAAGGGGATGGTGGGTGCCGCGAGTGGCGGGGTACGCAAACCACGACAGGCTTCGGCCACCTGCTCGGCCAGCGTTCGCATGTTGCGCTCAAAATTACGATCACCCTGCTGCGTCATGACGTGCCCCTATCTATCGGCACAGCCTACGCCTCTTGCATGACGCTTTTATGACAGCCAAGTAAAAATGCTATTAAATATCTGCATATACATGCTTTTCCGCGGTGGCGCCGGGGTGGGTCACCGCCCCGTTGACAGCTGGGCCGACGGTCTGGGTGTATTTCCAGAGGGTGCCGGAGGTGTAATCGGTTTCGCGCGGCTGCCAGCTTTCGCGGCGCTTGGCGAGCTCCTCAGGCGAAACTTCCAGCTCGATGGTGCCTGCCTCGGCGTCGATGCGGATGATGTCGCCGTCCTTGATGAGCGCGATGGGGCCGCCGACCGCCGCTTCCGGGCCGACATGGCCGATGCAGAAGCCGCGCGTGGCACCGGAGAAGCGCCCGTCGGTGATGAGGGCCACCTTGTCGCCCGTGCCCTGCCCGTAGAGTGCCGCCGTGGTGGCGAGCATCTCGCGCATGCCGGGGCCGCCCTTGGGGCCTTCGTAGCGGATGACGATCACCTCGCCTTCCCTGTAATTGCGCGCCTCGACGGCGGCGAAGGCGTCCTCTTCGCGGTTGAAGCAGCGCGCCGGGCCACGGAATTGCAGGTTCTTCATGCCCGCCACCTTCACAATGGCCCCTTCCGGCGCCAGCGAGCCTTTCAGCGTCACCACGCCACCCGTCTGGGTGAACGGGTTGTCGAGCGGGCGCACCACCACCTGATGCGGATTGAACTTCACGTTGGCGAGGTTGTGCGCCACCGTCTTGCCGGTGACGGTCAGGCAGTCGCCATGCAGGTAGCCGCCCTCGAACAGCACGCGCATGATCATCTGGATGCCGCCCGCCTCGTGCAGGTCCTTGGCGTTGTATTTGCCGCCCGGTTTCAGGTCGGCGATGTAGGGGGTGCGCTTGAAGATTTCGCCGACGGCATGCAGGTCGAAATCGATGCCTGCCTCATGCGCGATGGCGGGCAAATGCAGCGCCGTGTTGGTGGAGCCGCCGGTGGCCGCGACCACCGCCGCCGCGTTCTCGAGCGATTTGCGCGTCACGATGTCGCGCGGGCGGATTTTCTCCTTGAGCAGATGCATCACCGCCTCGCCGGATTCGAAGGCGAAGGCATCGCGCGCCTCATAGGGCGCCGGCAGGCCGCCGGAGCCGGGCAGTGCGAGGCCGATGGCTTCCGCCACGCAGGCCATGGTGTTGGCGGTGAACTGGCCGCCGCACGAACCCGCAGAGGGGCATGCCACCTTCTCCATCTCCTCCAGCTCCTCGTCCGTCATCGCGCCCACCGCGTGCTTGCCGACGGCTTCGAACAATTCCTGCACGGTGATGTCCTGCCCCTTGTATTTGCCGGGCAGGATGGAGCCGCCATACATGAACACGCTCGGCACGTTCAGGCGCACCATCGCCATCATCAGGCCGGGGAGCGATTTGTCGCAGCCCGCCAGCCCGACGAGGGCATCATAGCAATGGCCGCGCATGGTGAGCTCCACCGAATCGGTGATGATGTCGCGCGACACCAGCGAGGATTTCATCCCCTGATGGCCCATCGCGATGCCGTCCGTGACGGTGATGGTGGTGAATTCGCGCGGCGTGCCACCGGCGGCGGAGACACCCTTCTTCACCACCTGCGCCTGACGCGCCAGCGAGATGTTGCAGGGCGCGGCCTCGTTCCATGTCGTCACCACGCCGACCAGCGGCTGGTCGATCATGGCGCGGTTCAGGCCCATCGCGTAGAGGTACGAACGATGCGGCGCGCGCTCCGGCCCCTGCGTGGTGTGGCGGCTGACGAGTTTCGATTTTCCGAAATGCTTGGACATGGGTTCTCTCAATGACAGTGTCAGAATGGCGTTGTGATAGTCCAATTTGCCCGTCTTGTCACGGCCACTGTCATGGGAACAAAAACGGACTGTCATCGAAGTTTCACACACCGCCTTTACACGCGATGGTATATTAGGCCTCGACATAAACCCAAGGGAGTGTGTATGGCGGTGACAGACAACGGGCTGAATCAGAATGGCAATGAAGCCCTTATGGCCGTGCCGCCCGATGCCTCGTTTCTGACCTATATCCGCGAAATCCCGATGGGCGACACCAAGGGTTACGCAGTCTGCACCGAAGACGGCATGCAGCTCGCCGTGTTCCAGAGCCCCGAAGCCGCCTATTTCTCCGCCCGGCAGTTCAACCTTTCGCCGGTGAGTGTGCATTAGTATTTTTAATTTTCCCCCTGCTACGCGCCTGCTGCGCTCCGTAAGTAAGCGACGCTCCGCTGGCTCATGGCTGACTCGCGAAACGCTCTGTCGGCGTTTCGCCTGTCCTCGAATAACGGAAAAGCCCCTCCCCAGTAGGGGGGAGGCTGGGAGGGGGGCGTGAGGATACG